>JAGAOU010000003.1 GCA_017623595.1 Clostridia bacterium
TATAGTGAAGAAATGAGCCGATGAAGAATCAAACGATTCCTCATCGGCGTTTTGCTTTTACTCAAAGGAAACAGGCTTGGTATCACCCGTGGCAAATGTGTTGGGACCGGGATCTGACATGGAGAAATACATCTTCGCGGCCCTGGTGGTGCCGAAATCGCGGTTAGAGCCAGAGTTCTGCACCTTGTTAAAGGCATCGCGAAACATCTGATTATGCGCTTCCTCACGGTTTAAGAGGAAGTCAATGGTCTCGCGTACCTTATTATCGTCGATCTGGCGGTAAAGATATTCGTAAACCACTTTCGCGCGCTGTTCGGATGCAATATTGCTGAGCAGGTCGGCACACAGATCCCCCGGAACGGTTACATAGTCTCCTGTCCATGAATACCCCGAAGCGTTGATCAGTCCGGGATTAAGACCTAAGAGCACGTGGGACTGGATCTCACCGCAGGGTACCTTTGCGGCGTCAACGTCGTGACCGTTTAAGAGGTTGATGGTCTGCGCCACCATTTCCATGTGCCCCAGCTCCTCCGCCGCAATGTCAAGGAACAGATCCTTGATCTCGGGATCTTTGATGCGAAAGCTTTGGGACATATACTGCATCGCCGCCTTCAGTTCGCCATTGCCGCCGCCAAGCTGTTCCTGCAAAAGCGCCGCATACTGCGGATTTGGTCTCTCCACCGCCACGGGATGAAAAAGCATCTTTTCGTGTTTGAACATAAACTTACCTCCATTTGTTTGCTACTAACTATTCTTGCCAATCCACAGGCGGATATTCAAAGAAAAAGGGATTGAGAAAAACCGCAAAAAATGGTATAATATGATGACCTTCTTCCGGATGCAATAAAACTGTTTGAGGGAGAATAAAGGACTCAACCATTGCCCCGCGGTAAACAAAGAAAAAAGCAAAAACGAAAAGAGGACGCCGACTAAGGCGCCCTCAATTGTTGGTATGCAGTAAACAAAGAGAAGCGATTATGGCTACATCACCTTGATAAAACGGAACATTTCATCAGGACCTTCGTCGGGATCGTGCTTTTCATCCTCGAACATTTCGTGTTCGGGTTGAAAATACTCACACCAAAATTGGTCGATCTGAAAGCCGCACTTGTTTACGTAAAAATGGATATTTCGCTTCTCCCGCTGCTCTTCGGTCAGTTGGCAATCTTATCCCGCATAGATCCGATCCGCCTCGGCGGAGATCTGCTTGATCTTCACGCGATCATTCTGCCAATGCGCCTCCGAAAGGGCTTCCGGCTCCGAACGTAACGACACAACACTACCTCCGATTTGAATTGACGGTCCTATTACAGCACCATGACCATGGTTCCCGCGCCGATCAGGATGCAACCGACGAGGGATTTTGCGGTGAATTGCTCGTGCAGGAAGACGAACGCCAGAATCAGCGTGATCACCACGCTCAGCTTATCCACGGGAACGACCTTCGAGGTCTTTCCCAGCTGAAGCGCCTTGTAATAGCAAAGCCAAGAGACGCCCGTTGCCAAACCCGACAGGATCAGAAAGATCCAGCTTTTTCGGCTTACGTCGCCCAGCCCCGATTGGGCGTTGGTGAGAAAGACCATCCCCCACGCCATCACGACCACGACGACGGTTCGGATCGCCGTTGCAAGATTGGAATTGACCCCCTCCACGCCGACCTTGGCAAGGATGGAGGTGAGCGCCGCAAAGACGGCGGACAGAAGTGCAAAAAAGAACCACATGCCGAATTTCCTCCTGAAAAATGTTATCGCTTCCGATTTCCCGGAGTTGTTCCAAACCGTTCCTTGTAGCGACGGATAAAATTGGGGTAGTCCTCAAATCCGCTTTCCTTGCAGATCTGAGCAACCGTCAGGTCGGAATGGGCGATCAGATTTGCGGCGTAATCAAAGCGCAACCGATCCAACGTTTGCTTGAAGGTTTCGCCTACGTCGGTCTTGTAAACGGCCGAGAAATAGGTGGGGGTGTATCCCACGTGCTCCGCAACCTCCGCAAGAGAGGGGTTTTCCCGAAAATGGCGGAGGAGATAGAGCAATCCTTGGGCGACCGGGTCAGAGGGGGTCCTCCGATTCTCCGAGGGGATCTTGCCCAATGCCGCATTCAGAAGGCATTCCGCAAAGGCTTCGTCCGACAAATTTTGCACCAATTCGTGGAAGACGGCATCGAAAAAGGGAAGATCCTCTTTTGTGTCGAAGACCGATTCTCCTCCGATGAGGCGGGACAGGATCCGAAGATCGCAGGGTTGCTCCGAGAACATGACGTTGTATACCGTGCAATCGTCCGCCGAAACGCTGTGGAAATTCTGCGGGGTCATAAAAAAAAGCATTCCGCCGCGGATGGTATATGGCGTTCCGTCGATGATGTAGGTCCCGCTCCCCGATAAAACGTATTCGATTTCGTAAAATTCGTGCCAATGGGTCTCATACGCTCCTTGCAGTTTCTTCTTCGAAGCCGCAATGGGAGAGGCTTCCACGTGAGATTTTCTTGTCTTTCGATCCATTCCCTTCGCCTCCTTTCTTTTATTATACATTATTTCGTAAGAAAAAGCAATACTTTCATATGAAAAAATATTGTAACAATATGTTGGACTGTGCTATAATGAAGCAAAGAAGAGAGGAGAGTATTCCATGGAAAAGCTTCATTATATCGGAAACGCACATATTGATCCCGTCTGGCTCTGGCGTTGGCAGGACGGTTATTCCGAGGTTCTTGCCAGCTGGCGAAGCGCCTTGGATCGGATGATCGAATTCGAGGATTTTCACTATACCGCCGCCTGTGCCGTCTATTATCAATGGGTGGAGCAGACAGACCCTGCGATGTTTGCGGAGATCCAACAGCGGGTAAAGGAGGGGCGTTGGAATATCGTTGGCGGATGGTTCCTGCAGCCCGATTGCAATATGCCCTGCGGCGAAGCGTTTGCGCGGCACGCACTGATCTCTCAGCGCTATTTCAAGGAGAAATTTGGCGTTGTCGCCCAGACCGGATATAACGTGGACTCCTTCGGACATGCGGCTTCCTTGCCGAAGATCCTGAGAGCGGGAGGCTTGAACCGTTACGTATTCATGCGTCCCGACAAAAACGAAAAAGACATGCCTTCGGATCTTTTCCACTGGAAGAGCGACGATGGAAGCTCCGTGCTTACTTATCGGATCCCCACGCATTATAACGTTACCGAGGAAAAGCAGGATCAGATCGACGACGTTCTTGCCAAGATCAAAGCCGACGATCTTCCGCGCATGCTCTTTATCGGCATCGGAAACCACGGCGGCGGTCCGTCCTCGGCGCTGGTTCGCACGCTGAAGGCGCAAAACCTTCCCGATTCGGTGTTCTCGACGGTGGATCGCTATTTCGATCAGGTGAAGGATCGTTCCGTTCCCGTTCACGAAACAGAGCTTCAGCACCACGCACGGGGATGCTACAGCACCGTGACCTACGTGAAGGAAATGAACCGCAGATGCGAGGAGAATCTTTTGGCGGCAGAGCGGTTCTGCATGCTTTCCAACCATCTGGTGGGGAATTCATATCCGCAAAAAGCCCTCAATAAGGCTTGGAAAAACCTGCTGTTCAATCAGTTCCACGATATTTTGGCGGGATGCTCCATCGAAAGCTCCTTTAAGGACGCTTCTTATTTGTTCGGAGAGATCATGAGCATTACCGATCAGGCGATCAACCGCGCTCTGCAGTCGATCTGCCGCAAGATCGACACGGGCGCCTCCTCCAACGAGGCGGTCAAATATCCCCACGAGGGAAGACTCGTTTGGGAGCACGAGATTCTGGGAACGCCTATCGTGGTCTTCAATCCCCATTCGTTCCCCGTGGAGGAAACGGTGGCGATCCGCATCAACACCACCCGCATCACCGACGAAAACGGCGTGGAGATCCCCTATCAGAGCATTCGCGGCGAGCAGACCAACGGGGAGTTTGATCATTATCTGACCACCTTCCGTGTCTCCGTGCCTGCGCTGGGGTATCGGGTCTACCGCTCGTTCCGCAAGGGACCCACCCTGCCTCCCGCTCCGTTCCAAGCCTTTGATCCGCTTCGCCTGGAGAACGATAAGCTTCTGGTGGAGTTCGATCACGCTACGGGCGAGATCTGCAGAATCACCGAAAAAGACACGGGCGCTGTGGTTGCGAAGGGCGGATTTGAAGCAATTCTGACCGACGAAACCGCTTGCGATACCTGGGCGCACAATCAATTTGATCTGGGAGAGATCTGCGGTCGCTTTGCCGATCCCGAATTCTGCGTTTTGGAAAACGGTCCCGTTTGCTCCCGCGTTCGCGTGACCCAATCCTTCGGTTCTTCGGTCCTCCGTCGGGATTATACTCTGACGGAGGGAAGCGATATGGTCAAAGTTTCTGCCGAGGTGGATTATCACGAAAAGCACAAGGCGTTGAAATTTGCCTTCCCCGCACGGGATGAGGTGGTTTGTGAAATCCCCTACGGTACGATCGCCCGTCCTCTCTGCAACGGCGAAGAGCCGTTCGGGAAATGGTTTGCCTCCAACGGACTTGCCGTTGCCAACGACAGTAAATACGGCTACGATTCCACCTCGTCTCAGGTTCGCATGACGGTTTTGCGGGGTGCGATCTTTGCAGATCACTACGGCGCGCGGGATGACCGTTGCCGCTTTATGGATCAGGGAGAGCACCGTTTTTGTTATACGATCTTCCCCTTCCGCGGGGTGACCGATGCACATCGTCGGGCGGCGGTTCTGAATATGCCCCTGCGTTCTCTGACCGATACCTTCCATCACGGACCTCTGTCTCTTTCCTACGAGGGGGCTCGCTGTGATTCGGACCATTTGGTCGTTACCGCAATCAAAAAGGCGGAGGACGGTACTGAGCCGATCCTGCGTTGCTTTGAATCGGAGGGCGCCGCTGTGGAGACTGAAATCTCCCTGCTGGGACGGACGATTCCCGTAGCGCTCTCTCCCTATGGAATTCGCACCGCAGATTCTGCGGGATGCGCAAAAAGTTTGATGGAGTGGGATCTTGAATGAGTCAGTATTATCTCGGAGTTGACATTGGCGGGACCAAAATAGCCCTGGTGAAGGGCGACGAAGAGGGGCGGATCCTGGAAAAGATCCGCTTTGACAACAACGGATCTCCCGAGGAAATGATCGAGCGGATCCTGAGCTCTGCCGCATCCTTCGGGGCGGTCTCGGGTGTGGGGATCAGCTGCGGTGGTCCGTTGGATCTGAAGAGAGGTTCGATCATGTCTCCACCGAATCTTCCCGGTTGGGATGACGTTCCCATCGTAACGCTTCTGTCCGAGGCGACGGGCGCTCCCGCCTACCTTCAGAACGACGCAAACGCCTGTGCCCTTGCCGAATGGCGGTTCGGGGCAGGAAAGGGAACTCGCAATATGATCTTTCTCACCTTCGGCACGGGCTTAGGCGCGGGATTGATCCTGAACGGAGCACTCTACGAGGGAACCAACGCCAACGCCGGCGAGGCGGGGCATATTCCCTTGGCGTCCGACGGACCCGTCGGATACGGGAAGCGGGGATCCTTTGAGGGCTTTTGCTCCGGCGGCGGGATCCGCCAACAGGCAATTGCTTATGCTGAACAGCAACTTCGAACTGGGCGCTCGGTTTCCTATTGCGCTACGGTAGAGGATCTCCCCTCCGTTACGGCAAGATCCGTGGCGGAGTGCGCCTTTGCGGGGTGCTCCGATGCAAAAGAGATCTACCGTCGGTGCGGAGAAAAATTGGGGCTTGGACTCAGCATTCTGATCGATCTTTTCAATCCCGAGGCGATCGTCATCGGAAGCATTTACGCACGGGCGCGAGCCCTTCTGGAGCCTGCCGTTCTGCAGGTTTTGAAAGAACAGGCATTGCCGCAAGCGTTGGAGGTCTGTCGGATCCTTCCCGCCGCATTGGGGGAGAATCTAGGGGATCTTGCGGCGCTCAGCGTTGCGATGCAAGGAGGAAAATAAAATGAATGAACTACTTCAACGGTATCCTTCCCTTCGGGTCTGCAAGGATTCTATCGAACAAGCCGTAAAAAAAATGACTTCCGTCTACCGTTGCGGAGGAACGTGCCTGCTTTGCGGAAACGGGGGAAGCGCTGCCGATTGCGATCATATGGCGGGGGAATTGCTGAAGGGCTTTCGCCTGCCCCGCACCGTTACCGATTCCGACCTCCCCGCAGATCTGAGGGAGCGTCTGCAGGGGTCGTTGCCTGCCATTTCCCTGCATTCCGCTTCTGCCGCATTGACTGCATCTCTGAACGATCTTGATCCTGCCATGGTGTATGCGCAGATGCTCTACGGGCTTGGGAAAAAGGGAGATATCCTTTTTGCCTTGTCCACCTCTGGGAACGCCGAAAACGTTTGTAACGCCGCGCGCCTTGCCCGTGCGATGGGTATGACCGTGATCGCCTTGACAGGGGAATCGGGCGGAAGACTTGCGGACCTTGCTCAGATCTGCATCCGAGTTCCCGAAACCGAAACCTATAAGGTTCAAGAATTGCATCTTCCCGTATATCATTATCTCTGTGCGAAAACAGAAGAGGTTCTGTTCGGAGAGTCCTGATATCGGATCGGTTGACGAAATGCACGCCTTTTCTCGGGCGTGCTTTTCTGTATACAACAAAAAGCTCCCCCGAAACGATGTATTTCATCTCGGGGGAGCTTTGCCGTCTGTATGTTAACTCTGAATCGGGAGTTTGTCAAGGCCTTTTAGGATTGTTCCGTTTTTTGATACAAAACCGATTATTTCCATAGGAACCGATATATCAGTGCCAATGTCAATGATTGCCCCGCAGTAAACAAAGAAAAGATCAATCATCGTCATCCTCGTCTTGGCTTCGACGACGTTCTTCTTCCTCCTCTTCCTCGCGGCGGTATTCGCTATCGTCCCAATTGTAGACATACTCTCCTCGGCTCCAACTGTAACCGTCCTTGTCAATATCCTCGTATTCACCGGACTCGTAATTAAAACACCATTTTGTCATAATTACAGTTCCTCCAGATTATCTTTGAGATTTTTTATTTGATCGTAAGAAGTGTTGAGTTCTTCTGCAAGGAGCTTCAAGATAGGCGTTGTGGGCATTTGGGTAACATGAGCTACATTTGTGACAATTCCGTCAACACTGTTTCGAGAATATATTGCTCGGAACATTACAATATCTCCATTTTCAAAAAAGTCAAAGCCTTGTTTACAAGCATTTGCCCACAAACCACGCATATACTCTGCAGAATAGTAATCGCTATTCTTTACAGAGAGGATTAACTCACAGAGCTTTTTGTAGGTTCGTTTGTTGTATTCGATTGCTTTCTTTAGTTTAAATACTATGTTTATTCTTTTTCCCCATGCAATATCCACTGGGCATCGTAGCCGAACTCCATTGCAATGACCTTTGCGAGCATTGGGGAGAGTGTGGTGATCTTATTGCTTTCACCAGTTAGCGTGTATACATAGTTTTCGGAAATTCCAACCCGTTTTGCAAACTCACGCTTGGATATCTTCTGCTCATCGATAATTTGATTCAACCTATTTGCCAGTGACATTATTTGCCTCCCCAAGCACAGCTTGTACGGATTTGATTTGCTTATGTACTTCAAGCAGTTCCTTACGGGAGGACACGCCCAGCTTCCCGTAAAGGTTTCGGTTGTGGTATTTCAAGGTAGATTCCTTGATGTCCATGTTTGCCATAATTTCCTTGGTGGTAACTCTGGCAACATACGCATCATAGATCGCTCTCTCCGCTGGCGTTAGCGTCTTCAATCCCATCATAAAGAACTCTATACGCTCGGGTGCAACAGCTTCATCCTCCACCGGCTTTTCAAGCATCACATTCGGTGTTGAAGTTTCGGCCTCGGAATAGTATTGTACGGACTCGACCTGCTTGACGATCATCTTCAATCGCCGGTATTCGTTCATGACAAGGTGAACACCCAGCAAGAATAGCTCGCTGATGATGTAAGAAACGGACAGCATTTCAAAGTCAATAGCAACAAGCTGCTCGATAAACCAAACACCGATATTGACGAATACCGCAATGGCAAGGATGGCAGCATTTGCTGTGGTATCGATGGTCTTTTTGATCTTCGCACGAATAATGACCGTAACCATAGCGGCGAAGTAGCCGAGCAAATAAAGAAGATACAGCGGATGCAGTGGTCCATATACTTTCACAAGGGTAGATACGCCGTTCACTACCGCAAAGGAAACCTCTTTATAGTAGATCGGCAGAATTCCCGGGCTGGCGGCAATCAAAAACACAAGGAACGACAGCGCACCCAAAGCACCGTGCAACCATTTCGGATGCTTGGTGCCGGAAACGTCCAATATGATCATCAGCATAGCAAGTGGTAGAAACACCGAGCCGAGATATGCCACACGGTTTGCCCACAATGCCATCTCTAAACAGGTGGACATTGCTAGGAAGGTATAGCCAATGTTCACTACAAGCACCGATGAAAACAGCAGAATAAACCATGCCTTGTTTTTTCGCACCAACAAAAGGCATCCGATCAGAAGCAGCAAAGACAGCACGGCAGCAGCTCCGTAGACGATCGTCAGACTGGCGCTTTTCTCTCCAACGGCACTACAACCAGACAGGCTCAATATTAAAAACAGCAAGATAGGTACACTTGCGAATAACTTTTTCATTATGTTCTCCTCCGACAGGAACTTATCAAAAAATGTCGCAGCGCCACAAAAAACCATACTTTTTTTGAAGAAAACACCCCATCCCATACTTTTAGTATGGGGACAAACGGGGTTGTAACTGATATAATTATAATGCAATCAGTATAAGTTTCTCTTTTACTGAATGATTACGTTTTATATTGTATCACAGAGTGTTGAAATTTTCAATAGTGAACGAACAGACTTCGGAAATTTGTCAAAGATAATTTACGATTTGTAAAAGTTCGCTCGTTGATTTCACGAAGGGAGGACAGACCTTGTGAATACAGAAAAAACGATTGCCATTCATAAAATCGTTGCCCATGCAGACGGGAATATCTACAAGTTCTACTGCGACCTTTCAGGCGCGCTTGTCTGTACCACAAAGCCATACAAAGCCGACATACCCGAAAATGAATTGCAGCTTGCCTGGGAACAGGAAGGTAAACAGCATTTTAACTTCTGTCACAAATGCGGCAAGCAGGTTTCGAATGCGATGTTCAACGTGGATGTTTTGGAATGTGTGGAATGTGCCCCCTTTGAAACGGAGGCAAAGTTCTGCAAGAACTGCGGTGCGAAAATTGAAGATCCTACGCAGCTCTGTCCTGCCTGCGGCAAACCGCTTGTGTATTACGGAAAGGAGATTTGATATGAGCCCGACTGAAATACAGCGATACAAGAACATGGAAGATTTCGGCTACGGTCCGAACGTAATGAAGAAAACCAAGGTATGCGCCAAGTGCGGTCAGATGGTCAAGGCAAACGCTGTTGCCTGTCCCGAATGCGGCGAGAGATTATCGTGCGAAACGCTCTTTGACCGATACAAACGGCGGCATCAATGCTGCCCCGAATGCGATACGGTGCTTGCGCCCGGCTCACGCTATTGTCCCAACTGCGGAAAGCAGATCTTGCTAAAATCAGCGAGCTATGAGAAGGGCGGTGGTTGATATTCGCGTTTTGAACCACACGCTTTTCGGCAGAACGAAAAGTACATATCAGCTACCCGGATGCCATACAGCGGGAGCATGGAGAATGAACTATGTATGGCAAGCAAAAAATCCGAAAAGGAGGATAAACACATGAAAAGAACGAAGATACCGGTTAAGCAGGTACTATCGTTAGTACTGTCCTTTATCTTTGTGATGCAGCTATTGCCGCTTTCCGTGATAGCTTCGAGCATTGCGCCCCGGCAGGAATGGATTGCGGAATTTGCAGACAGTGCTACCGCGCGGATCTACGCCGATGTGGCAGAGGATACCTATCTTGGCGGTCCCTTTGCGCTTTTGCGCGTAAGTAAAGCCGAGCTGGAGAGCTATCCCATCCTGTCCCTGACCGAAAACAGCAGCATGGAGGGAAGCAGCGTCAGTCAGCCCTCTGATGAGAAGGCATCGGAGCAGTACATCCTGACCCATAAATCCTGGTATGCCCAGGACGCATGGGCAGCGATGGAGAGCTTTTTGGCCTCTCAGACGACCCCTCTCACCCCGGCAGACTGCGCCACGGTTCGTGTGGCCGTGATCGACAGCGGTATCGATGCCACCCATGAGGATCTGGCCGATCGTGTCACCGCCGGTTGGGACGCGGTCAACCACACCGTCATCGGAGTGGGCGTAAACAGTGATGTTTCTGCTGACTCCCACGGCACCAAGGTAGCGGGCCTGATCGGTGCGGCGTCGGACAACGGCGTCGGCATGGTTGGCGCGGCATGGACCTTCCCGGTGGAGCTGATCCCCGTGCGTGTCCTGAACAGCAGAAACAAGGGCACCGTGGCCGACGTGGTGGCCGCCATCTACTGGGCTGTGGACCAGGGCAATGCCGATATTCTTAATATGTCCTTCGGTCAGACCCTGCGGTCAGTGCCTTCCGCCATGCAGACCGCTGTGCTCCACGCGGTGGAGAAGGGTGTCATCGTGGTAGCGGCTGCCGGCAACGACGGCGAGTATTATAAATCCGATGACTACAGCTACTATCCCGCCGTACTGGACGGCGTGCTCCCCGTGGGCAGCACCGCCAAGGCACTGGGCAGCAGTTACGGAAATTACAACAACTATGTACAGCGGGCGGAGTTTTCCAATCAGCCCTCTTATGAATCTGACTGCGGCAAGACCTTTTTCTACACCCCCGGTGAGGATCTGCTGACTACCTCTGCCGGCAATTCTTATGAGGAATTCTCCGGCACCAGCGCCTCTGCGGCGTTGTTCTCCGGTATGCTGGCGGCACTGAAATCCTGCGCCGATACCACCGGTCGGCCGTCGGTGGAAAATTATCTATCCGAGAACAAGTATTCCTATCTGGGCGGGCTGTACTATCAGGAGTACAAAGCCATTGCGGATGCGCTGGTGTCGGGTTATACCTCCGACGACGTGCGGTTTACCTTTGACGCACATCTGCCACATATGCTCAGAGGGACCGTCGTCTTGTCCGGTATCCTGAACGATCCTGCCTTCCGGTATCAATCTATCAGCCTCTTCTTCGACGGCAAATTGGTAGGCACCGTCGAAAGAACGGATAGAGCAAGGCAGTACATTTCTTTCACTGTGGATACCACTGCTTTTGACGATGGCTATTATTACTCCTCCCAGATCGCCCTTATGGGTATGCTGGAGGATGGCACCGAGGAGGAGATCGATCACAGCCGCGGATTTGATATCAGCAACAACAGCGAGTGCTGCACCGTGGCGATCACCTCCGGCGGCGCTCCGCTGGTGGTTGCGAAAGGCTGGCTGTTCCGTTCCGGGAAGGCCGAGACATACCGGACCAACGGACTGGGCGAGATCGAGCTGCCCGTCAGCGCTGCCGATGGGGAATCCTCCCTTCTGGTGGTGGGCGAGGA
>JAGAOU010000024.1 GCA_017623595.1 Clostridia bacterium
ACTTGCGTCTGCGGTAACGTAATCCACACCCGCTCCACGAAGGACGACATCCGCGTTGAAATTTGCTCCGCCTGCCATCCTTATTACACCGGCAAGCAGAAGCTGGTTGACACCGGCGGACGCGTGGACCGTTTCAAGAAGGGATTCAACCTGAAGTAATTTCGGGACTTTTCAAGAAAGCAAGATCAAAGGACGGAGATATTCCGTCCTTTTTTTGCATTCATACCGCCTTTGAGCGGAGGGGAGGATTTTATGAAATCGGGAACACGCCCTTGGCTGACGGCGATTTTTTGCCTCTATCTCTGTATTTTTGTCAACAGCTTCCCTCTTTTGTGGAGTGATCCGTGGCTGATTCCCCTGCTGGGCATAGGATATCTTGCGGTGAATCTGTTCCCCTCCCTTGCCCATCGTTGGTATCCCAACCTGCGTCTTCGCATCTGCGGACACGGGGAAACGCTGCTTCGGATCTTTTTCTTATCCCTTCCCGTTGCCGTGGCAGGACAGATTGCGCTGCTGATCCTGAAGTATGAGCAGGATTTTTGGTTCTGCGTGGGCAGTATTCTGTTTTGTATTCTTGCGGAGGCTGTGGTATTCTGGAACGGCATGATCTCGGTCTATTGCACCTCGGTGCAGCTGGGGATTCGGGAGAGAGTGCTCGGCTTTGCCTTTGGATTGATTTTCCCCGTAAATCTCTATTTTCTCGGACGTATTATCCGTATTGTTTCTCGGGAAATCCGCAGGGAGATCTGTCGGGAATTGCTGGAACGGTCGCGGGAGGATCAAAGAATTTGTGCCACCAAATATCCCATTCTGCTGGTTCATGGGGTCTTTTTTCGGGACAGTCGCGCCTTGAGTTATTGGGGACGGATTCCCAAGACCTTGAAGCGGAATGGGGCAACGGTTTATTACGGAAACCAGCCCTCTGCCGCATCGGTGCCCGATTGCGGACGGTTTCTGAGTCGCAGAATCCGTGAGATTGTGGCGGAGACCGGGTGCGAAAAGGTGAATATTATTGCCCATTCCAAGGGTGGGCTGGACAGTCGCTATGCCTTGGCAAAGTGCGACGCGCTGCCCTATGTGGCGTCTCTGACCACGGTGAATACGCCCCACAAGGGATGTGCCTATGCCGATTGGCTGATGGACAAGGTGGGAGAAAAGGCGAAAAGAGGAATTTCATCTACGTATAACGAAATGTTGGGCGCCTTGGGGGAGGATGACGCCGATTTTTTGGCGGCAGTTTCCGATCTGACAGAGGAGGGGTGTCGCCGTCTCAACGAGGAGATGGGGGATGCACCCACGGAAATCTTCTGCCAGAGCATCGGTTCGGTGCTGAATAAGGTGCGGGACGGAAAAATTTTGCTGGGAAGCACCTCTGTTTTTGTGCGGCATTTTGACGGCAAAAACGATGGGCTTGTGGGGGAGGCCTCCTTCCCCTGGGGCGAAAAGTACACGATGGTTACCACCGATCGGGGACGCGGCATCTCCCATGCGGACATTATTGATCTGGGGCGGGAGGATCTGCCCGATTTTGACGTCCGCGAGTTTTACGTCAACCTGGTTTCGGATCTCAAGCAGCGAGGCTTGTAATTACATAACTCAAACAATCTCAAGACCGTCGGTTCTCCGACGGTCTTGAGTGCATTTGAGTTTACAAAAAACCGGCTTGGACTTTTTCGACAGTTTGAGTCCGTCGAAAAAGTCCAAATTCATTATTCATGAATCCTTTGCCGAAATTGCCTCGCTTTGCAAAAAATATGAAAAAAAAGTGTGTTCTGCCTTGACATCGGCCCTTCCTTGTGCTATACTTTGCTTGCGATTTGTTCATTATCAATGAAGGAGATTCAATATTGTTGAATTATGATTAAGGTATTGCACAAAGCCCTCAATGTGTTGGAGTTTGTCTCCCGTCATAAAGAGGGGCAAAGCCTGTCCGCCATCGCCGCCGCCATCGGGGAAAAGCCCACCACAACGTCCAATATTGTGCAGGTGCTTGCCCGTCGGAGTTATCTGGAACGGGTGGAGGGAAAGTGGAAGCTGGGAATCAAAGCCTATATGCTGACCGGAAGCTCTGCGGATTACGATCGGTCGGTATGCTTGTGTGCGGAGCCTCTGCTTCGTGACCTTGCCGACGAGACGCAGGCCTCTGCGGTGCTCAGTGTCTGGCGGGGACAGGAGCGCTATGTGCTTTTTCGGGTGGCCGACGGGTCTCCCGTCACGGTCAACGGGGAGTATCCGGAATCGAAAAGCATTTACGGCACCGCCACGGGAATTCTCCTTCTTGCCGCGCAGGAAGAGGCCGTGATCGTCGGACACATCTCCGAACACGGAGTCCCCGGGAATCCTACCCCCACCGCGGAGCAGATTGCTACGTTCCGCGCCCGTCTGGACCTCTGCCGTCAACAGGGGTACTATTATCGGGAAAAGGAGGGCATCTTTGAAGCCGCCGCCCCCGTGCGGGACGCCTCGGGGGGTGTTCGAACCGCCGTCGGTATCTTTTTGCCCCTTTTTCGTGTTTCCGACCGTGCATCGCTGATCGCTTCTCTGCTTCGGACCACGGAAGCGCTGGAAAAGACTCTGCACGGCAGGGAATTACTGTAAACAGAATCAATCGAGAAAGGAACGATTGTTATGAATCAAAAAATGACACAACTGGTCAAGGCCTTCGCCCATGAGTTGGGGGTGGATCTTGTGGGGTTTGCCAACATCGAGCGCTTCGATGAGGCTCCTATCAAAATGAGCCCCAAGGGGATCATGCCCACTGCAAAGACGGTCATCGTCTGTGCTGTTCACCACCCCGACGCCACCATTGAGCTGGAGGGCGGTCTGAAGGGGGACAGTCAGATCTTCGAATCCTATCGTGTCCAGTATACGATGAACGCAAAGCTGGATCACATCTCCTTCCGCATTGCTCATTTTCTGGAGCAGAGCGGCTTTAATGCTGTTCCCATTGTCTCCTCCAATATCTGGCGGTATCGGAATTATAAGGAGCTGGATGCGGTCTTTTCACCCGACATGTCTCATATCTATGCTTCGGTCTGTGCAGGCCTTTGCGAAATGGGGTGGAACGGTCTTGCTCTTTCCCCCGAATACGGCCCTCGCAACCGTTTTGTTTCCATCATCACCGATGCGGAGCTGGAGCCTACGCCCCTTCTTCCCGGCGGAACCCTCTGTGATATGTGCGGAGAATGCATCCGTTGCTGTCCCACCGATGCCTACCGCAAGGAGGTCAACGGGGTCAATTATCTGAACATCAAGGACCGGGACGGGAAGGTTTATACCCATAAATTTGCCAACAAAAACCTATGGCGCTGCGCTTGGGGTGAGCATTTCGATCTGGATTTGGACGACGAAATTCCCGATGTGGTCACCGAAAAGGAAATCGTGGACCGTTGCATCAAGAAAGGCAAGCGAGGCGGCGAAATGGGCGTCTGCCTGAAGGTTTGCGTGCCTAAGAACCGTCGGTATAAGGACGAAGCCTATTCTCCCTTCTATCGGCGCCGCCGTCTGATCGCCGATCCCAATCTCCCCGTCAGTCGGGAGGTTTACGATCGGATGAGTCGGTTCGGCCTGCAGTATCACGCCGACCGCATTTCCATCCTTTCCGCTGCGGCACTGAAGGAAAAGGGCTGTGATTTGACCGAAAAGCTCCCCGAGGCAAAATCGCTGGTGGTGATCTCCGCCAAGGCTCCCGCCGCAGACAAAACCACGCGGGAGGATCTGAAGACAAAGCACCGTGCGCCCGTGGATCACACCATGAAATACGGCCTGCGCTTCGCCTGCTACGATATCGGTCGAACGCTGGAAAAGATGGGATACAGTGTGCTTCCCGACATGACCTCCATCCTCCCCGCCACGCAGGAGTTGATTGCTTGGACGGATTTGGGCGACGATTCCGTGTCCGCCGTCGGACTGATCACCGACGCACCCCTGGAGGAACGGGATTGGATGCTGGCTCAGACCGTGGGGGAAGACTCCGATCATTCTCTGAAGGAGATTCTGTGGGAGACCGTTTCCGCTTACGGCGCCGATCTGATGGGCGTTGCTCCTGCGGAACGGATTGACAATATTGTAAAACAACTGCGCCCCTTGAAGGACGGAGAACCTCTCTTTGACGTGAAGGACAAGAACGGCATCACCATGCCCTTCGACCCCGTTATCACCGAAACCGCGCGGAAGCTGACCGTTCCCTCGGATTATCTGAAGGACGCCAAAAACGTGCTGGTAATCGGTCTTGCCTATTCCGGAGAAGCCGCCCGCCGTGCGGGACGGGAGCCCGCAGAAGCGGTAGGCCCCTTCATTTTCTCCCAGTCTCAGGCGCAGAACGAGCTTTCCATGATCGGTGTGGAAGCCGTCAAGGCTCTGCGGAGAGCAGGGTATAAGGCAGTTCTGTCCCGCGATCTGATCGGGATGGGCTCTCCCATCGCTTCTCCCCGCGGTGAATACAGCTCTCCCTTCGACTGTGCCTTCGAGGCCGTGGCCGCAGGCTTGGGCGATTTGACCTATTCGGGCACCGTGAACACCGAAAAATACGGTGTAAATCAGAGATTTATCTGCGTTGTCACCGACGCTCCTCTGGAAGCCGACGCCGTGAAGCCCAATGTCATTCAGGCGAAGTGCGAGTCCTGCAAGAACTGCATTCTCTCCTGCCCCATGAAGGCATTGGAGGCGAAAAACGCGGTGACGGTGGAGGTCGAAGGCAATTCCTTCCTCTATATTCCCCTGGATACCGCAACCTGCCAATGGGCTTCCCGTTATGTGCTTACCGGTGCCGACGGGGACGATTGTCTGGGCAATACCCTCAATCTGATGCCCAACGGCAAGGTTACCGTGGAACAGCTGGATGCGGGCCTCCGTCAGCGGGATCCCATCACCAAGTTCCGACCCGGCAATGCGGAAAAGTGTGTCACCGAATGTCCTCTCATCTTCCGCAAATAATCCCGCCTCTTCTTGAAACAGTCACATTCCAAAGAAGACAACAGAAATAACAAACAACAGGCTGTCCTTTTCGGACAGCCTGCTGTTTGTTATATGATTGGTTATTCGGCGATGACTTTCATGAAGGCCTTTTTGCCGCGGCGGAAGACCTTGCCCTCGGCCAAATCGGCCTTGGTGAATGTGGTCTTGTTGTCGGTGCATTTTTCGCCGTCCACCGTTACACCGCCCTGATCCACCGCACGGCGGGCTTCGGAGCGGGAGGGGTTCAGGCCTGCTTTAACCAAAACGGCAAGAATGTCGATGGTTCCGTCAACAAAGTCGGCATCGGTGAGGGTGCAGGTGGGCATGTTGGAACTGTCGCCGCCCTGCGAGAAGAGGGCCTTTGCGGCGGTCTGTGCCTTGTTGGCTTCTTCTTCCCCGTGAACCAGCTTGGTCAGCTCGTAGGCCAGGATTTCCTTTGCCTTGTTCAGCTGACTGCCTTCCCAGCTGTCCATTTCGTCAATCTGCTCCAAGGGAAGGAAGGTGAGCATACGGATGCACTTGAGCACGTCCGCATCCTCCACGTTACGCCAGTACTGGTAGAAGTCAAAGGGAGAGGTCTTGTTGGGATCCAGCCATACGGCGCCCTTGGCGGTCTTGCCCATCTTTTTGCCCTCGGAGTTGAGCAGAAGAGTGATGGTCATGGCATGGGCATCCTTGCCCAGCTTTCTGCGGATCAGCTCGGTTCCGCCCAGCATATTGGACCACTGGTCGTTGCCGCCGAACTGCAGGTTGCAGTTGTAGTGCTGATAGAGATAGTAGAAGTCATAGGACTGCATGGGCATATAGTTGAATTCAAGGAAGGACAGGCCCTTTTCCATGCGCTGCTTGAAGCATTCCGCGCGGAGCATATTGTTCACCGAGAAGCATCCGCCGATGTCGCGGATGAATTCGATATAGTTGAGGTTGAGAAGCCAATCGGCGTTGTTGACCATCATGGCCTTGCCTTCGCCGAATTCGATGAAGCGTTCCATCTGTTTTTTGAAGCAGGCGCAGTTGTGGTCGATGGTTTCCTTGGTCATCATGGACCGCATGTCTGTTCTGCCCGAGGGGTCACCGATCATGGCGGTGCCGCCGCCGATGAGGGCGATGGGGCGGTTGCCTGCCATCTGCAGGCGTTTCATCAGACAGAGGGCCATGAAGTGGCCTACATGAAGGCTGTCTGCGGTGGGGTCAAAGCCAATATAGAAGGTGGCTTTCCCGTTGTTGACCAGATCGCGGATCTGTTCTTCGTCGGTGGTCTGGGCGATCAAGCCTCTGGCCACGAGTTCTTCGTAAATCTGCATGAGTATGTCTCCTTGAATCGAAAATACGTTATTTTGCTATTATATCACATTGTCGGAAAAAAGTCAAGGGTTTTCCCCTGTTTCGTCGGGGATAAAGGGCACAAAAGTACCTTTTTGGAAGATGCGGATGGTGGCGGGACGGGTGGTTTCTCCGTCGGTGGTCCATGACATGGTTCCCGTGACACCGTGAACCTCGATCTTTTTCATGGCCTCAATCAGCTTTTGGTTTGTTTCCGATTCTTCCACGTTGGAGGGAGTAATTCCTGCCCGCTTGATAGCCTCAGCGATGGCGTATACGGCATCGTAGGCATCGGCGGCATAGCTGTCGGGCTTTGTTTGGAATGTCTGTTCATAGGTTTCGATGAAGTTTTTCGCTAAAATGTTTTCCTCCTCCGAACAGAAGGCGGTCACCTGTAGAAGCCCTTCATAGAGAGGATTGTCCTTCGGCGGGGTGCAGAAGAAAACCAACTCCTCCTCCCGTGTGAAGTTCTTCAGAAACAACTCGGTGTCCTCGGGGGAGAGGACAAGATAAATGGCATCAAAGGAACGTTCCTTGATTTCCTTCAGGAACAGCTTTAGATTGTTGGGGTCGGAGGCCTTCCCTTGGATGGGAAAGAGCTTTGGGGTGGTGCGGATGCCTCGGGAGGTGCAGGTGGTGAAGAAGGCTCGGTAGATTTCTTCTCCGTCAAAAAAGCTTTCGCTGTAGACAACGGCCGCATCGGTGGCCAATTTTTTATCCGCCAAAAAGTTTGCCGCGGCGATGCCCGATCGGGTATTGTCGGAGCAGACACGGAAGGCGTTTCCGTCTGAGCCAAGGGCTTCCTTTGCTCCTGCGGTGGGGGTGATGGTCAGAAATCCGTCCACGGCGGAGACGCGGGACAATGCGGCGGTTTCCTCCGACAGAACACCGCCCAAAAGCACATTCATGTCATTGGCCTTCAGCTTTTCGTAGACCGTGATTGCTGTTTCGGGGGTGGCTTTGGAATCCTGGAAGTTCAGCACCAAGCGGAAGCCGTTCACGCCGCCCGTGGCGTTGATCTCGTCAATGGCCAGCTGAGCTCCGTTTTTGACCGAAAGGCCCCGTTCGGAGGAATCCTCGGTCAGCGGTCCGATGCCGCCGATGACAAAGGGCTCCAATCCGGAGCTGTCCACTCCGGGATGAACACGGGGTGTGCAGGCGGAAAACAGGGTGAGGATCAGGATTACGGTGAGAAAAAGGGCAAAAGATCCTTTCATAAAGCACCTCATTTATTTAAAATAGGGAAATTTTCTTTTTTATGATGTTTGCGCAGATTGCGGCCCCGAGGATGCAGAGCAGATCCTTCGGCAGATAGGGCAGCGATGCGGTCATCGCGACGGGAAGGATAGGGATTTTCGTTATGGCGGCGAAGCGCAGAATTCCGCACAGATGGCAGAGCAAAAGCCCCAATAGAGAGATGAAAAAATCGGAGACGGGGGACAAAAACCGTTTTTGTCCGCAACAGAGGGCCAAAAAGAGAAATCCGATCAAAAAGCCTCCCGTGGGGCCGATCAGATGGGAAAAGCCTCCTTGGAATCCCGAAAACAGAGGTAATCCCACGCTCCCCATCAGCAACCACACTCCCACAGCGGCGCACCCCTTTTTTGCGCCCAAAAGCATTCCCGTCAGCCCGACGGCGAAGGTCTGCAGGGTGAGGGGAATTCCCGAGGGGAGGGGCAGGGAAAATTGGGACAAAATGCCGATCAATGCGGCAAACAGAGCAATAAAAACGGCGGATTTTGTCTTATTCACGGATGCGCACACTCACTTCTCCGCCCCGAAGAATCTGCTCCGTTCCGTCGGACAGGGCAATGCGCAGCCCCCCTTCCTCGTCGATGCCCAGCACGGTGGCATCGCCCGAAAAGGAATCGGTGGGGGAAAAGACCGTCTTCCCCGTCAGCAGGGAGCGGCTTCGGTATTCCTCCAGAATTTCGGAAAAGGGAAGGGCAAGATCTTTCCGGAATTCCTCCAAAAAGGTAAGGGCAAGGGGCATGGGGAGGGTGGGATCGAAGGTGTCGGTGAGGGATCCTGCGATAGGGGCAATTTCGGGAGGAAACCCTTCCTTTGGGGGGCAGAGGTTAAAGCCAACGCCGCAGACCGCATAAGCCAGGCGGTTTTCGTTTGGAATCGGTTGCCCCTCGGTGAGAATTCCGCAGACCTTTTTGCCTGCGCGGTAGAGATCGTTGACCCACTTGATCTGCACCTTTGTTCCGCAGACCTGCTCTGCCGCCTTTGCGGCGGCCACGGCGGCCACGGTGGTAATGCGGGTTCCCTCCTCCGCTTTGCATTGGGGGCGGAGAAGCACCGAAAGATAGAGCCCCGTATTGGGGGGCGAAAAGAAACTGCGCCCCAGCCGTCCCCTCCCTGCGGTTTGACGGTGCGCGATGAGCACCGTTCCCTCTGCGGCGCCCTGTTCGGCCAGCGCCTTCAGCTCCGTGTTGGTGGAAGGGGAACATTCTTTTTCAATAATGTGCCATTGTTCGGGCAGCTGCATGCAACGGTTCCCCTTTCGTTCTTATCATACTCTTATTGTACCACAAAAAAGCAAGCCTGTCAACCGATTCGGTCGACGGGCTTGCAATTTTTATGTGTTTTTTTCTTTTTTCCTTTGGGTGCGGGCAATTGGGCCAGCACCACGGCCCCCAACAGCAGGGCACAACCGATCCATTCCCGTGAAGACGGGACGGTTTGCAGAATCAGGGTGGTGGCGGCCAATCCGAAGACCGCCTCCAAGGAAAAGATCAGCGAGACCACCGTGGGATTGGTGTCCTTCTGCGAGAGAATCTGCAGGGTGTAGGC
The DNA here is from genome assembly GCA_017623595.1 of Clostridia bacterium. Classification (GTDB taxonomy): domain Bacteria; phylum Bacillota; class Clostridia; order Oscillospirales; family UBA644; genus RGIG995. The sequence goes on from JAGAOU010000024.1 coordinate 9,079, forward strand.
AATCCCGCAGGAGAAAACCCCCACATACAGAATCGGAAGTGCGCAGGCCAGGATGGCGTCGAGGGTGGGCTGCTCGAAGATTGCACCGACCCAGGAAAGGAGTGCCATGGTAATAAACTGGATGCAGGAAAGCTCAATGCCGTCGGTTTTGGTCACAAAGCGATCCACCGCGATAATCTGGAAGGTGAACATGACGGCGCAGGCGATGAGAAACAGATCCCCCGTGGCAATAGTGAAATCCTCCTTGATGCTGAGAAAATACAGTCCCGCCGCCGCAATGGGCACGGCACACCACACCGTAACGCCGATGTGTTGCTTGAAAAAGATGCCCACGATGGGAACCAGGACAATATAGAGGGTGGTGATGAATGCCGCCTTTCCGCCGCCGCTGTCCCCGATGCCCGATTGTTGCAGATTGGATGCGGCGAAGAGGAAAAATCCCGAGATTGCGCCGCCCAAGAGCAGGGCTTTTTTGTCCCGCTTCGGAGGGATGAAGCCCACCTTCTTCCGTATCGCGCCCCTTGCCAAAAGGAAAAGGCCCAGTGCAAGGGCTCCAATGGTGGCTCGAAGAGCATTGAAGGTGAAGGGACCTACCAGATCCGCACAGAGGTCCTGCGCCACAAAGGCGGTCCCCCAGATGAGGGCCGCCAGCAGTGCACAGGAATATTGCTTCCATTGAAATTTCATGTCAAAGGCTTCCTTTGTTTGTTTTTATCCCCGTTGCTGTTCTTTCCGATCGTTGCGGGCGGCCTCCAGCAAAAAGGCGCGGCGCTCCTCGGTGGGAGCATAAGCGATCTGATCGTACAAGGCCTCCAGGGCGGCCATGCGACGGCGCAGAGCTTCGTCTTCCGCCAAAAGGGCATTGATGGCGGCAACGCGGCGCACCGTTTCGGGGGTCACTTTATTCAGGGTGATATAGTCGATCATTTCTTCCGCGGTTAGGGTTCGTTTCATAAAATCACCTTTCTTATTCGAGATCCCCGCAATCCGCATGGCGTGCGGTCAGGGCATCGTTGCGTTTGTTGATGGATTTGGAGATGTATTCCCGGGGAGACTGCCCCGTGAAATCTCCGAAGCGGAGACTTCCCACGCTTCTGCCGTCTTGGGTCAGCCCTCGCATGCGGGTCAGAAGAGGCTTGAAATCCTCGGCCTCCATGTCCATCCAGGGCAGCTGCCCCAAAAGACGGAGCAGCATGCGGAACAGTTCGTCCATGGTGGGGTCGGCGTCGGCGATGGCGGCGATGGCTTCTTTCTTTTTGATGTCCCGCACCAGCATCAGGGTGCTGACGGTGAGCCATGCCAGAACGATCTGTACGTCGCTTTTGCTGTTGAGAATTTCATCGAAGCAGATCTTCAGCAGACGGCGGCGGTCACGGGTGTCTTCCTTTTTGTAAAGAGCGTCAAAACCTCCGTCTGTGATGCCTCCCTCTTCTTCGGGATTCAGCTTCATCCGTCCCTCGGCGGTGTAGGTCATGCCCAGCTCTGCTGCGGCCTTCTGTTCCATGCGTTGCAAAACCGCTCTTCCGCCCTCGGTTTGCCGCAGGACGGTGTAATGGCAGTTTTTCAGCACTGTGAACATCCAGCGCTGCAACGATTCGGGGGACTGTTCCATATCTTCCCGTTCAAAGTAATAACGGCGAAGACGCTCGATGATGCGGATTTGTGCTGTCATCAGGCAGTCTTCCAAATCCTCCTCGCAGGGAAAAGAGGCGCGGCGGGCATAAAGGTACCCGGGGAACATGCGTTCCATCACCTCAAAGGTGGCGGCATAGGCCTCCTCCGCTTGCGGGTGAAAGGCTTCATTGCGAATTTTCAGAAAATCTTCTTGCGTAATGTCGTACATTGCGGTCCTTCCTCGTTTGTATTCACGGGGATAACGGGGTTGGGTGCGGTTTTTCGCATCGTTTGCCAAAAATCTTTAAAACAGAACATTGTCCCTTCCCTCGGTGGGGCAGAGGGGGAGCTGTTCTCCCCGACAACGTTCCTTCAGATATTCCTCAAACACTTCTCCCGCAAGGGCCCGATTCATGTGGGGCGCCACGAAGAGATATCCTCTCCATTTTCCCCGATTAAAGGCTTCGGTCCAGTTTCGGATGCGGCCGATGGCGGGGGTGGCGTCGATGAGATGGCGACTCTTGTCGGTCACGGTCAGTTGAAGGGGGCTTTTCAGCGCGGGCTGGAAGGAGAGTGCCAGGTCAAAGGCGTCAAAATCCACCGCAAGGCCTGCCTTTTTATAGGCGGCGGCGATGCGGTCGGCAATGATCCTTCTCTCCGCAACCGATTCCTCGGGGGTGCATCCTCGCAGAAATTCAACGTAGGCAAGGATTCCGTCGGGAATACGGTCCTCTTCCCGTTGTTCGCCCATCAGATCCCGCAGAATCCGTTCCCGTTCCCCATCGCTCTCGCAGCGGTTCAGCCTTTCCAAGGCAAAGGGGATCGGATCGGTTGGCTCGGAATATTCCCAAAAGCCGTCGGGTGCCAGTTGAAAGGCTCGTTTCAAAAGGGTACGGCGGGAAAAGGCGCCGTGGAGCTTTTCCAGGGTTTTGCCCTTGGCCCCGTCGGCCACAAAAGGCTGATGGCGGGAATGATACAACGCCCCCAGCTCCTGATTGTTCAAAAACAGAAAATCGCAGGGATGCTTGATGCGTCCCACCCGAACCAGGGCGTAAATGGCATCCTTCATCTGACATTCCGCCGCAAGCACCTTTTGGTGGCGGTACATGTAATGATAGAGCATGGATCGGTTGAAGATCAGCTCCTCCACCGTGGACAGTGCATCCTCGGTGATGCCCAAACAGTAATCTGTGCCCTGTTCGGTTTCGGTTTTGCAGATGACCAGCTTCAGCAAAAACCGTTCCACACCGTAGGTCAGTGCAATGCCCGCCGTGTAACTGTCTCTCTGCGTGTAGTCCAGCTTGTCTGCGTCGAAGTTGCCATTGAGGACTTTGGTCAGGTAGGAAAGCCGATGACCTTTTTTGTCGGTGTTGACCGCTCCTACCACCAGGTTTGCCGCCCGTTTCAGCAGCTCCGCCGCTTGTGCGCGGGTTTTGATGCCGGGGTAGCGGATGTAGTAGTAAAAGAAGGTGGTGAAGGCATCGGAAACAATGATCAGGTAAGAAAATACCTCATGGGGAGAGGGGGAGATGTCCTGCCCCGTTTCATCAATGACCGCCTGCTTCATTTCCTTAAATTGGGGCATAGCTCCGTAGATCGCCTCCGACAGGTGGGAATAGGGGCAATGTCCCACATCGTGGAGCAGGGCCGCCAGTCGGAGAAGGTTGATTTCTCCTTCGCCGATGATGTCCCGCACCTCTTTCCGACCTTTTGCGTCGGTGTAAAGCTGCTCCATCATGCGGGAAGCCACCGCTGCCGTGCCCAGGGAGTGCTCGAAGCGGGTGTGACGGGCCGCCGGATAGGTGGATTCCGCCAATCCCACCTGGCTGATTCCCCGCAATCGCTGAAAGAGGGGGGAGTCGATGAGTCTCACCTCCCAGGGGTGGAACACGACCGACCCCCAAATGGGATCATGAATAATCTTGTCGCCCGTGGCGGTGGGGGAATATCCTCTTACCATGGCTTTTACATAGCCGTTGATGCGGGTGCGGAAATCCTCTGTCATGGCTGCAATTCTCCTTTATGAGATGAACTCTTACCTATATTATAACATGTTTTTCCTGTCCGTCAAGGGCTTTTTGTAATATTTTTGCGACAAATCTCTTTTTTTCTTGATTTTACTGTGGCCGTTATGCTATAATAAAAGAAAGCATAAAGGGGGAGATTTTTATGGTTCGCCGTGAAAAAGCCAATTACTATTTGGACATTGCGGGGACGGTCTGCGAGCGCAGTACCTGCCTGCGGAAGCATTACGGTGCTGTGATCGTGAAAAACGATACCATTATATCCACCGGCTATAACGGAGCTCCCCGCGGACGGGCGAATTGCTCCGATCTGGGCTGGTGCCTGCGGGAACGATACAATATTCCCAGCGGGGAACGCTATGAGCTTTGCCGCTCGGTCCATGCGGAGGCCAATGCCATCATTGTTGCTCCTCGGGAGGAAATGATTGGCGCCACCCTTTACATGGTCTGCCGCGAGCCCAAGACGGGAGAAATTGTCCCCGGGACAAACTCCTGCTCCATGTGCAAGCGCCTGATTATCAACGCAGGCATTACCACCGTGGTCATCCGCGATACCATGGAAGATTACCGTTCCATTGATGTGATCAAGGAATGGGTTGAAAACGATACCTCTCTGGAATTACATTCCGGGTATTAATATTTTAAAGGAGAATTTACCATGACTAAGCGTATTCTTTCTCTGCTTCTGGTTGTTTTGATGCTGTCTGCGCTGGTTGCATGCGGCGGCGGGGATGAGGTTTCTTCCGAGAAGCCCGGCTCTAATGTGGCTTCCGGCTCCCTTCAGAGCACCGATACCGACACCGACACAAACACCGGAACCACCTCCGATCGGGTTCAGCCCGATGTTCCTCTGGACGAGATGTCCGGGAAAAATTTCATCATCATTCAGCACGGTCCCATCGAAGATCCCTTCGGCTATTCTCAGGACTCCTTTGCCGCCGAGCTGGCCGCAGAACGGATCAGCGAGATTTCCAACGCATGGGGCTGCACCATTTCCTTTGAGCAGGTTGCATACAATGATGAATTTGTTTCCACCATGCAGGCCAAGCAGTATTCCGACAATGCGGGCGATCTGATCTTTTCCAGCAACAATGCGCAGCTGCGCAAAGCCCTCGGTACCGGCGGCGACACTTCTTTGATGATCGATCTGCTGGCGATGGACGACATCGTTGATTTCTGGAACACCGATAAGTGGGGCAACATCACCTCCCGTGAAACCATGATGGCAGGCGGTACCTTCTACGGTCTGACCCCCGCCCTCTGGTACAACTGCACTCCCCTTCCTTATTATTCCGTTGTCTACAGCAAGGACCTTCTTGCTTCCTTTGAGACCGAGAATCCTCAGGAGCTGTGGGAGCAGGAAGCTTGGGATCGCGATGCGATGCTTGATATCATCACCTCCTGCTACGATGATACCATGGGCGAGCCCATCTTCGGGATGTCCGCTCATATGACGCACATGGTCCGTGCTTCTTATCTGTCCGCAGGGGTGGATGCGGTGGTAATCGACAAGATCAACGCCGACGGATCTGTGGACTGGACCTACGGTATGGCCGATCCCCTGGCTGTGGAATCTCTTCAGTGGCTGAAGAACTCCATCACCGCAAACCGCAAGTATTTCAATAACGGTGCCGATCCCTCCGGGTCCTGGACCGCTCACAATGCTTACGTCAGCGGTATGTCTGCCATGTGTCTGACCGCTTACCGTGTTGTCTTCGACAACATTGCCATGCAGTGCGAAAACTTCGCCCTCATTCCCTGGGCGGGTGCCGATGCCAATACCCTGTCCGGTTTCTATGAAAACTGCTACTCTGTTGCCATTCCCATCTTTGCGCAGGACTTCGATCTTTCCGCCCATCTGATGGCCCACCTGTTCGAGGGGCTTGGTGAAGTGGAATCCTCCGATGATATCGTTAAGTATTATAAGGAAACTTATTTCGAATCCGACCTGGATGTTTCCTTCCTTCTGATGGAAGGCGCAAATCTCCAGTATTCCTACTGGCCCAATGGCGGCGATGCTGCTCTGAACACCATTGCCAGTGGCCTGATGTCCGCATCTTCGGTCAAGACTCTGGTGGAGAAGACCGTTCCCACCGTCTCCGAAGTGGTTGAGACCCATTTGGTTCCCAATGCTGTTGCTTTGGAAAAATATCGTCAGAACGGCTATTTCGATTGATTTTCGTAAGATTTGAACAGAGGCACACTCCCTTGCGGAGTGTGCCTCTGTTGCGTCCGTTTCACGGTTTTGGCAAATCAAAACGGAATTTTTTTTGTCGAAATCGAAAAAAGTATAAGCCCCCTATTGACAATTGCAAATTTATCGTGTATAATAGGTGTACCTACCCCTCTATACACACAGAGGGACAAATTAAAGAAAGAGGTGCAGTTATGAAAACAGCAAAACGGTTGTTGTCTGTTCTCCTGATTCTGGTCATGGTTGCGGCTCTCGTTGCTTGCGGCGGCGATGAACCCACCACCGATACCAACACCGGCTCTCAGGATGTTCAGAAACCCACTACCAACACCAACACCAATACCTCCGGTGGAACCGAAAACCCCGGTGGAACTGAAGGACCCAAAGAACCCGCTTGGAAGTCTTGGGAACAGAAAGAGCTTTCCGAAGAAGACAAGGCTGCCTTCGCCGGCAAGAACTACATCATTATTCAGCACTCTCAGCCTGAAGATCCCTTTGGATATTCTCAGGACTCTCTGATGGGTGCCAGCGTTGCCGATCGCATTGTTCAGGTTCAGGATAAGTACGGTTGTACTTTCACCTTTGAATTCGTTAAATACGGCAGCTCTGACTTCGTTTCCGCCATTCAGGCAAAGCAGTTCGCTGAAAACGCCGGCGATCTGTTGTACATCAACAACAACGCTTCCGTCCGTCGCGTTCTCGGTACCGGTGGCGACTCCTCCCTTATGGTTGATCTTCTGGCTCTTGATGACATCATCAACTTCTGGAACACCGATAAGTGGGGCAACATCTCCTGCCGTGAAACCATGATGGCAGGCGGCACCTTCTACGGCGTTTCTCCCGCTCTGTGGACCGACGCTACTCCCCTTCCCTTCTATCAGGTTGTTTACAACAGAGCTATGATTGTTGAACAGTTCGGTGCTACCGATCCTCAGGAATACTGGGAAAAGGAAGCTTGGGATCGTGACGCAATGCTCGATGTTATCGAAGCTTGCTACGATGACTCCATGGGTGAACCCATCGTCGGTATGGTCGGCGGACCCGTTCATATGGTTCGTGCTACCTATTTGACCTGCGGTCAGCCCCTCGCCGTTATTAAGAGCATCAATCAGGACGAAACCGTTGACTGGGAATGCGGTCTGCTTTCTCCCGATGCTATCGAAGCTCTGACCTGGCTGAAGACTGCTCTTACCACTCATGCTAAGAACATTATCATCAACGACTCCTGGGAAAACCATCAAAAGGTTGCCGCCGGTCAGGCCGCTATGGCTGTTACCAGACCCCAAGGCATCCTGAACAGTTCTACCAGCATCGTTACCACCATGGAAAACTTCGGTCTGACCACCTGGGCAGGCGCCGATGCTAACGTCCTGAGCGGTTACTATGAAAACTGCACCTCCATCTCCATTCCTCTGTTCGCTCAGGATTGGAATCAGTCTGCATACCTCATGTATGACCTGTTCGAAGGTATGGACGGTATCGAAACCTACGAAGACGTTCTGAAGTACTATCGTGATACTTACTTCGACACCGACCTCGATATGACCATGCTGGTTCGTCCCGGCACCGAATTCCAGTATTCTTACTGGCCCAACGGTTGTGACTCTGTTTGGTCTTCCATCAACGCCAACAACCTGCTCAGCGCTTCTTCCGTCAAGACTCTGATCGAAAAGGCTGCTGCTACCACCACTGCCGGTATCGAAGAGCACATGGTTCCCAATAAGGTTGCTCTTGAAAAGTATCGCCAGAACGGTTTCTTTGAATAATTGATAAAGTATCAGTTTCTTTCCCCCGAAAGCTTCGGCTTTCGGGGGATTGTTTTTATGAAAAGGGATGGGGATTGACAGGAAAAGGGTTTTATGATATAATAAAATCAACAATACAACAGAAAAGAGGGATAATTATGTTGAAGAGAGCTTTGAGCCTGGTGCTTCTTTTGGTCACGGTTCTTTCCTTTGCGGCCTGCAACGGCGGAGGAGAGGCGGTTGACCCCACGGCAAGCACCACCGATTCGCAAGGGGTTGTCAGCTCTGTGGGGTGCTCCGGGTCGGTTTCCGATACGGATTCCGGCTCCGACAACACCACCGACGAGACTACCGACACGTCCACGGTTAAGAGACCCACGAATCCTACCGTTGATTATCCCTTGACCTACGGGAGGGATTTTGTGTTCCTTCTGCAAGGGGATCCCGAAAGTCCCTTCGGCGTTTCCGCAAAGGATCCACGGAGCAAGGATGTGGCGGAGCGGATCGAGGAGGTGCGCAAAGCCTATTTCTGTACCTTTGAGCTTCAGCAGGTTCCCGATGCCGGTCCCGATTTTCTTGCCAACATGCAGGCAAGACAGTTTGCCTCGAATCCGGGGGATCTTCTGTTTGCCGACGTGCCTTCCATCCGCAGTATCATCGGCGTGGGAGGGGATTCTTCTTTATTGGTCGATTTGACATATGCGGATGTTGAGTTGGATTTTTGGAATACGGGGAAATGGGGCAGTATTGCCGCCCGCTCGTCTATGATGGCAGGAGGACGGTTTTACGGTTTGATCCCCAATCTTTGGCCCACCCATTCCGCGGTTACGTCGGATGTTTTGGTCTATAACCGTCAGGTGCTTTCGGCCTTCAACGTTCCGGACCCCTTGGAGTACTGGGAAAAAAACGCCTGGGATCGGGAGGTCATGTTGCGCTCCTTTACCTCGGTTCTCAATGAGGAAAAGGAGGTCTACGGAATCTATTCCTCTTCGGAACGCATGGTGCGTGCCACGGTGCTCGCTTCGGGGGTGCCCTTTGCAAAGATCGACCGCCTCAACCAGGATGAAACGGTGGAATGGTCCTTTGGCGTTACCTCTGCGCAGACCGTGGAGGCCTTGGAATGGCTGCAAAACAGCATGAAAACCCACGCAAAATATTTCAATTGTGGCAAAACCGACGTGACTTTTGATCGCGCCGATGCCCTTGCCAACGGAAATGCCGCATTCAGCTTGCTGAGTTTCCCCACAATTCTTTCTCAGGTTGCAACGAACATGGAGGATTTTGGCATGGTGCTTTGGGCGGGAAAGAAGGCAAACACCTATTACGAAAGCCACGAAGATACCCTTTTCGGAGTGGCCATTCCTGTGTTTGCGCAGGATGCTGCCCTTTCTGCCTGTTTGATTTATGATCTGTTTAAGGGTTTTGACGATGTGAACGATCGGGAAGATCTGCTGACGTATTATCGTAACACCTATTTCGAAAAGAATTCGGGCGTGGAGATCCTCTTCCTCACGCGGGGAACGAGGACCCATTATTATCCCATGGCGGGCGGAGATGTGATCCTTGACGAGATTTGCACAGGCCTTTTGGAGGCCGAATCGGTGGAGACTTTGGTGAAAAACGCCGCCGAACACCAAAAAGAGCTCTTCGAGCTTCATGATTTGTCCAATCTGGCGGCCTTGGATCGGTATCGTCAGAGCGGATACTTTGAGTAATTGATCTGTCTGCTTTTCCCCCGGGGGGCTTCGGCTTTCGGGGGAAAGTTATAATCAAGGACGGTTGATTTTTGCTTCGGAAAAAATTTACAAAACTTTCGACATTGTTCCGTTGACAATCCGATGAAAACGTAGTATAATATACTTTGTAAGTGAGGGAGTAGCGAGCGATCCCGTCGTAACAAGTCAACATCATGGCGCTTCGCCTGGCTTGTTTTAAATTGCGAGACTCACGTGTAACTGTTGAGCTATGCGTGGAGTGTCTTGTTTTTTGTGCCTTTTGCCCCAAGTGTAGCCAATGGCTATGCCTGGGTTTTTTTGTGCCCAAAAACTGTTTTATCGTTACAAACACTATGAACGGAGGAAGCATTATGTTGTTTCACAGCAAAAGCAAGCAAGAAACCTTAGACGCTTACGGAACCGACAGCGAACGGGGACTGTCTACGCAACGCGTCGCCGAATTGCAGGAAAAATACGGTCCCAATAAACTGAAAGAAAAGAAGAAAAAGACCAATCTTCAGCGCTTTGTGGATCAGTTCAAGGACGTCATGATCCTGATTCTCATCGCCGCCGCCATCATTTCCTTTGTGGTGGTCTGTGTGGAGCAGAACTGGGGCGAGCTTTTTGAGCCCGCGCTTATCGTTCTGATCGTGATTCTGAACGCCGTTATGGGCGTTTATCAGGAAGGCAAGGCGGAAAAAGCTTTGGATGCCCTGAAGAACATGTCTGCGCCCCATGCAAGAGTTATTCGTGACGGCGAGGAAAAGATTATTGATGCCGCCGAATTGGTTCCCGGGGACATTATCCGTCTGGAGGCGGGGGATTTCATCCCTGCCGATGCCCGATTGATCCAAAGTGCGGGTCTGAAATCCGAAGAATCGGCCCTGACAGGGGAATCGGTTCCCTCCGAAAAGGATCATCTCGCCGAAGTCAAGGAGGATGCCCCCCTCGGAGACCGTCATAATATGGTTTATTCCGGCTGCTCCGTCACCTACGGCACTGCAACCGCCGTGGTTACCGCCACCGGCATGGACACCGAAATGGGTAAAATCGCAAACCTTCTGGACAGTGAAGAGGAGGGACAGACGCCCCTGCAGCAGAAGCTGGCTCAGTTGGGGAAATATCTTGGCATTCTCGCTCTCGTTGCCTGCGGCGTGATTTTTGTCGTGGGTCTTTTGAACGATATTCCTGTTCTTGAGATCTTCATGACCGCCGTTTCTTTGGCCGTTTCCGCCATTCCCGAAGGTCTCCCCGCCATTGTTACCATCGTGCTTTCCATCGGGGTTCAGCGCATGGTTAAGAAAAATGCCCTCATCCGCAAGCTTCCCGCCGTGGAAACCCTGGGCGGTGCTTCGGTTATTTGCTCCGATAAGACGGGGACCCTGACCCAGAACCGTATGACCTTGACCAAGGCCTACGTAGAAGGCGGCGCCGATCCCGAGCTGATCAGCAACAACAATACCGACGAAATCAAAAAACTTTTGATGTACGGATCTCTCTGCTGCGACGGATCTGTGGTTTTCCACGGAGAAGAGGAGCAGCATATCGGGGATCCCACCGAAACCGCCATTGTCCTTGCCGCCCACAAGAACGGTATGCCCAAGGAGGATCTGAACAAGCAGTATCCCCGCCTTGCGGAGATTCCCTTCGATTCCGACCGTAAGCTGATGAGCACCGTCAATCAGATTGACGGCAAAAACATTGTCATCGTCAAGGGTGCCTTCGATATGATGGCCTCCCGTTGCATTGCGGGCGATCTGGAAACCGCGCGCAAGGTCACCGAGGCAATGAGCGAAGACGCTCTGCGTGTGCTGGCGGTTGCCTATAAAGAAATCGATGCCGTTCCCGAAAATCCCACCTCGGATACGCTGGAGAACGGGCTGACCTTCATGGGTCTTGTGGGGATGATCGATCCTCCCAGACCGGAAGCCAAGGATGCAGTTGCTGTCTGCCGTCGGGCAGGCATTAAGCCTGTTATGATCACCGGGGACCATGTGGTTACCGCTTCCGCCATCGCAAAAGAGCTTGGTATTCTTCTGGAGGGCGATCGGGCCATTACCGGCGCTCAGCTGGACGCCATGACCGACCGTGAGCTGGACGATCAGGTGGAAAGCATCAGCGTTTACGCCCGCGTTTCTCCCGAAAATAAGATCCGCATCGTCAAGGCTTGGCAGCGGAAGGGCCAGGTCGTCTCCATGACCGGCGACGGTGTCAATGATGCGCCCGCCCTGAAGGCCGCCGACATCGGATGCGCCATGGGCATCACCGGTACCGACGTTGCGAAGGGCGCTTCCGATATGACCCTGACCGACGATAACTTTGCCACCATCGTGGATGCCGTCCGTGAAGGCCGCGGGATCTATTCCAACATCAAAAAGGTGGTCGGCTTCCTGCTGGGAACCAACATTGGCGAGGTCTTCACCGTCTTCTTTGCCATGCTTATGTGGCACACCTCCCCCCTCCTTTCCATGCAGCTGCTTTGGATCAACCTTGTCACCGACTCCCTGCCGGCAATCGCTTTGGGCATGGAAGCCGTGGAAAAGGATGTTATGGATCGCAAGCCCAAGCCCAAGAGCGAAGGCATTTTTGCCCACGGTCTCGGCATTCGCGTTGCCTTCCAGGGCGTAATGTTCGCTTTCCTCACGCTGGTCGCCTTCTGGGTTGGCACCGGGCTTCCCCTTGCCGATATGTTCAACGGCGTTCTGCTGGATTCCGCTCACGAGTGGAATCTGATGGGCGGTCAGACCCTGGCCTTTATGGTTCTCGCCCTTTGTCAGATCGTTCAGGCGTACAACATGCGCTCCGAGCATTCTCTGTTCAAAATCGGGCCCTTCGGCAATAAGATGCTCAATCTTGCCGCGCTGGCCTCCACTGCCTTGATGGCCTTCGTGCTGTTTGTGCCCGGCGTCCAGGGTGTTTTCAACCTCCGCTACCTTACCTGGCAGCAGTACCTTATCGGCGTGGGCCTCATTTTCGTCCCCCTCGTCGTCATGGAGTTCTTCAAAGCCCTCGGCCTCATCAAGCACCACAAATAAATTCCGACATCTTTCGACAAAAACAAGTGTATTTCGCATCCCGCTCATTCTTTTGGGCGGGATGTGTTTGTCTTGAAATGTTTGATTTTTTTTTACATAAGCCTCTTGCTTTTTCGGGCAAAATGTGGTATACTATATGGGAACTTCAAACGGAGGCATAGCTCAGCCGGTTAGAGCGCTCGCTTCACATGCGAGAGGTCATGGGTTCGAGTCCCTTTGCCTCCACCAGAAAAACCGACAGGTTTCGACCTGTCGGTTTTTCAACTAAATCCACCCTTATGGGTGGGTGAAATCGTCTTCGACGATGAAATCCAATTTCATTGGATGAAATCCGCCTCGACGGCGGATGGGTGGATTTAATTTCACATTTTGCCGAAAGGCAAAATATTTCATCCAAAACTTGTTTTGGATTTCACCGTGAGCGTAAGCGAACGATTTCACTAAAAGATGTGAGGGTTCGAATTCATACGAAAAGCCAGCAAAAATATTTCATAATCCGTAAGGATTATTTCATATCGAGTGCAAACGAGATATTTCATTTTATAAAATATGTAGGGGTTCGAACACATAGGTCAAAAATTCAAAAGGGTTAGAATTTATGCTCTCTTTCCAAAATAGAGAGCACCTGCCGTTGGGTTGGTGCTCTTTATTTTGGATCAGAGATTGTGATGAGAACCACTGAAGCAAAAACAAAGGGCAGATTTAGCAATTATTTTGCCAAGTCTGCCCTTTATTTCAATTTATTTTTTCTCTTTCAATCTTGCTTTTGCTTCCTCTACGGTTTCGCCGTTTTTTGTGAGATAGGCATCGACAAACTTGTCTTCCAGCTTGGTGTAGCCATCGACAACGCCCTGCTCAATTTTTTTATAGCCGTCTACGACACCCTTTTCAATTTTCTTGTAACCGTCGGTTACTGCTTCGGCAATTTTCTCATTTGCCTGAATGATTTTTGATTTGGCCATATCTGTATATTTTCCTCCAATCAGATTGATTCCGAGAAGCAGCACAACAATCCATACTGCCGTTCCTGTAAAAATGTTTAATAATAAAATGTTCGATGCTGTCATTCCGGGAAAAGAAACGAGCATGGAGCGCTGCATTGTGTAAACAGAAACACATGCATCAGCGAGCGAGATGTTACGGAGCGTCTTTAATACCGGTGAAGCGGAATGCTTTGCTTTTGCCATACCGATAATGGAACCGGTTATTTTGGCGAATGTGTATGTAGCAATGGTAATCATGATAATTTCGTGAAAGACGGTACCGCGATCTTTCACCGCAGACATTATATTCACGCCCACAATGCAAAACGAAAGCACCACCAACAGGATTCCCGTTATACGCCGTGCAAAAAGCTCGGCATCATAATTTCCGCCTGCTTTTCGTCTAACCTGTAACACAGAAAATCTTGTAACTGCAAGCACGGCATAATATGCACCTATGGTGATAAACCACCACGAAGTGTTAAGAAAACCGATAACACAGTTGCTAAGCGCATAGGCGGTGTTAAACGCAAGGCTTGTATAAGGGTTTTTTATAAACCGGAACGCTTTCATTTGATTCCTTTGATCATCGGAATGAGCGCAATCAGCATGATGATGCCAAGCAAGCCGACAAGTGTGCCCCAAATAATCTGTTTCCACACAAGACACATACACATACCCACGCCGAGCACCAAAGCGGCGATGACAGCATAAATAACGCGCAACAGATTTTTGCCATTC
>JAGAOU010000025.1 GCA_017623595.1 Clostridia bacterium
ATGGCCTTGGATTTGCGACCCATCTTCTTCAGCAGCTTATCGTATTCGCCTCCCGACAGGATCCCCGTGGGAATCCCCGACACAAATCCGCGGAAGACGATGCCGTTGTAATAGCTCATATGGTGAATTACCGAGAAGTCAATGCGGACATTGTCGCAGAGACCGTTTTCACACAGGGCTTCCACCACGGTTTCCAGTTGCCGCACCGCAGGCTGCACCGCAGGGGAGAGGGTTTTGAGTACGGGAAGGACCCGATCGGGGGCGCCGTAGGTGGTAATCAGGGCGCGAATCTGTTCGGCATAGGATTCTTCGATGCCCTCGTTTTTGCAGATCTCCATGGCGCCGTGGAGGTTCTTTTCCCCTAAAAAGGTGAAGAGCTCTTTGGTTCCCTCTGCCGACAGATTTGCCCGCTCCAGCAGGGCGGAAACAATGCCCAGATGGGACAGATCCAAAACACATTCGTCGGAGATCCGTTTCAGACTTTCCACCGCCAAAGCAACTACCTCGCTGATGCGGTAATCGTCAATCTCTCCGATGCATTCCAGCCCTGTCTGCATGATCTCCTTATAGGCGTGGGTGCCCTTGGAGATGCGGTAAACGTTTTCGTTGTAATAGACCTTTTCCACCTGACCGGGAACATCCCGCCCGTTTTTGATGATAGAAAGGGTTACGTCGGGCTTGAGGGCCATCAGACGGCCGTTGGTGTCGGTGAAGGTGATGACGTTGTCGGACACGAGGAAGTCCTTGTTGCGGACATACAGATCGTATTCCTCGAACTTGCTCATCTTATAGGGCACATATCCGTAACTGCGATAGAGAGCTCTCAGCTCGTTGGAGGCCCTTTCGTCACGGCTCGGAACAAAGGGAATGCTGTTCATTCGTTGGATCCTTCCTTGGGTTCTTGGGAATTTTTCAGGGCGATTTCGTAGCCTCCGCTTCCGTAGTTGAGGCACTTGTTTACTCTTCCGATGGTGGCGGTGGAAGCCCCTGTTTTTGCGGAAATCTGCAGATAACTCTGCCCCTCGCTCAACAGCTTTGCAACCTCAAATCTCTGGGTGATGTCCTGCAACTCCTTGATGGTGCAGACATCCTCAAAAAAAGCATAGCATTCTTCGGTGGTCTTCAAGCTCAGAATGGCACGGAACAAGGCTTCGGTTGCTTCGGTATGGAGAGGTTTCATATGCAAAATCATCCTTTCGGTAAAATACTTTCACATTATACCACTTTAGCACGCTAAAGTCAAGGGGTGTTTGTTACAACTTTTAAACATCTTTTCTGTGAATCTGACCGTCCCATGCTACAACGTCGGTTCCGTTGTGGTTGAGGCAGATATAAAAATCGTTGCCGCATTCAAAGGGAGATGCTTGATCTCCTTTGGGGAGGATGGCACCGTAGTGATTTCCGAAGGGAATACCGTTCTTTTCCAGGCGGATGGGGGGAGTCCAATGAATCAGATCGGTGCCGATGCGCAGCTCCATTACGTCTTCGATGACATGGGTTGCTGCCCCTGCGTTGACGTGGCAGGAGGAGAGAAGATAGCAATCATGTTCCTTCAATCGGACGACCCGCGGATGCCAGGAGTTTTGGGCGATGGGCGTTTCCTTGCCCAAATTTCCCGCCTCGCAGAAGGAGCCGTCATAATATTTCACAAAGTCGCCCATGACACCGTCGCTCCGCTTTCTTGTGCGTGCCACATAGACATCACATCCGTCCCAGACCTTCTTTGTCATGTCCACACGGGCGATGTTATAGAACAGATAAAGATATTCCCCCTCTTCGAAGAGTGAAAAGTCTCCGCATCCCAGCCGGATGATGCCTTCGGACTGACCCTTTGCACAATCGTCGGCGGGGTTATATCGTTCTGTGAAGCAGACCTGCTCCCCGGTCAGTACCCAGCGGTCAAAGACCCAATGCTTTCCCTCGTCATCGGAGTGCATCAGTCCCACATGGCGGAAGTCCGAGTCTACAGCGGGTTTTTCGCAGAGTCCCCATGCGTCATAGCCGGTTCCCTTGCCGTTCCATCCTCCTTCGTTGTGGAAAAAGCAGAAGAAGCGATGGGTGTTGGGACAGATATAGAGACCGAAGGGCCAAATGCTTCCTCGGGGAAGGATTCCCTCGGGATAGCGAATGCCATCAAAGGCTTCGCCCGCTTTGCCTACGGAAAACATCGTTTTAATGGGATAGCATTCTTTCATATCCGAAAGCTCCGTGCCGCAGAACATACCGATGTGTCCCATGTGGCTGTGGCCGCTCATGGCCCACAGCTTACCGTCCTTGTCTCGATACATGGGCGTGGTTCCGTCCTGATAGATGCCGATTTCGTTGACAAATGCGGTTTTTTTGCTTTCGCCTACGATGATTTCGTACTCATCAAAAAAGCTCATGGCCGCTTCCTCAGTGGCCTCCGTTGCCGCAACTGTGATTGCCGCAGCCATGGTTGCCGCAGGTGTGATTTTCTTCGTGATGATGCTCTCCGTGGTGGTTGCATTGCACGTTGGGATTGAAGAGTAGGCAACCGCCCAAAAAGGCGTTTACCGCATCGTCCGCATTGCCCGAGACGCCGCCGAAAAGGCGAATGCCCGCCTTCTGTAATGCCATCTGTGCACCGCCGCCGATGCCGCCGCAGATCAGAATTTCCACATTCAGCGCCTTGAGAAAATCTGCAAGGGCGCCGTGTCCGCTGCCGTTGGTGTCGATGACGGCAGAGGAGAGGATTTGTTTGTTTTCGATTTCATAGATTTTGAATTGTTCGGTATGTCCGAAGTGCTGAAAAATCTGTCCGTTTTGATAAGTTACTGCAAGTTTCATGGGATAGGCCTTCCTTTCCTTAACATTAAGGTGTATAATAATTATATATTATACCTCTTTTTGTGTCAAATGTCAAGGGCGATATCTTGACAAAGGTCGGAAAATGTGGTACAATGAAAAAAAAGGAGTTGTTGACTGTGAAGAAGAACAAAAGCACCTTATGCCTTCTGCTCGGTGCAATTTATCTTGCGCTGTTTTTTGCGGTGACGATAGGGCTTGTTTGCTCCGGATTCGGAGATTTTTCCTACGATCGCTTTATCACAGGATTGGGTGATCGTCTGGGAGACGGGCGCTTTTTTTGCGAGTTAAATCTTGAGATGTACGAATTATTCGGAAATAACCCGTTTTGGTATGATCTGACCGAGATTCTCGGCCTTGTTTGTTTTCTCTTTCCCCTTGCGTTTGCGGGAATGGGATTGTTTCAGCTGTGCAAAAGAAAATCTCTGAAAAAGGTGGATAAAGACCTGTATTTCCTGGCAGGACTCTATGTTGTTGCGGGAATTTTTTACGTTCTGTTCGAGAAGATTGTGATCAATTACCGTCCCATTATCACAGAAGATGGAATCGAAGCATCCTTCCCCTCCTCTCATACCGTATTGGTTTGTGTTTTTGCGGGCAGCGCCGCATTTTTCCTTGCACGTCGGATACGGAACCGTTGGCTCCGGGTCGGTGTTGTGGTACTCTGTGCAGCGCTGACTGCGCTGGTCTCCTTCGGACGGTTGCTCGCGGGGGTTCATTGGTTCACCGATGTCCTTGGTGGCGTTCTTCTGGCCGGCGGATTGGTTCTTCTGTGTAAGGGGCTTGTCCTGCGTTTCTGCGCAAGGCCTCAGCGGTGATTCGGCACAATATAAGAAAAATAATACAAATATGACATTAAAATGTTACTTCTTTCCCCTATAATTAGAAAAAGAGGGACATTCCCTTATTTCTATTTTACATTATCTTAGGAGGACTGTCTTATGTTCTGTAAACACTGCGGCAAGGAAGTTGCCGACGGCGCTCTGTTCTGTGCGTCTTGCGGTCAACCCACCGGCGCCGCCCCCGCTCCCGCTCCTGCTGCTCCCGCTCAGCTGCCTGCCTTTTTGAAGAATCTGCTTGACCAGGTCAAGGCAATTCTGAATCCCCCCAAGGCCATCGGCCTCGCCGCTCAGAGTAAGGGCCTGGAAGGCATTGTCGGTCTCGGTCTCTTCTATTTGATTTACGTTTTCTCCCGTGTTGTGGAAGCATACCAGGGTAGTATGGGTGACTTCTACTATGCCGACGGCCAGGTTACCATGACGGTTGATGTCAGCCGCTATGTTGGCTTTGGCGGTATGTTTGCAATCTCCCTCGGAATGGGTATCGTGTACCTTGGCTTCCTCTATGCCGCGTTCTTCGGTGTTGTCAGCATTGCCACCGGTAAGGTTCTGAATCCCCTCACCTGTATGAATATCCTCGGGATCGCCCTTCTGCCCTCCGTTGCGGCAATGATCGTCAACTTTGGCTTCGGATTCCTTTGGACTCCCCTTGCCTCCCTCATGTCTTTGATCGCAACCCTGTTCCTGTATATCTCTCTCTACACCGCCGTTGAAAAGACCGAGCACAAGCCTGTTCGTCCCTATTTCTGGATTTACGTTGCTTTGATGGGTGCTGCAGTTGTTTTGGCCGAATTTATCAACAATGTTATCTACGGCGCATACATTAAATTGCTG
>JAGAOU010000004.1 GCA_017623595.1 Clostridia bacterium
ACTGACAAAGTACGCAGAGGAAAACGGCTTTACCAACATCCAAATTTTTGTGGATGACGGATATTCAGGCGTAAGTTTTAACCGTCCCGATTTTCAGCGACTGCTCGAACTGATGGAAAAAGGCAAGGTCAAGACACTGATCACAAAAGACCTATCCCGACTCGGAAGAAACTATATCGAGGTTGGTAATTACACTGAGATACTGTTCCCACGATGGAATGTACGGTACATTGCAATCAACGATAATTACGATTCACTGTATAGTGAAGGCAACGAACTTGCTCCCTTTAAGAACTTGTTCAACGAATGGTTCGCAAGGGATACAAGCAAGAAAATTCGTGCGGTTGTTAAAGCAAAAGCCGAGCGTGGCGAACGGGTCAGTACACAGATTCCTTACGGTTACAAAAAAGATCCCGATATCAAAGGTCATCTCCTAATAGATGAAGTAACCGCACCCGTAGTTAAAATGATATTTGAACTGTGTGCGCTTGGCAACGGCCCAAGGGTAATAGCAAATATCCTGCGTGAGAAGAAAATTCTCAAGCCGACCGTTTATCGTTATAGGCAAAGCGGTAGTTATGGTTGCATCACAGACACCGAAGATATCTACGGATGGAACGACCGAACAGTCGCCGGAATCCTTGACAACGAGGTATACCTCGGACATACGGTCAACTGCAAAACAACGGTTGCTTCTTACAAGGATAAGCGCAAAATCGACCGTCCCGAAAGCGAATGGTTACGGTTTGAAAATACCCACAAAGCTATTATCGACCAAACCACTTGGGAACTTGTACGTAAGGTTCGCGCCGGAAAACGCAGAAGAACCAGTATGGGTGATGTGAACAAATACAGTGGTATCCTCTGCTGTGCCGACTGCGGTTCAAAACTATACTTTGTCAGAGGCACTACAATAAAACCCGAAACCTACGGATTTATCTGTAGCCGATATCGTAAGCATATGGGAGAGGAACAATGCACACCTCACAGTATTAGAGAAAAGGTGTTGGATGAAATAATCCTTGAAGAAATCCGTAAGGCAACCTACTATGCCCGTGCCAAAACACACGAATTCGTTGAGTTTATAAACAAAAAAAGCTCCTCTGAAAACAAGAGAGAGCTTATAGCAAAGACAAATGAACTCAGCAGATTGGAAAAGCGCAATACGGAACTCAATGCCTTATTTAAAAGACTGTATGAGGATAATGTACTTGGCAAGGTGACCAACGAGCAGTTCCGTATGCTCTCGGACGGGTACAACACAGAACAACGTGATATCCAAGAGCAGATACCGAAACTCCAAGCAGAGATACAAGAACTAAAAGCGGTAGCCACCAATGTAGATAAATTTGTGGATATCGCTTATAAGTACACCGACCTGCAAGAGTTGTCACCCGAAGTGCTTCGAACCTTTATCGCAAAGGTAGTAATCCACGAACGCAGTGATAAATGGTCGAAATCCGCCGAGCAACAAATTGATATTTATTTCCGATATATCGGCAACCTAACCGTGCAGCCCGTAGAACAAGCAGGATAAAAGGAAAGGACGGACAGCCGAAACTGTCCGTCCTACTCCCAAGACACCGCCTTACGCTGAAACATCCTTATGAGAAACAGCGTATGCGGTTGCTTTTTTTTAAAAACTGTGCTATAATGATTGCAAAGGAGGTTTTGTTATGGCAATTTCCGGAAATATTTTTAAATTGAGAGAGCGCATGGGGCTTTCTCAGGAGGCGTTTGCCGAGAAACTGGAGGTTTCCCGTCAGGCGGTACAGAAATGGGAAAAGGGGACTTCGCAACCCGATTTGGGGAATTTGATTGCCATGTCCCGTTTGTTTGGTGTTTCGCTGGATTCTCTTGTGTCCGAGCGGTGGGAACGGTTCCCCGAGGGAACGGGCGGAATTCAGGTTCAGCCCGATTTTGCGGGACAGCACCCCTGGGAGTCCTATGCCGCAGAGCTGGATGTGGAGTATCGTCAATGCACGGAAGAGGGGCTGAATCTGGACGAATATGAGTCCTTGTTTGCTTCGGTCCGCAAATTGAAGGCAGGGAAGATCAAGAGCCGTCTTGCTGATATTTTATATGAAATTGTGATTTCCGCTCCCCGTCGGGAGGGGTATGCCTATTTGGAGCCCTCTGATTGGGAATCCATTCGGTCTCTTTGTACTCCCGTATCTCTCCCCGAATATAAGGAATCGGCGACGGCGCTCCGTCGGCGTATTGAAGGTGCCTGGTACGGGCGAATCTGCGGATGCCTTTTGGGGAAGCCTATTGAAGGAATCCGTTTGGATGAGTTGATTCCTCTCTTGAAGGAGACGGGCAATTATCCCCTGCATCGATATCTTCTCAAATCCGATCTGTCCGAGGAATTGTACGGACGGTATAAGTTCAACCTGCGCAACCGCTGCTTTGCCGACACCGTGTCCTGCGCCCCTGCGGACGATGATACGAATTATACGGTACTGTATCAATTGTTGATTGAAAAATACGGGCGGGATTTTACCCCTGCCAACGTGGCAGAGCTTTGGATGCGTTATCAGCCGAAAACCGCTTATTGCACTGCAGAGCGGGTAGCGTTCTGTAATTTCGTCAAGGGATATTGTCCTCCCGATTCCGCCGTGTATCAGAACCCCTACCGCGAGTGGATCGGCGCTCAGATTCGTGGGGACTATTTCGGATACATTCATCCGGGAGATCCGGAAGGTGCGGCGGAAATGGCTTATCGGGACGCCTGCATTTCCCATGTGAAGAACGGTATCTACGGTGAACTTTTTGCCGCGGCGCTTCTCGCCTGCGCACCCGTTGTGTCTTCTGCGGAGGAATTGGTGGAGGGCGCCATGGGACAGATTCCCAACACCTCCCGTCTCTATGAGGCGCTGGCATCGGTTTTGCGGTGTTATCGGGAGGGACAGTCCGAGGATTCCTGCTTTGAGATGATTTACGGACGCTATGACGATCATTCGGGCCATGACTGGTGTCATACCATCTCCAATGCCATGATTGTTGCGGCGGCGCTTTTGTACGGGAACGGAGACTTTGCCCGTTCTGTCTGCATCGCCGTTCAGGCCGGCTTTGATACCGATTGTAACGGTGCTACGGTGGGCTCTGCCGTGGGCATGTGGAAGGGCGTCGGTGCAATTCCCGCAGAGTGGCTTCGCCCTGTCAACGGTCGGTTGAAGACACAAATCCTCGGCAGGGAAGAGGTGTCCGTGGACAGACTGGTGGATACCACAATGGAGCATATGTGTCGGTAAATAATCAACTTTTTCTTACATAAATGCATTTCCCCTTGACTCTTCAAGGGGAAATTGTTATAATAGAAGCAGGAATCTTTTATCAATTTATAAGGAGATTTTGTTATGGCACTTACGACAGAACAGATTAATTCCGTGAAGGGAAGAGGATTCTTGCGCAATCGGGGAACCGATTGCTTCTCGGGACGCATGCCCGCCCCCGGAACGGTGTTTACCGCAGAGAATATGCGGGATATTGCCCTTTTGGCCGAAGCCTACGGAAATGGGAATCTGATTCCCACCAGCCATCAATGTATTGAAGTCCCCGGCATTGCCTTTGATGACATCCCCAAAGCGGAGCAGTTTGCCCGTGAGCATGGGTTGATTTTCGGCGGCACGGGGCCCAAGGTTCGCCCCATCACGGCCTGCAAGGGAACTACCTGTGTGTTTGGTTGTTATGATACGCAGGCGCTGGCCAAAAAGATTCATGAAGTCTTTTATGAGGGCTGGAATACGGTGAAGCTGCCCCACAAATTCAAGATTGGTGTAGGCGGTTGTCCTAACAGCTGCATCAAGCCTTCTCTGAACGATTTCGGTGTGGAGGGACGCCGTGTGGCAGGGCAGAAGGAAGCCGCATATCAGATCTATGTGGGCGGGACCTGGGGGAAAAATACCCGTATCGGCACGCCTCTTTCCCGTCTTGTGTCCGAGGAGGAGATCCTGCCGATTTTGGAAAAAACCATTCTTTGGTTCCGTGAAAATGCCTATGCCAAGGAGCGCCTCGGGGTTGCCGTGGACCGTCTTGGGATGGACAAGCTGGAGCAGGCGCTCTTTTCCGATGAGATTCTCAGCCGTAAGGATGCCATTCTGGCTGCAGAATTGAAAGAGCGCGTATGATTCGTTTCGGTTCTATTGTTCTTATTTTGATTTTTTCCCTCTCCCTTTGCGGATGCGCTCCGCAGGGGCAGGATTCCGCAGGGGAGACGGGGCATCTTGTCAACGATGCGCTGGGAAACCGAGTGATGTTGTCTTCGGATGCCCGCGTGGTGTCCTGTTACGGCTCCTTTGCCGATTGCTGGCTTCTTTCGGGTGGCTCCCTTGTGGGGGTGACCGACGATGCAGTGGAGGAGGGAATTGTGGCGGCGGAGACGGTGTCGATTGTGGGATCGGTGAAAAGCATTGATCTTGAACGAATCCTCGCCCTCGCCCCCGATTATGTTATTCTCTCCGCCGATTTGGCGGCTCATCGGAAGCTGGAGGAGGCTTTGATTTCCGCCGGAGTTTCCTACGGGTATTTCCGCGTGGACACTTTTGCCGACTATAAGGCGCTGATGGGTCAGTTTTGTGCCGTCAACGGACGGGAGGATCTGTATCAAACCCATGTTCTCGATGTGGAGGTCCGTATTCAGAATATTCTGAATACGATTCCCAAGACATCGGAAAAGCAGTTTCTTCTCATGCGCGTGTTTTCCACGGGGATGAAGGCGAAGGGTGCGGATAATCTGGCGGGGCAGATTTTGTTGGAATTCGGCTTGCACAATATTGCGGACGGAAATCAATCCCTGTTGGAAGATCTTTCGGTGGAGAAGGTGGTCCTTTCCGACCCCGAGTATATCTTTGCTCTTGCTATGGGGGAACAAGCCGCTGCGGACGAGTTTTTGCGGCAGAATGTGGAAAACAATCCCGCATGGAGTGGGCTTACGGCGGTCAAGGACGGGAAGTATTATATGCTTCCCAAGGAATTGTTCCATTACAAGCCAAACGAGCGATGGGATGAAAGCTATGAGTATCTTGCGAAAATTCTTTACCCCGAACTCTTCGGATGATCGGAAGCACGGACGGCATGCCCCCGTGCTTCTGTGTGTTTTGCTGCTTCTGATGGTGGTCTTCTTTTTTGCCGCTCTGTGCTTTGGGTCCACGTCCATTGATCTTGTTGCTGCCATCAAGGAGGTCTTTTCGGGGAAGTCGGACTCTCCCGATGCGCGGATCCTTCTGTATCTGCGCCTGCCCCGCGCTTTGGGGGCGGTGTTTGCGGGGGCTGCGCTGGCGGTTGCGGGGGTGCTGATTCAAGGGGTTCTTCACAATCCCATGGCGGCACCGAATATCATCGGCGTCAATTCCGGTGCGGGATTGGGAGCGGTTCTGATGTTGTCCGCTCTGCCCTCCGCGGTGGCCTTTTTGCCTGTGGCGGCCTTTTTCGGTGCAATATTGGCCTGCCTTTGTATTTATGCCATCGCATCCCGCACGGGAGGAAGCCGCATGACGGTGATCCTTGTGGGTATTGCGGTCAGCTCTGTGCTCAGTGCGGGAATCAATACCTTGAAAACACTGTACCCCGACAGCGTTTATGATGCAGATGCATTTATGATCGGCGGACTTTCGGGAATCACCTTTATCCGCCTTCTGCCTGCGGCGGGATTGATCCTGCTTGCATTGATTCTGAGCCTGCTTTTTGCCCGTGAGGCGGATGTTTTGTCTTTGGGGGACGATACGGCAAAAAGCCTGGGAATGAACGTGAAGCGAATCCGATTGATTCTGCTTTCCCTTGCCTCGGTGCTGGCGGGGGCGGCGGTGAGCTTTGCGGGGCTTTTGGGATTTGTGGGATTGGTGGTTCCCCATATCTGTCGCTTTTTTGTGGGACAAAATCATCGCTTGCTGATCCCTGCAAGTGCATTGGGCGGTGCGGTGCTGGTGTTGGTCTGCGATCTGCTCTGCCGTCTGATTTTTGCGCCCTATGAGTTGCCGGTGGGGATCCTTTTGTCCTTTGTAGGTGCACCCTTCTTTATTCTGCTGATTTTGACGGGGAGGAAGCGTCATGATTGAAGCGATGCATCTTTTCTTTTCCTATGGAGCGCGCCCCGTTTTACGGGATTTTTCCGCCTCCTTTGCCCCCGGGCTTCTATATGGGATTGTCGGTCCCAACGGGTGCGGCAAAACCACTTTGATCCGTCTGTTGTGCGGCCTTTCGGCGCCGCGAGAGGGTGCATTGTCTTTGGATGCAATGCCCTATTCCGTCTTTTCTTCCAAGGAATTGGCACGGAAGGTGTCTCTGATGCCTCAGATCGCCTCCCTTCCTCCCATCAGTGGGGAGGAGCTGGTGGGACGGGGACGGTATCCTTATTGGGGATTTTCGGGCCGTATGTCTCCCTCCGATCTGCAGGCGGTACAGTATGCTCTGCAAAGGGCGGAAGCTTCGTCCTTTGCCCATCGGGATGTGACAAAGCTTTCGGGGGGGGAGCGGCAACGGATTTGCCTTGCCATGTTGCTTGCTCAGGATACTCCTTACGTTCTTTTGGATGAACCCACCACTTATTTGGACATTTCTCACCGATTTGCTCTTATGGAGCAGATGAGGGCTTTGCGGGAGGAGGGGAAGTGCGTCATTGCCGTTCTGCATGACCTTTCGCTTGCTCTTCGGTATTGTGATCGGATTCTGGTGCTGGAGGAGGGCAAGGTGCAATCCTTTGATACCCCCGAAAACATCCTTTCCTCGGGAGTTCTGGATCGGGTATTTTCTCTTTCTTGTCGTGCCGTGGAGGTGGACGGAAGAAGGGAGTACTTGTTCTTGCCCAAAGAATAGAAAAAAACGATCCTCACGGTTGTGAGGATCGTTTTTCGTATTGTAATTTTTGTTTTTTGAAGATGATTTTGTAAGAGATGAATTGGGTTGTTAGGGTGATAATCCAGGAAATGGGGTAGGCGATGTACAGGCATTCCGGGGTTGGAATCAAGGGGAAAATGGTGTAGGTCCAAACAATGCGGATTCCGCAGACCCCAAGAATCGAAATAGTCATCGGTGCCAAGGATGCGCCCATGCCCCGCAGCATGCCTGTGGTTACGTCCATCATTCCGCATAAGAAATAGGGCAACACCATATAGAGCAATCGGATCATCCCGTAGGGAATGGATTCGGGGGAGTCTGTGATATAAATTCTTAAAAGGGGCTCTGCCAGCAGATTGACAAGTGCTCCGAGGGCAAGACCGAGGATTGCCACCAGCCCCAGACATTGATAGGACACCTTTCGGATATTGTCAAAGCGGCGGGCACCCATGTTTTGCCCCACAAAATTGACGGCGGTCTGATAGACCGAGTGCATGGCGGTATAGACAAATCCTCCCACGCTGCCTGCGGCGGAATTTCCCTTCAGCATGACCGATCCAAAGGAGTTGACGGTGGATTGAATCATGACGTTGGTGATGGCGAAGAGAGAACTTTGGATGCCCGAGGGAATGCCGATGCGCAGGATCTTTTTCAGCGGTTCTTTGTAAAAACGGATTTTTTTCAGATTCAATCTGCAGGCATCGGTGCGCTTGGTCAATGCAACGAGGACCAAAATTGCGGACAGAATCTGAGATGATACCGTGGCAAGGGCAACGCCTGCCACATCCAAGTGGAATCCGATCACAAAAACGGTGTTCAGCGCTACGTTCAGAAATCCTGCGGCGGTGAGATAATAAAGAGGGCTTTTTGTATCCCCTGCGGCACGCAGAATGGATGCGCCGAAGTTATAGACCATGGATGCGGTGATGCCGCAGAAGTAGATTCGCATATAGAGGGCCGACAGCGGAAGCTCTGCTTCGGGGGTGCCCATCAGAACCAGCATTTGTTCCGAAAAGAATACTCCGACTACTGTCAGAATCGCTCCGCTGACAAGGGCTGTGGGGATGGCAGTGTGGACGGTGTTATGAATGGCTTTTTCACGTCCCGAGCCCAGGGCTTGCGCTACGGCAACACCCGATCCGATGGAGATTCCCATAAAGAAATTGACGATCAACGTGGTCAGCGAACTGGTTGCTCCTACGGCGGCCATGGAGGTGCTGCCGCAGAATTGGCCTACAATGATCAGGTCTGCCGCATTGAAGGCTAATTGCAGTACCCCGGTCAGAATGATGGGTATGGTGTACAGAATGAGCTTCTTTAAAAAAGGCCCCTCACACATGTTCAGATTGTTTTTTGTCATGGTGGTTTCCTTTCTGATTCATGGATGGGATTGAAGCGTCGGAAGGGTATCCTTCATTTGCTTGTAAAAAATGGGTCAGAAAAGTCTCCCCGTTCACCGGAGAGACTTATGAACTTTATGGTGTACTTTGTGCCATGTGGGCGGCAAGCCTTCTCTTCTGATTCTTCAAAATAATGGTAAAGGCAACAAATTCCGCTACGGCCGTAACCAACCAGGAGATGGGATAAACGATATAAAGCATTTCCAATGTATGGAAGCGGGGATCTGCAAAAATGGTGAAAATCCAGCCGATACGGATGCCGCAAACACCCAATACGGAAATCAGCATGGGGGAAATGGATGCGCCCATGCCGCGCAGGACACCGCTCATGATGTCCATCAATGCTATGGTGAAATAGGGCAGGACTACGTATTGAATCCGAACCAAACCCATGGAGATTTCCAGGGGGGCATCGGGAATGTAAATATTCAGAAGGGGTTCTCCGAAAATGTAAAGAACGGTTCCCAGGAGTGAACCGATGAAGACCGCACATCCGAGACAAATGAAGACGATCTTTTTCATGTTGTCATAGCGGCGGGCTCCCATGTTCTGGCCGGTAAAGTTCAGGGCCGATTGATGGAAGGAGTTAATGGCGGTATAGAGGAAACCTTCCAGATTGGCGGCGGCTCCGTTGCCCGACATGACCGCAGACCCGAAGGAGTTTATGGAAGACTGCAAAATGACATTGGAGATGGAGAACATTGCACCCTGGATACCCGAGGGGATGCCGATGCGAATGATTTTCAGCAGTGGCTTCGGATAAATTTTCAACTTGCGCCATTCCAGTTTGCAGGCGTCCTTGCGCTTGGCCAGCGTTATGAGAACCATGATGGCCGCAAAAATTTGGGAGATCACTGTTGCCAATGCAACTCCGGCTACGTCCATGTGGAACACTGCCACAAACAGTGTGTTCAGAACCACGTTGATTACCCCTGCCGCAGAAAGGAAGAACAAGGGGCTTTTGGTGTCGCCGCAGGCACGAAGGATGGCGGCTCCGAAGTTGTATACCAAGGGACCTAAAATCCCGCCGAAATAGATTTGCATGTAAAGCGCGGAAAGGGAAATGACGTTTTCCGGTGTTCCCATCCATTCCAAAAAGGTTCGGGAAAGGCTTACGCCCACTACCGTTAAAAACAGACCGCTGATGATGGCCGCGGGAATGGCGGTGTGGATAATGCGGTGCACTTCCTTGTCGTGACCCGCCCCTAAGGCTTGGGCCACTGTTACGCCGGATCCCACCGAAAGGCCCATGAAAAGGTTTACAATCAGGTTTGTCAATGCGCCCGTTCCGCTGACCGCCGCGATGGAAAGTGTTCCGTCCTCGGCAAATTGACCGACAATGATCAAGTCCGCCGCATTGAAGGCCAGCTGTAAAATGCCCGTAAGCATAATGGGGAATGTATAGAGCAGAATTTTTTTGAAAAATGGGCCTTCTATCATGTTGACCGACGATTTCATGGTGCGCTTTCCCTTCCTTTCATCCCCCCTATTATACCCCCAAGCGCACAAAAAGTCAACCCCGAAAGATGGTTCGGGCGAAAATATTTGAAAAATGTCACAAACCCTTTCGGAGAACATTTTCTCGGTACCGAATAAACCGGAGAAAGTTGTTCGTTTTATTGTAAAATGCACAAAATTCCGGTTTTTTCTTGTTGAAAAAGAAGGAGAAAACATACCGAAACGGTATGTTTTTCCGCAAACCCTATTGACAAATCCTTTACGGTGTGCTATAATAATACAAAAGTTGCGTTTGCAACTGTTGTGCCTGCAACAATTGCGTATACAACTATTTAAAGGAGGTCTTTTATGCCGTCGTTAATGTGGCTGCTCAACACCGTGAACCGCTGTGCATCCCTGTATCACGGTGATCGGCTGAGCGATACCGATCTCAAGCCGCCCCATGCCCGTTGTATTGTGGCTGTATGCCGTCATCCGGGATTTTCTCAGGATCAGCTGGCAAAGCATCTTTGTCAGGATAAGAGTCAGATTGCCCGTTATTTGGCTTATCTGGAGGAAAAAGGGTATGTGACCCGTTCTCCCGGTGTGGACAAACGGGTGCTTTTGGTCTATCCCACCCCCAAGGCCGAGGCCATTGTTCCCACCATCCGTGAAATCTATCGGGATTGGAACGAATGGCTTATTGCTGAGTTTTCTCCCGAAGAGCAAGCGTTGTTCTCTTCTCTGATGGCGCGAGCGAAGGATCGGGCAGTGGCCTATGTCCAAGGCGGGGAAGACCTTCCGCCTCACGGAACACAAAGGGAGGAATAGCAATGAAATTGATGTTACGTTATTTACGTCCTTATGGGAGAAACGTGTCCCTTGTCCTTTTGATCAAGTTCTTGGGGACGTTGGCTGAGTTGTTTTTACCTTATATTCTCAGTCATATTTTGGACAATGTGGTTCCTCGGGAAAGTGTTCCTCAGATCTTTCTTTGGGGCGGGATCATGATTCTGTTTGCTCTGGTGGCTTTTGGGTTGAATGTTTGGGCAAACCAGCGGGCCTCCGCGGTGGCACGGGATTCCACCCGTGATATCCGTCACGATCTCTTTGAAAAGACTCTTGCCCTTTCTTCCCGCCAGGTGGATCGGTTCACCGTTCCCAGTCTGGAGTCCCGTATCACCTCCGATACCTTCCATGTCAGCCGCTTTCTCGGAATGATGCAGCGCATGGGGGTGCGGGCTCCCATTTTGCTGATCGGCGGTCTGATTCTGACCGCAACCATGGATTTGGATCTGACGCTGGTGATGCTGGCGGTGCTTCCCTTCATCTTCTGTGCGGTGTTTTTTATCGCCCGTAAGGGAATTCCGTTGTACAGCGACGTGCAGGCGCAGGTGGACGATATGACCCGTGTGGTGCGGGAGGATTCCAAGGGGATCCGAGTGATCAAGGCGTTGTCCCGTGTGCAATACGAAAAGGATCGCTTTGACGGTGTGAATGCCGACCTGGTCCGTGCCGAGAAAAAGGCAGGTATCACCATGGCGGCCTCCAACCCCTCCATGAACCTGTTTTTGAATCTGGGACTTACCGCCGTTATTTTTGTGGGCGCTTTGATTTTGGGAACGGGGGGATCCTCGGAGGTGGGTGTTATTATTGCATTCACCCAGTATTTTACGCTGATCGCCAATGCGCTGATGTCTATTACCCGTATTTTCATCATGTACACCAAGGCCGCCGCTTCTGCCAACCGTATTGACGAAGTTCTTGCCTGTGAGGAGGATATGCCGCTGGCTTCTGCGCAAACCTATCCCGACCGAGCCTATGATGAAAATCGATATATTGAATTTGATCACGTCAATTTCTCCTACAACAAGACCAAGAACAATATCTCCGATATGTCTTTTTCCATTCCGAAGGGTGGGACCTTGGGGATCATCGGCGCTACGGGAAGCGGCAAATCCACCATCCTGCAGTTGTTGATGCGGTTTTATGACGTGGATAGCGGTGCGATTCGCATTGGCGGAAGGGATGTCCGCACCATTCCCATGGGAGAGCTTCGCACCAAGTTTGGCGCCGCGCTTCAGAACGATATTCTCTTCTCCGGCACGGTGAAGCAGAACCTGACCTTTGGACGGGATGTGTCCGAGGAAGGGCTACGCTCCTCGGTGGAAACCGCGCAGGCGGCGGAATTCGTGGATCGGCTGGCCGAGGGTATGGATTATGAGTTGACGGCCAAGGGCTCCAATCTTTCGGGAGGACAGAGACAGCGCCTTCTGATTGCCCGTGCCCTGGCGGGAGACCCCGAAATTCTGATTCTGGACGACTCCTCCTCCGCGCTTGACTACAAGACCGACGCAAACCTGCGACAGGCTCTGGACGAGTCCGCGGGAACCTCCACCCGTATTGTGGTGGCGCAGCGAGTCAGCTCTGTGATGAGTTCCGATCAGATTCTTGTTCTGGAGGAGGGACAAACCGTTGCCCTCGGCACCCATGAGCAGCTGATGGAAACCTGTGACATATACCGAGAAATCAGTCATTCGCAGATGGGAGGTGCGATCCTTGAGTAGACCTATGGGCGGCCCCCGTGGCATGGAGGGCCCTTCGAGAAAACTGGACCGAAAGACCGGTATTAAGGTCTTGAAACGGATCCTGTCTTACTTATTTCGCTATAAATGGCTGGCATTGCTCGCCCTTTGTATGATGCTTGTCTCCAACCTTTTGGCGCTGGCAGGTCCCCGCATTTCGGGATATGCCATCGACGCTATGTCGGGAGAGCCTTCGGGGGAACTGATTTTTGCACCCCTTTATGACCTTTGCCTTTCCTGGTTTTCCAATCCCATGATCGGCCAGGTGTTGTATTATTGTATTCTCATGGCCGGGGCTTATCTGATCTCCGCCGGTATGTCCTTCGGACTGGCATCCCTGATGATCGTTATCAGTCAAAAGGTAATTTCCGCCATGCGTCGGGATGTGTTCCATCATTTGACTACCCTGCCGGTCAGCTATTTTGACCGCCATCAGACCGGGGACATCATCAGCCGCATTTCTTACGATATAGACACCATCAACACCTCTCTGTCCAATGATCTGTTGCAGGTCTGTGCCAGTGTGGTGACCCTGGTGGGGTCCTTGGCCATGATGGCCTCCATTTCTCCTATGCTTCTGTTGGTCTTTGCCGTGACGGTGCCCATGTCCCTTTGGTTTACCCGCCGCAAGACCAAGAAAATTCAACCCTTCTTCCGTGCCCGCTCGGGAAAGCTGGGGGAATTGAACGGCTATGCGGAGGAGATGCTTTCGGGGCAGCGGACGGTGCATGCCTACCATCGGGAGGCGGACACCCTGAAGAACTTCGACGAGAAGAACGAATCTGCGGTGCAGGCCTACTATATGGCCGACTATCATGCCGCAGTAATCGGTCCGTCGGTGATGTTTATCAACAATCTCTCCATCTCTCTTGTAACGATGATGGGCGGCTTGTTTTATATGCTGACCGTATCTCTTGGCGGAGCGGTCTGGGCTCCCATTGCCATCACTCCCGGCGGTGTGGCATCCTTCGTGCAGTATTCCCGCAAATTTGCAGGCCCCATCAATGAGTTTGCAAACATTCTCAACGAGATCCAGTCTGCCATGGCTGCCGCAGAACGAGTGTTTGCTCTTCTGGACGAACCCTCCGAGGTTGCGGATCGGGAGAATGCACAAGAGCTTACCCGTGTGGACGGTCAGGTAAGTCTGGAGGACGTAAACTTCTCCTATGTGCCCGAAAAGCCCATTTTGAAGCACTTCTCGCTCAATGCTCCTCCCGGTACGGTGACCGCCATCGTTGGCCCTACGGGGGCAGGAAAGACCACGGTGATCAATCTTCTCATGCGCTTTTACGATCCCCAGTCGGGGGTGATTTCCGTGGACGGGAAGAATTCTTTGGATGTGACGCGAGAATCCCTGCGCAAGGCCTATACCATGGTATTGCAGGAAACCTGGCTCTTCTGCGGAACGGTGCATGACAACATTGCCTATGGGCGGGAGGGGGCCACGCGGGAAGACGTGATCGCCGCCGCCAAGGCCGCACGGATCCATTCCTTTATTGAGCGTTTGCCGCAAGGGTATGATACGGTGCTCTCCGATGACGGTATCAACCTTTCCAAGGGGCAGAAGCAGTTGATCACCATTGCCCGTGCCATGCTTTCCGATTCTCCCATGCTGATTCTCGATGAGGCCACCTCTAATGTGGACTCCCGCACGGAGCAGCAGATCCAGCAGGCAATGCTCTCCCTCATGAAGGGACGTACCTGCTTCGTGATTGCACATCGTCTTTCCACCGTTCAGAATGCGGATAACATTCTTGTTGTCAAGGACGGAACGGTAATCGAGCAGGGCAACCACGAGCAACTCCTCGCCTCGGGCGGCTTCTACAGTAAGCTTTATAATTCCCAGTTCGAATAATAACACAAACGAGCCGACAGAATATTCTGTCGGCTCATAATTTTTTTGTTAAAAGCTGCCGCTTCGGCTTCCGCCGCCGCTGCTGCGACCGCCTCCTCCCGAGGAATTGTTCTTCGGTCGGGGAACACGGGAGAGGGTGCGGTAGAGGAACAGGTCGCTTTGTCGGGTGAGGCTGAAGCTGCCTTGTTTTTCGTAGCTTCGTGCTGCGTGTTGTCTTCGTACCGATTTCAGCTGGGCTGCCATGCTGAGGACTGCAATGCCCGCAATGACAAGACCTATAATCAAAGAATAGAAGACATAGTTTTTCCACGGCAACGGAGATGTGTAGTCCGATCCGTCAGCGGTGGCATCCAGAATCTCTTCCAGTGCGGAGACAAATTCCGACGCTGCTTCTTCAAATCGGTCGTTCTTCAGACTGGGGACAACCCGACCTTCCAACAAATCCATGGCGTCACTGTTCAGACGGTCATACATCGTCCCGATGCCTTGAAGGTTATACTTACGGGAATTAACGCTGACATAGAAGATTACGCCGTTGCTTGTTCCGTATGTGAGGGAGTCGAATAATTTCTTTGCGCGCGCCTCCGCTTCCGATTCCTGAATAATGTCATCGGTAAAGGCAATGACAACGGTGGTTTTCAAATCGCGAAGCCGTTGGTTAAGTTCCTTTTCCCGTGTACCGCTCAACACCCCTGCTTCGTCATAAACCAAGGTTGGTGCTGCGTCATAAGCCGGGGTTGAGAGGGAGAGGGAAAGGCAGAAAACCAGAGCAAGGAGGAGAGGAAGAATTCGTTTCATCATGCCGCCTCCTTACATAAAGTAATGAACCAAGGTCAGGATTCCGAAGGCCGCCGCCCCCAAAATTCCCGTAAGCCCGACGAGCCATCGGCCGAGGGCCCCTTTGTCCAAAGGAAGATCGCCCACGAATTTGCCCGTTTGTCCGTTCATTGCGAAGGTGTATTTTTGATCTCTCCATGTGGTGTTCAAAATCCACACGGGATAGAGGGCATATTTCGCTTGTCCGTTGTTCAGCTTGATGTTGCCGTACTGCGGTGTTACGGAAGTATACCCTAATACCGTGGAGGCAAAGGCATCCGCCGTGCTTTGCTTAATGCGTGCGTTTGCACGGTCGATGCTCTGTTCTGCATCCACATCGTATTTATCGGCAAGGTACCCTGCAAGATACGCCGTTTGAAAATCCACTGCTTGGGAGAAATCGTAGGGCTCGATGGACTCCATCAGATCGTCTGCCATGCTTGACGAGCCGTCCACAGGAACCCGTTCAAAGCCCACCGTCCCACCGCGGGTGACGGAGTAATGTCGGGTCTCCGTGTACATATAGTTGCTGTCTGCCCAGGAATGTACACGGGTGGCGCGATAACGGAAATTGGCCTCCGCATCCGCATCGAAGAGCCAAAAGGGAACATAGATGCCTTTTATCTCGTCGATATGGTTTTCGTCCTTGAAGACCTTTGGCAACAGTTTTTTTCCGTTCAGATGGTTGCGAAGTCCCGCCTTTGCCGCTTCTTTGTCCAGCTTGAAGGGAATGACATAGTCGGGCTTCAGCATTCCGGAAAGACGTCCCGTAAGCACCACGGGATTGTCACAGAAGGGGCAATGAGTTGCCGCCGTGTTGGCGTCCGCCACAATCTGACCGCCGCAGGAGTTACAGATGTAAGCATTCAGCTCACCGTCTTCGCCCTCCTGCCATTCGGTGCCCGCATGGGTGTCCCAGGTCATTTCCTCTTCGGGGGCGTCGTTTTTCAGCTCCTCATCGTAGCTTTTCAGGGTTTCTGCTTCGAATTCCGTGTCGCAGTAGGGACACTTAAGCTTTTGCAGCTTTGCGTCAAAGGAGATCGCTCCGCCGCAACAGGGGCATTTGTATTCCAATATGGTGTTTTCCATGGAATGTCTCCTTTTCAGGATAGGATTCGGTTATTTCCGATCCTCATCGGTGAAGGGGTCTCCGCATTCGGGGCAGAACTTGGGGGGATTCTTCGGATCGGCGGGAACCCATCCGCATTTGTCGCATTTGTATTCGCCCGGCTTTTTGGCGCCGCATTCCGGACAGAATTTCCCGGTATTCACCGATCCGCAGGCGCAGGTCCAGGTTTCGATTTCAGGCTTTTTTGCACCGCATTCGGGGCAGAATTTTCCTGCTGCCACAGTGCCGCAGGCGCATTGCCAGCCGTTGACGGTGTTGTTTGTCTTAGGCTGAGGCTGCTGTTGCTGTCCCATGGCATAGAGGTTTTGGGCATTCATGCCGCCTTGGTTCATAGCCATCCCCATGCCGATAAACCCATTCATGGCTCCCCCTTCGTTGGAGGCGGCGGCCTTCATTGCATCGGCCTGAGCGCCCACAAGGGTGGCTGCCGCCATGGTGGGATCCTTCATGATGGCGGTGCGCTGAGCCTGCTTGATCATTTCCGCATCCTCTTCGGGGAGCGTGACCG
>JAGAOU010000005.1 GCA_017623595.1 Clostridia bacterium
CACCATTCCTCAGAAAATACAAAACCGCTGTAATCTCCATCCTGTACGGGAATGAAAATTACAGCGGTTTTATTGTATGCCATAAGCCGAAAACCGATTTTATCTTATGGCATCCTTCATGGATTTTACGTACTCACCCACATACTTCGGTGCGTCCTTGCCGTGTTTTTCAAGCAACTTTATAATAGCCGAACCAACGATTGCACCGTCAGAGATGTCTGCCATTTTTTTTGCCTGCTCCGGTGTTGAAATGCCGAACCCGATCGCACAATGTACATCAGTATTTTCTCTTACTACCTTCACAATAGAAGTAAGGTCTGTCTTAATTTCGCTTCTTGTACCCGTCACACCAAGGCTGGAAACAATGTAGACGAAACCTTCAGCTTCCTTTGCTATCATAGCAATACGATTTTCCGAGGTGGGTGCAATCAAGGAAATCAGATCAACGCCGTACTGCCTGCACAGCGGCTGAAATTCTTCCTTTTCTTCAAACGGAAGATCGGGTAGAATCAGTCCATCAATTTCAATCTCACGACAGGTTGATATGAATTTTTCTGCACCATAGGAGAACACAACATTTGCATAGGTCATAAAAACCATCGGCACTTTTACATCACGGCGAAGTTCTTTCACAAAGGCAAATATCTTATCGGTCGTAACACCACCGGTCAGTGCTCTCAAGTTTGCCCCCTGAATAACGGGTCCCTCTGCGGTAGGGTCAGAGAACGGAATACCAAGTTCGATAAGGTCTGCTCCGTTTTCCACGGCGGCACGAACCGCTTTAGCGGTGGTCTCCAGATCGGGATCGCCGCAAGTGATAAAAGCGATAAACGCCTTACCATTTTCAAATGCTTTACGAATATTACTCATGGATATCCTCCCCTCTGTAGCGGGCAATAGCGGCACAATCCTTGTCGCCCCTGCCGGATATGGTGATGACGATAATTTTGTTTTTTCCCATTGTCGGTGCGATCTTCATTGCGTGTGCAACAGCGTGAGCCGATTCGATGGCGGGAATAATTCCCTCAGTCTTTGCCAGATATTCAAAGGCATTTACTGCTTCGTCATCCGTGACAGGTACATATTCCGCTCTGCCAATATCGTGCAGATGAGCGTGTTCAGGACCAACGCCGGGGTAATCAAGTCCTGCGGAAATGGAGTAAACAGGAGCGATCTGCCCATCCTTATCCTGGCAGAAATACGACTTCATTCCGTGGAAGATTCCGACTCTGCCCGTGGCAATGGTTGCTGCTGTTTCAAAGGTGTCAACACCTCTGCCTGCCGCCTCGCAGCCGATCAGTTTTACATCTTCATCTTCGATGAAATGATAGAAGCTGCCGATGGCATTGGAACCGCCGCCCACACAGGCGATAACCGCATCGGGTAGTCTGCCTTCTTTTGCAAGCATCTGTTCCTTGATTTCTTTGGAGATGACTGCCTGAAAATCACGGACAATGGTCGGGAAGGGATGCGGTCCCATAACAGAACCGAGACAATAATGTGTATCAGAAATACGGGAAGTCCATTCACGCATAGCCTCGGATACGGCATCTTTGAGGGTGGCTGTGCCTGTTTTGACGGGAATAACCTCAGCACCAAGCAATCTCATACGGTACACATTCAGCGCCTGACGAATGGTGTCTTCTTCTCCCATAAAGACAACGCATTCCATGCCCATCAGAGCAGCGGCAGTTGCCGTGGCGACACCATGCTGTCCGGCTCCTGTTTCAGCAATCAATCGAGTTTTGCCCATCTTCTTTGCAAGAAGCGCCTGACCAAGTACGTTGTTGATTTTATGCGCTCCTGTGTGATTGAGATCTTCCCGCTTCAGATAAATTTTCGCTCCGCCGAGGTCTTTCGTCATTTTCTCAGCAAAGTACAGTCTTGATGGTCTGCCTGCGTATTCATTGAAAAGTTCGGTAAGCTCTCTGTTAAATTCGGGATCGTTTTTATAGTGATTATATGCTTCTTCCAGTTCGATGACTGCATTCATCAGCGTTTCGGGAATGTATTGACCGCCGTGAATACCGAAGCGTCCGTTTGGGTTTGTCATAATCTGTCTTCCTTTCTGACAG
>JAGAOU010000026.1 GCA_017623595.1 Clostridia bacterium
ACATTGAGAAATGCACAAAAATAAAGCCTCCCTTGTGTAAAGGGAGGGGGACCGCAAAGCGGTGGAAGGATTGTTTCGGTTCAAAAGTTACCTGTTATTCGCAAATAGAACATTTAAGTTTACAAAAAAACCGGCTTGGACTTTTTCGACAGGCTGAAACGGCAGACGATGGTCTGCCGTTTCGGGGTTTATTGGGGGGATGGTTTGTGCTTGCTTCAGATTTCTTCTTTGCAGCAGGTGAAGAGCGCTTCCACACGGTCGGCGTCGGCCTTTTTGTTCTTGGTGAAGGCGCTGACCACAGGGACCACGATCATGGAGATTGCCATGGCGGCAACGCCCATTTCGGGGGATTTTGCGGCGGCAGAGGAGAAGCTGTCGGTGAGGGTGATCACCAGCGTTGCTCCGCCCACGGTGAGAAGACCCGAAAGAATGCCTGCGTATGCGCCGATTTTGGTGATCTTCTTGGAGAACAGACCCCAAATGTAGGGACCGATGAAGCAACCGGAGACAAGACCCCAGGAGAAGGACATCAGGCTGACGATGATGGGAATGTTTTGGGTTGCGAAGACAAAGGAGCAAGCCACAAAGACGAGGCACAGGACACGGGTCAGAAGCATCTGATGCTTGGGTTGGGTTTCTTTCTTGCGGATGGCGGGGATCAGATCCACAGCCACAGCGGAGGCGGAGGTCAGAACCACGGCTTCCAGGGTGGACATGGAGGCGGAGAGCAGAAGGATCATAATGATGGCCAAAAGGATAATTCCCAAGGTTCCGTTGCCCAAAACCTCCATCAGCACGGTGGGAATAATGGAGTCGATGCCGCCCTCGGGGAGCTGACCGCCCAGAATTAAGCGGGAGGTGGAGCCGATCAGGTAGGCACCGCAACCGATGACCACGCAGAAAATGGTGGAGATGATCGTTCCGCGCTTGATGGCGGCGGTATCCTTTACCGCATAGAACTTACCGATCATCTGAGGAAGGCCCCAGGTGCCGAAGCTGGTGAGCATAATATTGAAGCAAAGGAATTTGAAGGAGGATCCGCCGAAAAGATCGGTCAGCTGATCGCCCGTTGTGGGGTTCGGATCTCCGGGAAGGGATTCGAAGCTGCCCAGGTTCTGAATCAGTCCGCTGAGTCCGCCCACATTATCATGGCCGAGAACGGCAACCACCAGACAAACAACGCCCGCGAGCATAACAATTCCCTGCACCAAATCGGTGTATGCGGTGGCCACATAGCCGCCCGCGACGAGATATACTGCGGTGAGTGCCGCAATAATCAGCATCCACACCCAGGTTTCCACTCCGGGGAAGACAGAACCGAACAATGCCCCGAGCCCCTTGTAAACGGCAGCGGAATAGGGAACGAGAAAGACGAAGATGATCACCGCCGCAAGAATCTTCATGCCCTTGGAATTGTAACGCTTTTCAAAGAAATCGGGCATGGTTCTGGCGTTCAGCTTCTTGGTCATCTTTCTGGTTCGGTTGGCGAACAGAATCCAGGAAAGCAGACAACCGAGGACTGCATTGCCGATGCCGATCCAAATGGCGCCGATGCCGATGTTCCAGCCGTGCTGACCTGCATAACCGACAAACACAACGGCAGAGAAATAGGTGGTTCCGTAAGCAAAGGCGGTTGCCCATGCGCCGATATTTCGGCCGCCGATCAAAAAGTTGTCCAGCGTTTTGGATTTC
Organism: Clostridia bacterium; assembly: GCA_017623595.1. GTDB lineage: Bacteria > Bacillota > Clostridia > Oscillospirales > UBA644 > RGIG995. Next base: position 1,693 of record JAGAOU010000026.1, read on the forward strand.
CCAACGCTGAAGCAGCCGATGAGCGCCATGATGATTGCGTAAATCGCCAAAGCGACAAGCGTGTAAAGCTGCGGTTGTGTCATGTTTGTTTTCCTCCGAGGTTCCCAAGGGGCCCAAAAACGGGAAAATTCAAAAAAAGTTCCGTCAAAGCCTCTTGCATTTCTATGTAAACCATTATATAATAAAAAGCAGGATTAGTCAAGCGAATAGTTTTAATCTTTACCATCAATATTTTCGATCACGGAGAACAGAAATGGAATTGCGCAATCTGATCACCTTTACCCATGTTGCGGAGCTGGGCGGCTTCACCAAGGCTGCGGAGCTTCTGGGGTATTCCCAGTCCACAATTTCCTTCCAGATAAAACAACTGGAGGAGGAGCTGGGGTGCCTGTTGTTTGAGCGAATCAATCACACCATCACCCTTACCGAGCGGGGGCACGAGTTGTTGACCTATGCCCATCAGGTGCGTGCGATTACGGAGGAATTCAAGGAGAGCCTGACCAAGGAAGAGGATCTTTCGGGGCACATTCATATCGTCACCCCCGATTCGGTCTGCGACGAAATGATCAATTCCCATTATATTGATTTTCATCGCAAATATCCCAATATTTCCATCAAATTCACCACAGCGGACACTCTGGTGATGTTCGACATGCTGGATCACAACGAGGCGGATATCATCATCACTCTGGACAATCATTCCTATAATAAGGATTACATCATCGCCAAGGAGGAGCCTCTTTCCATGCACTTTGTGGCGCGGGCGGGGTCGAAATTTGCGGGTGTCAAGGGGCTTTCGGTGCAGGACATTATCAACGAGCCCTTTATTTTAACCGAATACGGACAGGGATACCGACGGGTATTCGACAAGGAGCTTGCCAGGAAATCCCTGGAAATCACTCCCGTGCTTGAAATCGGAAGAACCGACATCATCACCAAAACGGTGGCCAACAGCGACATGATTTCCTTTTTGCCCGATTTTGTCACCAAGGATTGGATCGACGCGGGCGCTCTCTGCTATCTGGACGTCTGCGATATGAAGTCCGAAATCTGGAAGCAGTTGATTTATCACAAAAACAAATGGATCTCCAAAAGCCTGAAGGTCATGATCGACTACATAAAGGAAAAGGAATTTTCCTCCCGTTGATCGGTTCGCAAGGGCAGAGGAACCGCCGAGGGGTAAATTGCACAAAAAAAAAGCCAAGTCGCAAGACTTGGCTTTTTTCTTGACTTAAACGAGCGAAAAGGTGAACTACCACTCAATTTTTATAGGGGTTATAATTCTTCGCCGGAGGGATAGGGGATATCTACATCATATCCTGTGGGCAGGCCCATCACAGGGAAGCCGTCAGGATCAAAATCTATTCGTTGAATGTTGAAATAACGCACGGCAAACGAGACGCTCTCGTTATGATCCTTCATACCATGATAGGCGCACCATACCTCTGTTCCGTCGGGAGAGGTAAAGAAGGAGGCGTGCCCGGGGCCATAGAGTCCGTTCCCTTGGACAAAGAGCGGCTGCTTGTGCTTTTTCCAATTTGCAGCATCGCAAAGCGAACCGCCCGTATGCTCCAGTACACCAAGGCAGTAGTGGTCCGACCAACATCCGTTTGCCGAATAAATGATGAAGAGCCTGCCGTTTCGCTCAAGGAAGAAAGCTCCTTCAACGATTGCTCTTTTTCCAGTGTAAGGTTCAACAAGCTCCCAATCAAGCTCGGCACGGGCAATAGTCGCAAAATTTTTTCCGTAGGTGTAGGGATTCACGAGGTCGCAGATGTCCAGTACCTGTCCGTAAACGGGGTCTACACGTGAAGAACAGAGATATTGAACACCGTTCGGTGCTGTGTAGACGGTGGGATCGATGGAAAAAATATCGGGGGAAGGCATTCCACGGAATACCCATTCGCCCTCAAAGGGATCTTCTGCAGGTCCTTCCATAATAAACAGACGCTTTTGACTTGGCTCGGGCTTTATGCGTCCGCTTGTATAAATGTACCATCTGCCGTTCGAACCTCGATGCATTTCAGGAGCCCAAATATCGCCCCAAATGCCGTCACGTTCGCCGTTGGGTTCATAAATTATGCGCGAGTCGCCGTCTGTGACTATAGAGCTCGCATGTCGGCTTCGGAAGAGTTCAAGCTTCGAGCCGCGTGTAAAAAGAGAATAATAATATTTTGTTACGGGATCATAGGTCATAAAGGGGTCAGGCGCCTCAAATGGCGAGACAGGATTTCTGAATACATGCATGATTTATGCCTCTTTCCAAAAAATATTGATAATTTACGTTTCTGTTCCTTTTGTTGTAACACGATCCGAGGTCTTTCGGGCTTTTGTGACATGATTGCAAACGAAGCTATGTAATTACCACTCTCGCCATTCTTCTGTGATGTCATCTTCAGGATTGGTCAAGCCACATTCAACAGCACTGTTTTGAATAATTTCCCAAATCGACTCACGTTCTTCAGTTTCTAACAAGCAGTAATCGGTTTTTTCGTTAAGCTTGTTAAGAGCTAAAACCAATTTCTTTACATGTTTCATAATTTCTTTGTTTGCAGGCTCTGTGATGCTTTCAAGTGCAACCAAATACTCAAGAATCAAGGCCTCACATTTTGCAATGTCTTTTTGGGTGAAACCGCAATCCTCACAATCGTTCATAAATTCAGTCATAGGAACAATGACCGTTTCTTGTAATTGATTTTTGAAATTTTGAATATTCATAAGTGTATACCGCCTTTCTTTGCTTCATTATACCACAAATCCGTGAACATTTCAAGTGAAATATTCGGATTGCGCCGAATGTGAAATAATTTCCTTGCGGAAATTGTGAAATATCTCCCTTCGGTCGATGTGAAATGAAATTCGCCTCTTCACATTTGCGAAACAAATATTTCACAGCGAAGCTATTTCACTTGGCGAAGCCAAATTTCACTCGCCGAAGGCGAATTTCGTTGAAAAAAGCACACATTGTCTTGGCAGACAAATGTGTGCTTTTTTCTGTCTATGGGCTACGAAAAAGATATTTTTGATGTTTTTGCATATGAATTCGAACTCTTACATAACCGTTCGTTTTTAGT
>JAGAOU010000006.1 GCA_017623595.1 Clostridia bacterium
GCCCCCGCCCCCGAGAGTTCCGTCACCCAAACAACCCCCGAGGTGTTGACGGGCTTTGAGGCGGTGGATCAGCAGATCAATGCCTTTTTGGCGCATCGGTTCCAAACCTCGCAGACTACGCCCAATCCTCTGCCTCCCGTAACCGACGGGGGAGAGGTACCCGTGCCTGCAGAGACGGGACTTTCGGTGATGGAGATTGTTACCTCGGTGTGGATTTTGGGCATGGTTGTCATGATTTCCTATTCCTTGGTGGCTTATCTGCGCCTGCGGTATCGGGTGCGGGATTCGGTGCCTCTGCAGGACAATATCCGCATCAGCGACAAAATTCCGTCCCCCTTCATTCTCGGCATTTTCCGTCCCCGTATTTATCTGCCCCACAGCCTTTCCGAGGGGGATCGTCCCTTTGTCCTTGCCCATGAAAATGCGCATCTGAAGCGGCGGGATCATTGGTGGAAGCCCTTTGGTTTTGCGCTGTTGGCGGTTTATTGGTTCAATCCCGTGCTTTGGGTCGCCTATGTTTTGCTCTGTCGGGACATTGAATTTGCCTGCGATGAAAAGGTTCTGCAGTCCTTGGGGACTGAGGCGAAGCGTCCCTATTCCCGTGCGCTGGTCAACAGCAGTGTGCCCCGAGGGCTGATTTCCGCTTGCCCCCTTGCCTTCGGTGAGGTGGGGGTAAAGCATCGGATCAAGTCGGTGCTGAATTACAAAAAGCCCGCCTTTTGGATCATTCTTGTGGCCTTGTTGTCCTGCGCGGTGCTGGCCGTCTGCTTCTTGACCGACCCCCGCACCTCCGATCCCGACCAATCCACCGAAGCTCCCCCGGTTACCGATACCAACACCGATGATACGGACGATCCTGTTCTTGCGCCGGCATCGGTCCCCGGTGGAACAACGCTTATGAAACGGTATTGGATTCCGAATTATGAGTCTGTTTTCACCTCTGAGGACGGCTCTGCCGCTTTGGAATTCCGGGATGCGGAAAAGGAGTTGTCTGTCGAGCAAGTCTTTCAATTTTTTGAATTTATTATCGGCAGCCAGATGACTATGTATCGGTATTATGATGACGCATCCGACATATATCGGATTTCTCTGCAGGAAATCAGTACTGTGATTGAAGATTACTTGGGGTTTGACTGTACCGAAAGGTTGCAGCAACTGCCGAAGTATGAGGATGGTTCCGTTATTGGAAGAACTCCTGTTTACGATGAAAAACAAGGCGTTGTTCTGCTGCGCAATCTTGGGCAGATTGACGAGAAGGAGCAATATCCCGTTGTTGCACAGGTCGTAAAAAACGAAGCAACGATCGGCTTGGTCATTGACTATTATGATGAAGCCTATGCGAATTGTCTTGTAACCAAGGTGTATATTATTACCGATGACACCTCCTCCGACCCTGAATTCCGATATGAGGCAGTTTATTCTGCTGAAAATCCTTTGTCGAGCGGAGAAATGTATTCTTACATGAGTGATGAAAGTGTTATTTCCAGTCTTATGCTTCATGCTCAAAGGATCTTTGGACTTGATGCCATGGTGATGCGAATTGAGGACACCTGCTCTGTCGGAGGAAAACAGCGTTCTGCTGTCAGCTTCTATACTTCAAAGGGCGGGGCGGTCAAACTGGAACGGCTTGAGACCTTTGAGTCGGGAGATACACGAGAGTCTGTCGGATGCCTTTTGGAAAATGTGTATTACCATCAAATCGGAGATTTTAAAGAAACGATAAGCTTTTTTGCGGAGGATCGATGGAGAACTTTGCTTGGCCATCGGTTTAATACGGCAGAACACGGTATGACAATCTTGCCGTATTCCGGGACGAGAAAACTTTTGCGCAATGATGACGGTTCCTTTACGATTGCTGTTTCCGGACCGAAATCAATCTATATGGCTGCCGCAATGGTCGAATTGGAGTATATGGTGGAGGTTCAGGATATTCGGAATTCCTATTTTTTTATGGATTTTGATTCTCAAGGCAATTTTGTTCGCTGTCGTGTGTCTTGTGAAGCCTTGGGAGACACCGAAAAGGATTCGGAATGGTTGGATGGGAAAACCTGGGGAACTTGCATGTCGGAGATTTCCTTTGTTATAACAGATTCCGCGCAGGTCCCGGATGTTATGGCTCCCTGGATTTACACTCCCGAGAAAAAGACTCTTTCTGTTCAGGAAGCAAAGGAAATCGTAAAGAAAAACGGAGCATCCGCTGCGGAGTATGAGGCCCTTTCCTCGGTTCCGGTTCCGATTTCTGAGGAAGAATCTGTCTATTTGATTGTTTCCCCAAATAAGCCCGGTGCTACAAGGATGTTGTACCGTGTGAATGCCGAGACCGGAACCGTTTCCTCCTCCATCATGCTTTCTTCTGAGAATGCTGAAAAGAAAGTGGCAAAGTTGTTCGAGAATAGGACGGAAAGATACAGCTATGAGACGGAAAACTTCCGCTTGAACAGTGTTTCGAATGTCCCATATTACTATATCAGAGTTCGAATGCTTGATGAAGACTTTGGATTTACGATCGGATTTTATGGAGTAAATTCTCTGACGGGAACTGTGGTAGAGGCTTCTTTGAACGAAGTTTTTGGTGTAGAGGAATAAACCACGAGCCTGCGGCGTGTGCCGCAGGCTCAAGTTTTTTTGTTATGCTTCGTCGGCTCTTTTGATACGGAATAAGACGAAATGATTGTTTTCCAAAGGGATTTGGTGCTTTAAAGTCCCGTTTGTCACGGTTGTTTCTTTTGTTTTGGTCAGGGCGAAGGAACCGTCGCCTGTTCCTGTAACGCAGTTGTTGATCGTTTCCGTGCAATGGTATGCGTCTATGCGATAGGTACCGTTTATTAGCCCTTCGATTTTAATCTCGCAGGGAACCGTGTCGGAGATTGGGTTGACGCACAGCAGATCAATTTCTTCGCCGTCTTTGACGGCAAGGGCGCGATAAGCGCCGTCCCGTCCCTCTGTCTCGGTGACTTTGCAGGCAAGACGGTCTCCTTTTAATTCGTGAAGAAGACGGATGGCAATGCCGTTGGGGGTGGCGATGTAAGAGCCGTCTTCCTTGAGCAGATATTGTGTGTAAGAGATTTGAAGCCCCGGATTGTGGAAGGTGCACCAGGGGAAGGGATAGACTCCTTCAAAATCTTTATCGGAAAAAGCGTTGAGATATGTCAGCATCCCTGCGGCATTGAGCAGTGCATCTCCGTCTACGCCCGTGGCGCGGGCACGTCCCAATTCATTGAGAAAAACAGGACGTTCGGGAAGCCCCAATCGGGTAATCAGATCCTTGTGATTTTGGATAATGACACGTAGCTTCTCCACACAGCCCAGCGTTGCCAGATCCGTTTTTCCATGACGAATCAAGGCGGAGGATGTGGGAATGTCGTAGATATGGTAGGAATAAAAGTCGATAGGCAGATTTGCGTTTCGGATACCTTCCAGGATGTCTTGCACCAAGTCGAACCGGGCCAGAGGCTCTGCCGCCGCATAGCCGCCGATCTGCAGAGGCATGGGATAGCGATGCTTCTCATTCAGTCGCGCGATGGCACGGCAGGCGCAGGCGTATATCTTGACGTATTCCTCGCCGTTCAGGTTCCCAAAGGATTTAATGTCTACCTCGTTGCAGCACTCAATGTAGCGAATGTTGGGGGCAAGGAATTTGCAGTATTCTACCGCTTGCTCAAAAACATGCTCGTATTGTTCGTAGGTTATAATCCCGTCGGAGACCTCTCGTTCCAGACGCCGCACGTTGAGCATCAATTCTTCTGCGTTTTCCGCGTGAGAGGTCAAAAAACCGCGATAACGGGTCTCGGAAGGGGCCGGAACAATTTTTCCCCAATCGTAGGGATAGTGAAGTTCCGACAGAGGATAGCGAGCCTTTCCGATCTCATAGTCGGGATAATAGGTGTCGGTGTGATAGTCCCAGTATTCGTCCAGCGTAATCCAGACCCGCATGATGGCAGCTCTTCCCAGTTCCTTTGCCAAAAAGGGCGGAAAGGTTTCGGGGGGAGCATAACGTAGGGTGCTGTTTTGCCAGCGGGTGGGGTCTTTGTACCTTTCTGTCGTTTCATTTGCTTGTACTTGAATCTTCATAAAAGGCAACCTTTCTATTCGTAGATGCTCAGTTTTGCAAGGCCCCCTTCGGAGGTTTCGCGGTAGCGGTGACTCAGGTCTCGTCCCGTGTCCCGCATGGTGAGAATGACTTTGTCCAAAGATATTTTTCGGGTGTCACTCAAAAAAGAGGAGAGGTTGACGGCATTGATGGCACGCATGGCCGCTACGGCGTTTCGCTCAATGCAGGGAATCTGAACAAGGCCGCAGATGGGGTCGCAGGTCAGCCCCAGATGATGCTCGATGGCGATTTCCGCCGAATACTCAATCTTGTCAATGGAGAGGTCAAACAACTCCGCCAAGGCAGCCGCCGCCATGGCGCAGGCACTGCCCACCTCCGCCTGACATCCGCATTCCGCTCCCGAAATGGAGGCGTTGGTTTTGATCAGATTCCCGATCAATCCCCCCGTGGCAAGGGCACGGCAGATTTCATCGTCGGTGTAGCCGTTTTTCTTTTGCTGATAATAAAGCACCTCAGGCAAAACCCCCGCCGCACCGCAGGTAGGGGCGGTGACAATGCGGCATCCGCAGGCGTTCTGCTCTCCTACCGCAAAGGCATAGGCGGCAATGAGACGGTTTGCTTTGGTTTCTGCGGTTTCGTCCACATGCTGAAGATTGAAGAGGTGACGGGCCTTTTTGTGCACGTTCAGCCCACCGGGAAGAATCCCTTCTTCCTCTAACCCCGCCGCCACTGCTTGCCGCATGGCACGCCAAACGGTGCTCAGATAATCGCGGAAGCCCGATCCCTCGGTGTTGTATACGTATTCCCAGAGACGCAGACCCTCTTTTTTGCAATAACGGGCAATATCGTTGAAGGTGTCCAGAGCGTAAATATGCTTCTGTTCTCCCTCTGCTTCCCCTTCAAAACGAATGGCTCCGCCTCCCACACTGAAAACGCGCGCCTTTTTCAGCAGGGTTTCATTGTTGTAGGCCATTAGATCCATGGTGTTCGGGTGGGGCAGATTTTCCGTTGCAGTGTCAAAAATGATTTTACAGGGCAGGGGAGACAGGGTCTTTTCGATGACCTGATCGGTGCAATGCCCCTTTCCCGTTTTTGCCAAAGAACCGTAGAGAATCACCTCATAGCGGTTCGCTTCGGGAGTCTGATTACGGAACAGGTTGCAGGCCTTTTCGGGTCCCATGGTGTGGGAAGATGAGGGACCCGAGCCGATTTTATAAAGCTCGGTCAAAGACTCCATCCCCGGCTGCTTTTGCGGGACGGTGGCGTCGTCTTGTTTGCGGAACAGCTCGTCCACGGTGGTATCCAGCGCCGACGCAAGGGCCAGGGCTTGCTCCAGGGTTGGCATGCCTGCTCCGTCCTCCATGGCGACAATATCACAGTGGGGGATGCCCAGCTTCTTTGCCAGGTCTTCTTCGGTCAGGCTGCGGGCAAGCCTCAATGCTTTGATCCGAGCCCCCGCGCAGGAAAGGTCAAAGGTCATAGTGTTCTCCTTATATCATGTCCCGTGTCCATTTTTTGTGCGGCATGGTTTCGAAGTCGTATTCCTCCAATTCCGCAAGGGTGATATTTGCATGACATCCCTCATGGACCATCAGATTGGATTTTTCCCCGAAATGCACCACGATCACGGGCTTGTGAGTCGCATAGGCATAGCCGCATTCCCATGCGGTGCCGCTGTCGCTGTAGGCGCCGTAATAGAGCATCACCACCGCATCTGCCCAATCAAGGAAGCGTCGGTCATTCTGAAAGGTATCCAGTGACCATGCGGCAGTGAATCGTTTCTCGTCCCGCACCTCGTTTTCCCGTGGGCTGAAGACGGTAAACCCCCTTGCTCGCAAAATTTTCTCTGCCGTTTTTACGTTGTTCAACTCCTCTTCGTTGAAGAAGGGGCTTGCCAGATAGATCTTCATTTGGCACCTCTTATGCTTTGGTTAGTTCCAAAAGAACCTGCACCATTTTTTGCAGAGATTGAACGGGAATAAATTCGTGGATGCCGTGGAAGTTCAATCCCCCTGTGGAAAGATTGGGGCAAGGAAGCCCCTCATAGGACAGGCGGGCACCGTCGGTGCCGCCGCGGATGGGGACAATTTTGGGTTCAATGCCCACCGCATCCATGGCTTTCACCGCGTTGTCGATCAGATCCATATGACCTGCCAGCTTTTCCTTCATGTTGTAGTAGCTGTCCTTGACGGTTGCGACAAAGGTGTCCTCTCCGTAGACCGTGTTCAGATAGGCGGTCAAATTTGCGACAAAGGCTTTGCGATCCTCGAATTTTGCCCGATCGTGATCGCGGATGATATAATTCAGTTGGGCGTAGCTTTCGTCGCCCGACATGTCGCAGAGATGATAGAATCCCTCGTATCCCTCGGTGTGGGCAGGGGTTTCGGCGGCAGGGAGACGGGTGATGAATTCCGCGGCCAAAAGGGATGCATTTTTCATCTTGTTTTTTGCCGAGCCGGGGTGGATATTTACGCCGTGAATCTCGATTTTTGCCGAGGCGGCGTTGAAGTTTTCGTATTCGATTTCCCCGATTTCGCCTCCGTCCACGGTGTAGGCAACCTTAGCGGGGAAGGTGGCAAAGTTGAATTTGTCTGCGCCCCGTCCGATTTCTTCGTCGGGGGTGAAGCAGACCGCCACGGCACGGTGAGGTCGCTCGGGATGGGCGGTCATTTCCGCACAAGCCGCCACGATTTCCGCGATGCCTGCTTTATCGTCGGCGCCCAAAAGGGTGGTGCCGTCGGTGACGATCAGTTCCTGCCCTCTATAGTTGTCAAGATAGGGGAATGCCTCCGCCGAAAGGGTGGCGGCGCCCAGATTCAGGGGTGTACCCTTATAGGTGACAATGCTTGCCTTGATGTTTTTTCCGCTGACGGCGGGAGACGTGTCCATGTGGGCAATTAACCCCAAGGCGGGCACCGATTCATATCCCTTTGTTGCGGGAAGGGTGCCGTAGACGTAACCGAATTCGTCCATAAAGGCGTCGGTGCATCCCGCATCCTTCAGTTCCCACACCAAAAGCTCACCCAACAATTTTTGCGGAGTGGTGGAAGGGATGGTTTCGGAGGCTTCATCGGAGGAGGTGTCAAGGGCGATGTATTTCAAAAAACGGTCAATAACAGTCATGGTGTTACCTCACAGTTCTTTCAGTATGGTGCAGAGATATTGATAGGTGCGCTCCACCGAGGGGATGGAAAGGCGTTCTCTGGGAGTGTGGATGTCCTTCATGTCGGGACCGAAGGAAACCGCATCCAGGCCGGGGATTTTTTCGCAGAAGAAACCGCATTCCAGTCCTGCGTGAATGGCTTCCACCACGGGCGTCTTGCCAAACATTCCCTCATAGATCCGAACCATGGTTTCCCGCAGACGGGAATCTTCTTTGTATTCCCAGGCGGGGTAGTGTCCGCGGGAATCGAAGGTGCCGCCAAAGGAATTGCAAATTGCTTCCAACCTTTGGATGAGAGCGGCTTTTGCGCTGTTGACCGAACTTCGCACCGAGAAGGTGGCGGTCATGCCGTTGATGTCCGCCTTCAATTGTCCCAGATTCAGGGAGGTTTCCACCAGATCCTCAATGTTCTTGCTCATGGCTTGGATTCCGTTGGGCACGGTGGTAAGAAAATCGGCAATGCGACGGGTGGATGCTTCGTCGAGGACAGAGGCTTCGGTAGGGGCATCGGTGATTTCAATCTCCAACCCGTTGTCGGTTTCGGGACGGTTCTTCGCGGCGAAGGCCTCTGCGTATGCTGTCAGATCTTCTGCCGTTGCCAGCACGCATTCTGCGCGGGAGGGAATGGCATTGTCCTTTGTACCGCCGAAGAGGGAGACAATGCGGTAATCCGCTGAAAGGCCTTTCAAAAATTGTCCCAGAAGGATGTCGGCATTGATGCGCCCCTTGTCGATTTCCACACCGCTGTGGCCCCCTTTCAGGCCTTTCAGAACGATCCTCTTGCAGGATGCGGTGTTTTCTTCCGCAGAAACGGGCAGGTCGATCTGCACCCGTGCGCCTCCTGCGCAGGAGACGGTGAGGATGCCCTCACATTCCGAGTCTGCGTTGAGCAGGATCTTCCCCTTCAGCACCGAGGTGTCCAGCCCCTCCGCGCCGTACATTCCCGTTTCCTCGTCGGTGGTGAATACCGCTTCGATGGGGGGATGGGGCAGGGTTTTGTCTTCCAAAATGGCCAACGCCATGGCAACGGCAATGCCGTCATCGCCGCCCAGCGTGGTGCCTCTTGCGCCGATCCAATCGTTTTCCACAAAGAGATCCAGTCCATCTTTTTCAAAGTCGATGGGGCAATCGGCATCCTTTTCGCAGACCATGTCCAGATGGCCCTGCAGAATGACGGGTTCGTGGTGTTCGTAGCCCTCGGAGGCGGGCTTTGTGATGATTACGTTGTCCCATTTGTCTCGCATCACGGGCAACCCCAATTCTGTTGCCACGTTTACGCAGTATTCGCTGACAGCGCCGCAGTTCCCCGATCCGTGGGGAATGGCGCAGAGTTGTTCAAAATAATACAAGACCCGTTCGGGCTTGTGACCCAAGAGTTTGTTCATAAAACAAATCCTCCCTTGTTTTTCTCTATATTATATAGTATATCATATTTTTACGCAGATTTCAATAGGTCACGGAAATATATTTTATACCGTATTGGTATATTTTGAACTCTGTCGACCTCAAAAAAATCCCATTTTTTCCCGAACTTTATACCGTATCGGTCTGCTTAAGTGGTTTTTCTGTTTTTTCTCCACATGCAGGGAACAACATTTTTGGATATAAAAATCCCTCGGAAAGGAGGATGAGAGAAGAGAGAAACCTTTCCGAGGGGAGGAAGTTCCGCTTTTGTCGTTCGTCCGAGAACAAGAAAAGCAGGGGAATATGTAATTTTATTCGGCCAGCTCGTCGGCGAGGAAGGCGTGGAAGGCGTCAATGTAGCCCAGCGCGGTCTTGCTGTCGGCGGCTTCGGAGAAGATACGCAGGATGGGTTCGGTGCCGGAGAAGCGGCAGATGATGAAGGAGTCATCTTCAAAGTAGACCTTGCAGCCGTCTTCGTAGTTGACCTTCTTGACGGGAACGCCGAAGTCGGGCAGGAGCTTTTTGACCATGATCTTGTCATCGATGGCGGCTCTTGCGGGGGCGGGGTAGCGCAGGTTGCATTCTTCCATGCAGAAGGTGCCGTACTTGCGATACAACTCGTCGATCATTTCGCCGGGAGCTTTGCCCGTGCGGCAGATCATTTCCACAAAGAGGGAAGCGGCATAGATGGAGTCCTTGCCGTGGATGTGACCGCGAACGGTCAGACCTCCCGAGGATTCGCCGCCCAAAATGGCGTCCACTTCGTCAATCTTGGAGGAGATCCACTTGAAGCCAACGGGGACTTCGTAGCAGGTTTCGCCCAAATCTGCGGCAATGCGATCCAGCATGTGGGTGGTGGCAAGGTTGCGGACCACGGGGCCCTTCCAGCCCTTGTATTCGTGGAGGTAATAGTAAAGCAGAACGAGGATTTCGTTGGCGCTGATGTATCGGCCGTCGCGGTCGATAATGCCCAGACGGTCACCGTCGCCGTCGATGCCGATACCCAAATCGTATCCGTTCTTCACCACGTCCAGGCTCAGATCCAGCAGAGTGCTTTCCGTGGGGGCGGGCATCATTCCTCCGAAGAGGGTGTCACGGTTGCCGTGAACCGAGTCGGGGGTACAACGGGTGGTGTAGAAAATGGAGAGCAGGGGATAGGTAGAGGAGCCGTGCATGGAGTCGAAGAGGATGCGGGGACCACGCTTGCGGATCACGTCCGTATCCAGAACGGCCAGAATATCATCAATGAAGTTGTTGAAGGGATTGACAAATTCTTCAATCAGCCCTTCGTCCTTGGCGGCACGGAAGGACATGGTTTTAGGCGTGCAGGTGGCGATGATCTTTTCCAGCTCATCGGTCACTTCCAGAGGTGCGTCGCGGCCTTCGTCCACGATGACCTTGATGCCGTTATATTCCGAGGGGTTATGGCTTGCGGTGACTTCCACGCCGAAATGCAGCTCCTGCTTCAGTACGGTGTGCATCACCAGAGGGGTGGGTGCGGAGCGAGCGATGTACAGCACCTTCAGGCCGTTGGCCGCCAAGGTTTCGCTGATCCAAAGTGCTGCCTTGTCCGAGAGGAAGCGGCGGTCACGTCCCACAACGATGGGCTTGTCCGTTTTCCCTTCCCGAATGGCGTATTGGGCAAGACCCTGCGCCACGAGACGGATGTTTTCTTCGGTGAAATCCCGTGCAATTTCGGCTCTCCAGCCGCCGGTTCCGAATTTTACCATAAGATAATCCCCTTTCAGGTTGATATTATTCTTTTTTCATTATACCTTATTGCGATGCGGATTGCAACTGTTTTTTGATTTGCGTATATGGACAAATCAACTCTCTTCTTTCCCTTCCGCCATCGCGGCCTCCCTTGCGGCCTTTCGCTTTGCTTGGCGGGCAAGGAATTTTTCCTTTTGAATCCGCAGTTTTTCCGCCTTGATTTTTTCGGCTTTCCGTTGTTCCTTGCGCAAATAGGCCCGATACAGGTCGGGGCGGCGCTGTTTGGTGATGGCCAGGGCCTGTTCTTTTCTCCATGCTTCGATGTTGGCGTGATGTCCCGAAAGAAGAATGTCGGGAACCTTGACCCCCTCAAAGACCTCGGGGCGGGAGTAGTGGGGATGCTCCAGAAGACCGCTGTAGATGCTTTCGTCCTTGTAGCAGACAGGATCGCTCAGCACCCCTTCAATCATACGCGCCACCGTATCCACCACGATCATGGCGGGCAGCTCGCCTCCGGTCAAAACATAATCGCCCACCGAGATTTCTTCGTCCACGATGGCGTCCAGAATCCGCTGGTCCACCCCTTCGTAATGACCGCAGAGAATGACGATGTTTTCATGCTTCAGCAGTTTTTTCGCCCGTGTTTGCGTGAATCGCTTTCCTTTGGGGGTCATGTAAATCACATGGGGCTTTTTGCCGGGCATTTCCGATAGAATATGATCAAAGCAGTTTCGGATGGGGGCGGCCTGCATCACCATGCCCATGCCTCCGCCATAGGGGGCATCGTCCACTCGTTTCTGCTTGTCCTCCGTGTAATCGCGGATGTTATGGCACTTCACCTCAAACAGGCCGTTTTTGATGGCACGTCCCAAAATAGAGGTGTGCAGAAAATCAGAGACCTCCCGATCAAAGAGGGTCATGATGTCAAATCTCATTCAAACAGCCCCTCCATGATATGGATGCGCATTTGCTTTGCTTCCAGACTTGTGGCCTTCACACAGTCCTTGATAGCGGGGATATAATATTTTTTGCCCTCCCCATCGGTGACTTCGTATACGTCATTGGCACCGGTGGAAAAGACATCGGTCAGGGTGCCCAATTCCTTTTCGGTTTCGTCCTCGACGATGGTAAGGCCGATCAGGTCGGCGATGAAATAAGTTCCCTCGGGCAGATCAAAATCCTCCCTGGAGGCATAGACGATTTTATTTTTCAACCCTTCCGCCGCCGTCATGTCATTGATGCCTTCCAGCTTCAGCAACACATTTGGGCCTTGAAAACGAACCGAGCGGACGGTGTAGGGGGTATTATTCACGGTAACGGTGGTAAAATCGCAGAAAACGGCGGGATCATCGGTCCAGGGAACGACCTTCATTTCCCCTTTGACGCCGTGGGTGTTGACGATTTTGCCGGTTTCGATCAGTTTCATGTTTCCTCCTGAAAAAAAGAAATGACGGCAGATGGTGTTTCACCTGCCGTCTCAGATTGTCAGACAATATAGACGCGAACCTTCTTGTTATCCTTGATGGCAGCGGTCTTTACAATGGCGCGGATGGCTTTCGCAACCTTGCCCTGCTTGCCGATGACGTATCCTTTGTCTTCTTCGGCGACGGTCAGATTATAAGTGGTGACCCCGTCCTGCTCCTCACCGACGGTGACGGTAACCTGATCGGGATTCTTGACCAGCGCTTTGACAATGTAGAGGATCAATTCTTCCATAATGTTGTTACCTCACGATCACAGAATGCCGTTCTTCTTGAAGATCGCCTTGACCGTGTCGGTGGGCTGAGCACCGTTCTTCAGCCAGGTAGCGGCCTTGTCCGCATCGATGGTGACGACGGTGGGTTCTGCCATGGGATTGTAGGTGCCGATTTCATCGATGGCACGGCCGTCACGGGGGTAACGGGCATCAGCAACGATGATACGGTAGTAGGGAGCCTTCTTCGCACCCATTCTTCTCAATCTGATCTTAACCATGAAAATCACTCCTTTCAAGAGATTAAAGTTTCTTTATGGGATCCGCAATTCTGCGTGGATCTGCTTATTTGCGCTTCTTTTTCCGACGGGCAGAGCCTTTATGGCCGCCGCCGTACTTTTTCATCATCTGCTTCATCTGGGTGAAGCTGTTCAGAAGGCGGTTTACGTCCTCTACCTTCATCCCTGCCCCTGCGGCAATGCGGCGCTTGCGGGAGGGGTTGATCAGGTCGGGATTTTCCCGTTCCTTGGGGGTCATGGAGAGAATCAGCGCCTCGGTGCGGGACACCTGCTTCTCGTCCACGTTCAGCTCCGCATTCTTGGGAAGCTTCATGCCTGGGATCATCTTGACGATGTCTTCCAAGGGACCCATGTTTTTCATCTGTTCCATGGAGTCCAGAAAATCGTTGAAGTCAAAGCTGTTCTCGCGGAATTTTTCTTCCAGTTCTGCCGCCTTTTTCTCGTCGAAGGCTTTTTCTGCTTTTTCGATGAGGGTCAGCATGTCGCCCATGCCCAAAATGCGGGAGGCCATGCGTTCGGGATGGAAGGGTTCCAAATCGCCGATTTTTTCTCCGGTACCCATGAACTTGATGGGCTTGCCCGTGACATACTTGACCGAGAGGGCTGCACCGCCGCGGGTGTCGCCGTCGGTTTTGGTCAGAATCGTTCCGTCGATTTCCAACTGTTCGTCAAAGGCCTTGGCTACGTTGACCGCGTCCTGACCGGTCATTGCGTCGATGGTAAGAAGAATTTCGTTGGGGGTGACGATGCGTTTAATTTCCCGCAGTTCGTCCATCAGCTTCTCGTCGATGTGCAGGCGCCCTGCCGTATCGAGGAAGACCATGTCGTTGCCGTGCTCCTTCGCATGGGCCAAAGCGGCCCTTGCGATTTCGGGCGGGGGAGTGCCCTCGGGCATAGTGAAGACGGGGATGCCGGCCTTTTCGCCCATGACCTGCAACTGCAGGATGGCGGCGGGACGGTAAATATCGCAGGCGACCAGCAGGGGACGCTTGCCCATATTTTTGAAATAAAGAGCCAGTTTTGTGCAGTGGGTGGTTTTACCCGCACCCTGCAGACCGCACAGCATGATCACCGTGGGTCCTTTGTTTGCGAAGCGGATTTTATCGTTCTTTTCTCCCATCAGGGCGGTCAATTCTTCGTTGACAATCTTGATGACCTGCTGGGCGGGTGTCAAACTCTCCAAAACATCCGCACCCAAAGCGCGCTCGCTCACCTTTGCGGTGAAGTCCTTTGCGACGCCGTAGTTGACGTCTGCCGCAAGAAGGGCCAGGCGAATTTCACGCATGACCGCTTTGATGTCGGTCTCGGTGAGTTTGCCGCGGCTTTTCAGCTTGCGAAAAACACTGCCGAGCTTTTCGGAAAGACTTTCAAATGCCATTCGTCGGGCTCCTTTCATCGGCTTTGTTTCGATATCTTAAGATTTATTGTTTTTTGTGATTGACTTTTTCGGGGGGATGTGTTATAATGAAGCGCAGGGGTCAGGCATCTTCCAATGCGGCGTTGATTCCTTGGAGAATCTTTTGTTTCTCTTCGGAATCGGGCAGGCTCGTTGCCGCGGATTTCGCTTTTTCCAAAGCCTTTCTCTGTCGAAGGAATCGAGCGGCGATGCCTAAATTCTCTTCCAGACCGAAGAGGGCTTTTTCCGCCTTTTTCAGTCCGTCCCGCACCCCTTGTCGGGTGATTCCCGTTATGTCGGCGATTTCCGCCAGGGACAGGTCTTCCTGAAAATAGAGTTCTGCCGTCTGCCGTTGACGCTCGGTCAGAGCGTTGCCGTAAAAGTCCAGAAGCAGGGCTATTTCCGCACGGGAGGCCCCCGATGCGGCATCAAAGGACTTGTGTTCCATCTCTTTGCCCCCTGTAAAGTAAAACTGCTTTACACAGCTCGTATATTATATCATATTTTACGCGAAAGTCAATAGAGTTTACAAAGTGTTCAAAAATGATTTTGAATCGGAGGGTGTTTTATGTCCGAATCCTTTGTCTTTTCCACGCCGTTCTTCGGTTTTCCCGAGGATTTTTCTTCTGTCGCCGCTGCGGCACGGGAGGAATATGCGAAAAAGGGGGCCTTCTTTTTGGAGAAGGACTATCTTTTGGAGGTGCACCGTCGCTACGGTGCTTTCCCCCGAACCCTGGAGGAGGTGCTTGCCGCCGCGGACGCTCTGAAAAAGGACCGTCCCATGGCAGAATATGCCCTGTTCCTCGTGCGCGCCATGAAGGATCGTACTCTGTTCAAGAAGTATATTCGTTGCGCTGTCTTTCCCGAAGATATCCATCCCATGTTTGCCTTTCTCTGCCTTGTGCCCTACATCGGCATCACCTACGAGGATTTGGAGCGTCGGGGGCTTCCGCAGGATATTATTGATCAAACGGTGAATCAGTATGAGGACTGTCTGTTTGTTTATGAAAAGCGCTTTGATCGTTTGGGGTTGAATATGCGCTATTTCAGCCATCTGCAGGAATACGTGGATTGCGAAATTCTTAACGTGGATCGTCTGCGCTACGGCTTTAGTCCCCTCGCTTATCCTCTGCGACTTTTGCGTCATCGCAGAGATGGCTCGTATGTTCTTTTGGTGTGTGAAGGGGAGATGACCGCTGAGGGCTTGGTTGCAAAGACTGCTCCCGAAGGCCATCCCGTTGCCTTCTCCGCATTCTTTGAGGAGACGGAGCATTGCTATCGGGGCACGCCCGCCCTTCCCAACGGAACCTGTTCCCGTGAAATCGTTACGTATAATAAGGAAGACTATGAGTTGGTTTTGCAACAAGGGGATCTCTGCCTCGCCACTCATATTCATCCCTATGGAGAATTGAGCCGTGAGGCTTGCATGGCGTCTTATCGCCGAGTTTTAAATTTGGTGAAAAAGCATTATCCCGAATTGCATTTCAAAGCCTTTTCCTGTCATTCTTGGATGATGTCTCCCGAGCTTTCCGAGGTGATGAAGCCCGGATCCAAGGTGTTGGACTTCCAGAGCTTTTACCTGCGGCATCCCGTGCCCACACGGGGCGAAGGAGTTCTGAATTTTGTGTTTTATCTGAAGGGTATCGACGATTACACCAAATTGCCCGAGGATACCTCTTTGCAACGAGCTCTCAAGCAGCGCTATCTGGCAGGGGGCCGCCTCAACGAATACGGTGGAATTATGCCCTTTGATCGGGTGACTTCTTCCGATATATTATAAAGCGCGGCTTTTTCGGAAAAAAATGGTATAAAAAATCCCTTCCGTCGGGGCAATACTATCTGCGAAATGAAATTTTCGGAGGTAGTGGGTTATTATGGGACGACGGATTCTTTCGGGTTTGTTTTTTGCGGCGTTGACCGCTCTTTTGGCTTGGGCGGCGGTAACCGGGGCGTGGAGCCGATTGACCGACCTGCCCCGTCAATGGCTTCAAGCCGATGCCTCCGTGCGTTCGGAGTCCTCCGAGGAGGATGTTCTGTTTGATGATGATTCCACCGTGGACTGGTCCGAACCCGTGACCGATGTTTTTGATCCTCTCCCTTCGACGTCGACCGATCTTCCTTCTGTGGAGCTGCCGAAGACCTATGAGTTCGCTCTGACCCCCGCCTATTTCAACGCCCTTTTGGAAAAATATTCCGACGGGATTCCCATTCGGGAGATTTGCTCTTCCTTTGCTTCGGGGCAGGTGGTGCTGTCGGGCAGGGCAGATGTGGATGCACTGAAGGAGCTTTTGGACATTCCTGCCGCCTTGGTGATCTTTCTGCCCAAGCAAGTGGATTGTCGATTGACCTGTGTGCCTCGAGTGGAGCAGGGACGCCTTCGGGTTACGGTGAGTAAGGTATGGGCGGGAAGCGATGTTTTAGCCCCTTTTCTCGGTGGTGCAGAGGTTCTTTCAGCCGTGGAGGGCTTTCTCAATGATCTCTTGACCAAGTACCTTCCCTCCCAATACGAGATGCGTTCTGCCACCGTCACCGAAGAGGGGTTGTATGTCCGTTTTTCGGTTCGGACCGAGGAATGACTGAAAAATGATACGAAAATGTAACAATTAAATAAAAAAAAACCCTTGCAATTTGAGAAAAAATATGGTATAATAGATGCACCTTGTACAAAGGTGCTTTTTTTTGTTGCCCGAAAATCGGGTGCGAGGCATCTGTTTCTTCTTATACAAGGGAGGCAATCAAAGAGTTTTTAACTCTAAATTATCAAGGAGGTGCCGCAAATGGGAAAAGATAAGGTTGTTCTGGCTTGCACCGAATGCAAACAGAGAAATTACAACACAACCAAAAACAAGAAGAATGATCCCGACAGACTGGAAATGAAGAAGTATTGCAGATTCTGCCGGAAGCACACACAACACAAAGAAACGAAGTAAGGAGAAACGCTATGGCTGACAAAATTACTGCAACCGAGGCAAAGGTCGAGAAGAACGACAAGAAGCCCGCAGCAAAAAAACCCGGCGTTTTCAAACGGATCTTTGGTTTCTTCAAGGGAATGCGCAGTGAGTTGAAAAAAGTCACATGGCCCGGATTCCGTCAGGTGGTTAACAACACTCTGGTGGTTCTCGCAGTGGTCATCGCTGCCGGTGTTTTCATCGGACTTGTGGACTATGGGTTCTCCGAACTGTTCGGCTTCCTTATCGGTATGTAATGAAGAATACCACACGTATATGATCCGGAGGTAATTATGGCTGAAATGAACAACGCTGCAAAATGGTATGTCCTGCATACCTATTCCGGATACGAGAACAAGGTTGCAAACAGCATCCAGACGATCGTAGAACTGCGTTCTCTTCAGGATAAGATCTGCGAAGTGCGGATTCCCATGGAAACCGTCACCGAGATCAAAAACGGAGAGGAAGTTCAGGTTGAACGGAAACTGTTCCCCGGATATGTGCTGATCAACATGGTGGTCAACGATGATACCTGGATCCTGATTCGCGGGATTCGCGGTGTGACCGGCTTTGTAGGCCCCGAAGGTGAGCCCATGCCCCTGACCGACGAAGAAATGGCTTCGTTGGGCATTGCACGGCAGGAGGTTGCTCTTCCCTTCAATCAAGGGGACAATGTCAAAATCATCGATGGTGCGTTCAAGGATTTCATCGGAACTGTGGATACGGTGGATATGGCTACGGGCAAGGTCCGTGTCATTGCGTCCATGTTCGGTCGCGAAACCCCGGTGGAGTTGGATATCGCACAGGTTCAATTAATAGAATACTAATGGAGGCATAAAAAATGGCTCAGAAGATTATCGGTTATATTAAACTTCAGATCCCCGCCGGCAGAGCGACTCCCGCTCCCCCCGTGGGTCCCGCCCTCGGTCAGAGTGGCGTTAACATCATGGCGTTCACCAAGGAATTCAATGAACGCACCAAGGATCAGCCCGGCATGATCATCCCCGTGGTCATCACCGTTTACGCTGACCGTTCTTTCTCTTTCATCACCAAGACTCCTCCGGCTGCCGTTCTGATTAAGAAGGCTTGCGGAATTGAAACTGCGTCCGGCGTTCCCAACAAGAACAAGGTCGCTACCATCACCAAGGATCAGGTCCGCCAGATCGCCGAAACCAAGATGCCCGATCTCAATGCCAACAGCATCGAAGCTGCTATGAGCATGATCGCAGGTACTGCCCGCTCCATGGGTATTACCGTTGCAGACTAAGGAGGACGGAAACAATGTTTAAGGGTAAGAAATATAAGGACAGTGTAAAGCTGCTGGAAAAGAGCAAGCTGTACGATCCCGAAGAAGC
>JAGAOU010000027.1 GCA_017623595.1 Clostridia bacterium
CCGCTCTCAGACAGTAAAATAATAGGAAGTTCGTGCGCAACGGTCAGGCTCCCTTGTGTAAAGGGAGCTGGCTCGCCATAGGCGAGACTGAAGGATTGTATGGGACAAAAAGATTCTTTTTATGGTTTGTCGACAAACTGAAGCAGACACCGAAGGGTGTCTGCTTTTCTGTATACAAAAAGCGCCGCGGGGCCGGTCTTGGCCTCGCGGTGCATGCTTTTATTCTGTTTCGGAAAATTTGGATCAGTCGACCTTCTTGTGTCGCATGAGGCCGAGAACGGTGAGCCCTGCGCAGAGCAGTGCCGCCACTCCGATGGAAATGATGGCCACGGTGGAGGTGGCGATCTTGCCGTCATCTGCGGGCTGCTTCAGGGTAGACGTGGAGGGGACAACGATCGTGGGGCCGGTGACGGTGGCTTCGGATTCGCTGTCGGAGCCGGGAAGGTCGGTCACGTCGGTGGTGGGATCGTCGGTATTGCTTCCCGAGCCCGAGGAGAAGGGGAAGCCCGTCTCGGAATCGGTGATCTGATCCGAATCGGTATCCGAAGCCGAGGTTTTGTCGGTGGTGCCGTCGCTGTCCGTGGTGCCCGATGTTTTCGTGGACGTTTTTGTGGAAGTGGAAACCGTGGGCTTATCCGAGTCGGTGGAGGTGTTGGTGGAGATTGTGGGTTTATCCGAGTCGGTGGAGGTGTTGGTGGAGATTGTGGGTTTTTCCGAGTCGGTGGACGAGGTTACGGTGGTATCGGAATCGGAGTCGGAGGAGGTTTCGGTGGAAGAATCGGTAGAAACAGGGGGAACAGCCTCCTGAGGATCTACAGTATATTCGGTTCCGACGGCGATCAAATCCAGTCCGTCAAAGTTAATCAACGAATTTACTTTAACCGTAATTTTGGAATCCGTTTTCGAACTATCTTTTACAGTAAAAGGGACGGTGATAACCGTTGCCCCCGGCACAGCATTCTGATCAGGAGATCCAACCAAATTCAACTTCCCGGAAGAAGGAGAATTAAAAATAGAATTGGTCAGCGCTATAGAACAAGTAGCCGTTCCGTGTTCATAAACGAAGGAATCATAAGTTACGGAAAAATCAAATCCGCCTCGCCAATCTTCCGCAGGAAAAGTAATCACCAGCGAAAAAGCCCCGTTTTCAATTTCTGGGTCTACAACCGTTAATGTTGCAGCGTGTGAGGGAAGGATGGCAACAAAGCAAAGAATAACCGCTGCAAGCAAAACCAATGGAATACATTTAAAGAAAGAAGCCGTGCGATTCATAAGAAATCCTTTCTATTTTAACTTTCTACGGGGAAGGAATCAATCATTCCAACCAAATAACGCATAATTAACGTTGCGTCAAATACTGAAACTTGTGCTCGACCAGAAACCAATGCCGCCGCAGATTGACGTTCATTCAATTCTGTCATACCTACAAGTGAACGCATAATTAGCGTGGCATCAAAAATTGTAATTTTTCCATCCCGGTTCAGATCGCCGTAGCGGAAGAGGTCCACCTGATGGGACTCGTAGGCCACGGGGGGATCGGAGGGCCCGTAGGAGGTATAATCCAGAAGGGCGTTGCCGTCCTTATCCACCATGGTGGCAAGGCAGATGTCCAGCGATGCCCGCGCCTTGGTCAGATCCTTCACCGAGAAGGTGAACACTGCCACGGGGCCCGCATATCGGGTCATGTTGCAGGTTTCGTTCCCCACAGCGGCCACAAAATTGCAGAAGCCTGCAGAGTTGGATTCGGCGATATCCCGATGCATGGTAATAAAATCATATCCGCCCCGATCGATGGCGGTCAGGATTTTACTGCCCACGTTGACCGATTCCAGATTCAGTGCGGCGGGGTCGAATTTCAGCCCGAAATCGAGGGCGGTCCATTTCTTTCCGTCGGTATAAAGCTCCACGGTCAGATTGTTTTGGGCATCGTTGAGGGCGGTTTTCATATAAATATGAGGAAGCACCTCTTCCTCCGCAATCACGCCGAGGGAAAGACCCAGCGCAAAGGCAAAGGCAAGCAGAAGCGCAAGCGCTTTTTTCATATCAGCCCTCCTTTACGGGCAACGCGGAAATGCGCCCCGTAAGATAATTCAAAATGGTTTTTGCGTCATTTGTGGTGATCTTTCCGTCCCCGTCCATGTCCGCACCCTCGGTTTGGCGCACCGTCAGGGCGTTGCGCTGAAGCAGCATGGCATCGGCGGCGGTGATGACTCCGTTTCCGTCCATGTCCCCAAAGGGAATGGCTTCGATTTCAAAGGTGGCGGTCAAATCTCCCGCCGTGACGGTGGCGGTATACTTGCCCACGGTCGGGGCAGAATAAGTGACGGTGAAATCCGAAGGAGTTAAGGTTTCCACCGTGCCGTCGGGGTAGGTTTTAGTGACAGTGATGGCGGAGAAATCCCCCTGAATCCCGGGATAAACCCAGGCCCGATCCGCTGTCAAAGAGACCGAAAGCACGGGGGCTTCATCCACGTATTCGGTATGTACCAAGGAAATCCACCCGGTTTTTCCGTTATAGGTCACCTTCCCCCAGGAGTCGGAAACCTCCGTGACCTGCACCACCGTGCCGTCGGGGATCAGATCCAGCTGGGTGTAGGAGGTCCCGGGGCCCGAGCGCAGTCGCAGGCCGGAATTGGTGGCGGTAATTTCATATTTCCCTGTGGGATAGCCCGATTGAATCTCATCGTCGGGATCCTTGACGGGCGGAACGTATTCCCCCACCGATGCGGGATAATTCACGGGCATGTACACATATTCCACGCCCTTGCTTTTGTATCGGGAGGTGAAGTCTTCCCAGGACCATTTGCGCATATCGATTTTACAGGGGTCATCCCAGTTGGCCTGCAGAATCCAAATAAATTCCTCGTCCTGCTTGAGAAAGACCATGGAGTGGCCGTTGACACGGATGTCCGCCCCTGTTTTTGCGTCGGCAAAGAGGGCTTTCACCCGTTCTACCGTCATTTTGGAGGGAGAAATGGAGCCGAGGCTGTAATATTTGTTGGCATTTTCGGGGTAACTCAAGGTGCCCATAAAGCCGAAGATTTTGTAAAAGCAAAGATGGGAAAAGCCCATGCACTGAATGGAATAGAGCCAGATTTCCTTCCCTGTTTCGGGATCGTCGTAGACCGAAATGCATTCGCAACCGTCATACCAGTTGCACTTGCCGTGGCAGGTGCAGGGCTTCCCCGTTTTGGAGAAGAAGGAGCCCACGGGGAATTCCTCCAGGATTTGGTCGATGCGGTTGGCCACATAGACGTTGTCGGTCACGTCGCCTCCGTTGCGGATGCCGTGGTCAAGGGGATTGTATTCCTCCTCCGTGTCTCCGTCGGAGGTCTCGTTGTCGGAGGGGGATCCCGAGGAGGTTGCGCCCGAAGAAAGGCTGACCTCGGAGGATTCCGGGTCGGTGATGTCGTTTTCGGCTGAGAACGGAAGAAGGGCGGGGGAAAAGGCGGACACAAAAAGACAGGTCAGAGCGAGCAACGCGCTGACAAGGCTCTTTTGGAAGGAATAGGGACGGCTCACGGTCGTTCCTCCTTTACGGGGCTGAGTGTGTGTTGTGTGAAAAAGAGTGTGTGTTGTGTGTTATAATTCTACATACACTACCATTATAACAAGCAAAACCCCTTCTGTCAACAAAGTTCGGACAAAAATCACAGTTTTTTGCCGATATTGCACCAATTCGGGAGGAAAATTATGGAGCAGTCTCCGCAATCCCCCATTACTCTGCGCACCGTTCTTGCCCTTTTGCGGGAGGCGGAGGTGGGATCCTTCGCCGCACAGGCCGCTTTTTTTGTGCTTTTGTCCGCCATGCCTTTTCTGGTGTTTCTTACGGCGGTGATTCCCCATCTGCCCTGGGATCTGTCTTCCCTTTCCCGACTGATTCCTCCCGAGGTTTTGTCCCTCCTGCCCCAAGGGATTCCTTCGGTGGCGGTGTTGTCGGTGTCTGCGGCCACGGCTCTTTGGTCTGCGTCCCGCGGAATCGTGGCCCTGACCCGTGGGTTGAATCGGATGTACGGCTGCGTGGAGGGGCGAAATTATTTCCTGCTCCGCTTTTTTGCGCTGGCGGAGACGCTGATTTTGGAGATTGTCCTGCTTTGTACCTTGGGGGGCGTGATTCAAAGCAAGGCTATCGGCGCATGGCTGGGCATCGGGGGACCCTTCGGCGTCTTTTTGCAGTATGCCATGGGGTGGGGACTTCTGACCGCATTTTTTCTTTTTTTATATACGTTGCTTCCCGATCGCACCGCTCCCTTTCTCCGTCAGCTGCCGGGGGCGGCGGGGGCGGCCTTGGGATGGATTCTGTTCACCGAGGGATTCTCGGTGTATGCAAGCAGTATCGCCGATTTTCCCCGTCTTTACGGCACCCTTTCCAATGCCGCTGTCCTGATGCTTTGGTTGTGGCTTTGTCTGTGCATTCTCTTCCTTGGCGCCTTTGTCAATCGTTTGCTGACCCTTTTGTGATGCTGTCAACCATCCGTAGAAGGTTTTTGGCGCTTTTTTGGGAAAAAAGTATTGACACACCCATAGGGATTATGGTATAATTGTAGCAGTTGATAAAAGAAACAGAGAGGTGGAGTGTACTTTCTTTTTTCAGAGGAAAAAGAAAGTACCGAGGAGAATCCCCTCCGTCACAAGTATTTGTAACGGCCACAACCCCAAAAAGTACAAAACACCCATACTCAAAGGAGGGAAATCCATGATTTTTGAAGATCTTCCCAAGGAGATTCGAGCCCGTTTTGAAGAGCGGGGAATCCTTGGCCTGAAGGAGTGTGTCAAGTCGGACATGCTCCCCGACGGAACCTTCGGCATCCTTTGGGTGGGTGTGGACGAGGAATATCTCTATCTGCTCAGCGGCAAGGAAAAAAGGGTTCGCCGCCGGGGCAAGCCCACAAAAACCGAATTCGAAGAAACCTCCTTTGATCTTTTACCCATAAAGGATTTGGGGAAATGCAAGGTAGAACGGTATTTTGCCACCGCCCGTCTTGTCTGCGAAAAAGAGGGCGAAGAGCCTCGGGAATTGTTGAAATTCTCTTTGGGTGCCGCCAACGAGATCAATAAGCTGCTGCGCCACTTGGGGGACAAACGGGGGGAGGATTCCTCCGAGGGAGGGCCTGCGCAAGGGAATCGGGGCCGTCACGGCCCGCCCCCGCCGCCCCCATCCGCCGAAAAAAGCGAGGAGGAGAAAAAGGCAAAGCGGAAGTCCACCATCCGCCGCATGCTGGGCATGTTCAAGGATTACCGCAGGCTTCTGATCCGCTATTTCATCGTCATTCTCATCTCCGCCGCCTTCGGGCTCCTTTCTCCCTATGTGGGCACCAAGGTTCTGTACGATAACGTATTGCAGGAAGGAGATCCTTGGTACGGGCAGGTGGGACTTTTTATCCTCATGCTCATCGGGGTTCGCCTCATCTCCATGGGGCTGACCATGCTGGAGAGGAAATTCTTCGGCGCCGACATTGCGCCCTCGGTTACCTATGATCTGAAAACCAAAATTTTTGCCTCCCTTCAGCGGTTGGATATGGGTTTTTATACCGACAAGCAGACGGGGGCCCTGATGAATCGGGTATATGACGATGCGGAGGAGCTTTATTGGTTCTTCTGTGACATTCTCCCCTTCTGCGTCATCAATATTGCTACGCTCATCGGCATCACCATCATTCTGTTCCTGCTCAATCCGCTGCTTGCCGCCATGGTTATTGTCATGGTGCCCCTGATGTTCTTTATCTACCGTGGGCTTACCCGTTTCTTCCGCCGCATGCACCACCGCCGCTGGACCTATCGCTCGGCCATGGTCTCTCAGGTCAGCGAAACGGTGACGGGGCAGCGCATCGTCAAGGCCTTCGCCAAGGAGAAGGAGGAGGTGGATCGCTTTTCTGCTTACAGCGACCGCTTCCGCAAGGTCTCCCTGCAGCTGCAGAACATGCAGGCTACCGTCTTCCCCGCCGTGGGTCTTTTGACCGTCTTTGCCAACATGGCGGTGCTGGGAGTGGGCGGTACCATGATTTTGCAGGATAACGGATTCACCTTGGGTGCGTTGATGACCTTCACCACCTATCTGAATATGCTCTATTCCCCCATCGAATACATCGCCCATATGTCCACGGAGCTCATGCGTTGCATCGACTCGGCGGAGCGGGTTTTTGAGATTATCGACACCGTCCCTAATGTGCGGGAAAGCGACAACCCCGTTTCTCTGCCCCGGTTGAAGGGGGACATCGAGCTGAAAAACGTTATGTTTGAATACGAGCCCGGCCGCCCCATCATCAAGGATCTTTCCCTGAAGGTGAATGCGGGACAGATGGTGGGCATCGTAGGGAAAACCGGTGCGGGCAAATCCACCATCGTCAATCTGATGGCCCGTCTTTATGACGTGAAGGAGGGCACCATCACCATCGACGGGGTGAACATCAAGGATATTGCCATCAAGGATCTGCGCCGCAACATCGGCATTGTCTCCCAGGAAATCTACCTGTTCACGGGCACCGTGGCGGACAACATCCGCTACGCCCGTCCCGAGGCCTCCGACGAGGAGGTGATCGCCGCGGCAAAGGCGGCCGCCGCCCATGAATTTATCCTCAAATTGCCCAACGGGTACGAAACCCGCATCGGAGCCGACGGACAGGATCTTTCGGGGGGCGAGCGGCAACGGGTTTCCATCGCCCGCGCCATTCTGCAGAACCCCAAGATCCTTATTTTGGACGAGGCCACCGCCTCCATGGATACCGTCACCGAGCGCAAGATTCAGGAGGCTCTTTCTGCCCTGCAACAGGGGCGCACCACCGTCTCCATCGCTCACCGCCTCTCCACCCTGCGGGATGCGGACCGTCTGGCGGTGATCGAAAAGGGAGACATGGTGGAATACGGCACCCACGAGGAGCTGATCCGCCAAAAGGGAGTCTATTACAAGCTTTACATGCTCCAGGCCGAGGCCTCCAAGCAAATCGCTCTAGCGGAATAAACTCGTTTCGGGCAACTGCTTTCCCGTGGTGGGAGAGTGGATGGCGAAGTCTTGCGCAGGACTCATATTTTATTTAGAGTTTGTCAACAAATGAAAGACAATTTCACCCGCCCGAAGGGGCAAAACACCCTGTCGCCTTCTGTGACGAAAGGAGAAGGATATGGAACAACATAAGGAAGAAACGCTGCAGGGGCAGCTGCATCTTTTGGACCCCGCCACCGTCACCTTTACCCCTACCCCGGGGGGATATTTGTCCATGACCGACGGAGAGAATACCTATCCGCGGGTCAAGCTTTGTCGGGCGTTGCCCTATTATGAGCCCGAAAAATACATCTGCGTCTGCAATCCCGAGGACGGCACGGAATACGGCATGATCGCCGACCTTGCCCCTCTGCCCGAGGAGCAGAAGGCCCTGATTCGCCAAGAGCTCTCCCGTCTCTATTTCATGCCCACCGTCACCGCCATTCGATCTGCCAAGATGAAAATGGGCTTTATGGAATTCGAGGTGGACACCGATCTGGGCCCCCGCTCCTTCCGTATGCGGGATCCTTCCCGCAACATCCGCTGGCTGACCCCCGCCCTTGACCGACGGGTGCAGCTGACCGATTGCGACGGAAACCGTTATCTCATCCCCGACGCCATGGCGTTGGATAAAAAAAGTCGGAACAAAATCGACACCTATCTGGTCTGACCGACCGAAGGAAGTATTATGGAACACCTGTTCACCCAAGCCTTTGACCTGACCGACGGGGGTACGCCCTGTCAGGGACAGATGAAGCTGATGCGCTCCGCGGAAGGGGATTTTCTCAAGGTCTTTTCGGAAGAAGGGGAGATCCTTTCCCTTCCCACCGCAGGCATGGAGGAGATCCTTTTGACCTGCAATGCGGGATGCGGCGAGCTTTGCGCCAAAACCGCCGAGGGGGATGTGCGCCTCTGCCGCTTCACCATGACCCATTTGGAGCCCATGTCGGAATTTGTCAAGGCCATGAATCATTATCTGACCCATGATCGCCTCTGGCAGGATCCGGACACGGCAGGGCTCTACTGTCCCCATTGCGGCGCCCGTTATCTGCCCGGCACCCGCATCTGCCCCAAGTGCGCCCGCAAGCTTTCGGGAGCCAAAAATATTATGAAGATCGCCAAGCCCTTCCTTCCCGGATTCCTGGTGGCAGGTCTTCTGATCCTTTTGGCCAACACCTTTTCTCTGATCATTCCCGCCGTCAACCGACAGTTGATCGACGGTTATCTTGCCGACGGCGCTCCCCGTGATCTGTTTGGCGGCCTCTCCCCCGTG
This sequence comes from Clostridia bacterium, assembly GCA_017623595.1. Taxonomy (GTDB): domain Bacteria; phylum Bacillota; class Clostridia; order Oscillospirales; family UBA644; genus RGIG995. Next base: position 8,253 of record JAGAOU010000027.1, read on the forward strand.
GGGGCGGTGTGGCTGCTGGTGGGAGCGATGTTTGTCTGCCATCTGCTCAAGCGGCTGATCACCGTCTTTGCCTCTCTGATCCGCAACAAAAACGGCACCGCCTTTGTCTACGCCATGCGCAAGGCGGTCTATGGCAAAATTCAGGATATTTCCCTCACCTCCGCCGCCCGCTATACGGCAGGGGGACTGATCAACCGTGTGACCGGGGACAGCAACCGTATTGCCGATTTTATTCAGCGGGAAACGGTGTGGATCGCCGAAACGGCGGTTTTGTTTGTGGCGGTGTGCGTGTATTTTCTTGTCACGCGCCCCCTTCTCATGGTCTTCATTTTTCTGCCCATGCCTATTGTATATGTTGCCACCACCCGCTTTTGGCGACTGATTCGTCGGCGCTACAACAAGCAGTGGATCCTCTCTTCCCGTGCCAACAACATTCTCCATGATATCATCAAGGGGATTCGCGTGGTGAAGGTCTTCGGCAAAGAGGATCGGGAAGTGGAAAAATTCAAGAAGGCAAATAAGGATTTGGCCGATCTTCAACGGAAAAACGAGCTGATGTGGTCGGTGCTTTCCCCTGCGCTGAACTTCACCGTGGGAGCGGGGGAATTTCTCCTGCTCTATTTCGGCGCCCAAGCGGTTTTGGGCAATTCTGTTATCGGAGACCCCATGACCGTGGGTGAGCTGATTCAGACCGTCTCCTATGCGGGGTTGATCTATACGCCCCTGCATCACCTCACCCAAATGCCCCAATCCCTTGGCCATGCCGCCACCTCTGCCGCCCGTCTCAATGAAATTCTTTCGGAAGAGGCCGAACTGACCGACGGATCGGTGCAAAAGCCCATCACCTGCGGCAAGATCGAATTCCACGACGTCACCTTCGGCTACACCTCCTACGAGCCCGTGCTGAAAAACATGGATCTGACGGTGGATGCGGGGGAGATGATCGGCATTGTGGGCCATTCGGGGGCAGGGAAATCCACTATGATCAACCTGATCCTGCGCCTTTATGACGTGAACAGCGGGAAGATCACCATTGACGGTACGGATCTGCGTGAATTTGACAAAAAGACCCTCAGCGACGCCATCGGCGCCGTCTTTCAGGAAACCTTTCTTTTTGAAGGCCCTATTTATGACAACATTCTCTACGCCCGCCCCGACGCCACCCCCGAGATGGTTTTCCGTGCGGCGAAGATTGCCTGTTGTCACGAATTTATCCTCAAATTGCCCGAGGGCTATAACACCCGCATCGGTCAGAACGGCCACACCCTTTCGGGGGGCGAGCGCCAGCGGGTTGCCATCGCCCGTGCCGTGTTGAAGGATCCGAAAATTCTGATTTTGGACGAGGCCACCGCCTCCTTGGACACCGATACGGAGGCGCAGATTCAACAGGCCCTGCAATATTTGGTCAAGGATCGCACCACCATCGCCATCGCCCACCGACTGTCTACGCTCCGTCATGCCGACCGCATTGTGGTGGTCAATAAGGGAAAAATTGCGGAACAGGGGCCCCATAGTGAGCTTCTCAAGCAAAAGGGGCAGTATTACGATCTGGTTATGGCTCAGAAGCAGACCACCAAAATGGCAAAAACCGAAGAGTCCCCCAACAACTGAACCGAATTTTGCATTTACATAAGGAGATTTTTGTATGAACAAGCACATTCTTGACTTTTGTGCATCGGGGACGGCCTACGCCCCCCGCAAGCATACCGACAAGCTTTTTCCCCTCCCTCAAGGGAGCGCAAAGTGGGAGGGTGTCATGGATTGGGTCAACCGTCGCATCGCAGGGCAGGACATCCTGAATCCCCAACTGTGGAAGACCTTTGTGGATCAGTTCCGCAACCTTGTTGATGGGGGAAACAACCTTTGGCGTTGTGAATTCTGGGGCAAGATGATGCGAGGTGCCTGCATGACCTACCAGTACACCTGCGACAAGGAGCTGTATCGGGTGTTGGAGGATTCGGTGAAGGATCTTCTCTCCGCCGCCGACGAACGGGGGCGTATTTCCACCTACAGTGTGGAAACCCAACTGGACGGCTGGGACATCTGGGGCAGAAAATATATTCTTTTGGGGCTTCAGCATTTCATGGAGATCTCCGAGAATGAAGTGCTGAACAAGGAAATCGTGGTCGCCATGCAGCGACATGCCGATGCCTTCATCGAGGATCTTCACGCCTCGGGCAAACCGGTTTATCTCTGCTCTCGCCATTGGCTGGGCATCAACTCCACCTCGATTTTGGAGCCCATGGTGCGTCTTTACAGTATCACGGGAGAGCAAAAATATTTGGATTTCGCCACCGAAATCGTGTCCGGGGGCGGCGCCGAGGGCTTTGATCTGTTCAACGAGCCCCTGGTCAACGATAAGGGCCCCGCTTCCTATCCCGTGCAGAAGGCCTATGAGATGATGTCCTGCTTTGAGGGGCTTTTGGAATACGGCCGCGTGACGGGGGAAGAAAAGTGGATCACCTCTGCCTTGAATTTGGGTAAGCATATCCTGCAGACCGAGCTTACGGTTATCGGATGTGCGGGATGCACCCATGAGCTTTTCGACGGCTCCAAGGTGGCTCAGTTTAACGAAGAACTGGCGGGCACCATCATGCAGGAAACCTGCGTTTCGGTGACGCTGATGAAATTCATGCTGCAGCTGATGTCGGTCAGCGGCGAGGCCGCCTTTGCCGATGTCATCGAAACCGCCTTTTATAACGATCTTCTTGGCTCGGTCAACACCCGTGATGTGGCCTATGAGGCCGACCCGAGCAAGCATAACGCAAAAGAAGTGTTCCATATGCGGTACACCGATGCCCACAAGCCCGAGGTGTTCCCCTTCGACAGCTATTCTCCCCTCATGAAGGGCACTCGCGGCATCAAGCAGGCGGGCTACCGTCCCATCACCGAAACTGCCAACTATTCCTGCTGTGCCGCCATTGCCGCCGCAGGTACCGCGCTGATGGCACGCAACGCCGTCATGTATACCCCCGATGGGCTGGCGGTTCTTTTCTATGAAAAGGGTGAAGTCAGTTTTCTCACCCCTGCGGGCAAGGAAGGGAAGCTTACCGTGAAAACCGATTATCCCGTGGGCGGCGAAATTGCCCTCACCTTCACCCTCTCCGAGCCCGAAACCTTCCGTCTCGCCCTGCGCATTCCCGAAGCGGGCTGGCAGGAAGAAACGCGGGAATGGCAGAACGGAGACACCGTCACCCTGTCCTTGGATATGGATGTGAAGGTGCTCTATTCCTCCGATCTCACCGTCAACGACGCCGACCCCCACTATTCCCTGCGCAGAGGCCCCTTGGTGTTGGCCGCCGATACGGAAGTGGCGCCCTACGACTTTGATCGGCGCACCGATCCCGTGGCCGCCGACGGAATCGTTTCCGCCACCGAAGCGGAATCGGACATCGACCATCTGCTGGCGCTGGATATCCCCCTCGCCGACGGCTCCGCCCTGCGGGTTATCGACTATGCCTCCGCCGGCAAATCCTGGAAGGAAGAATACCCCTTCGCCTGCTGGTTCAAACGGGGCTGATTGATTAAGAAATGCTTTGCAGCGTCCCGACGGATTCCATCCGTCGGGACTTTTTATGCAACAAGTGTATTGCGGCGCGCCGCCGCGCCGCCGTAGTGCGGCGTATTTAAGTGAAACTCTGAAATTTCGGGCCAACGGCGCAGGAGTTTTCGACGGCCGACGCTTATGCAGCAGCGGAAAGAAGAATAAATACATTCTCCACAGGCTTCCACCACGGTTCTTGTCCTTATTTTTCATGCAATACGGAAAAAATCGTTACAAATGACGATTTTTCTTGACATTTTGAAAAAACTTGTGTATAATGTAAGGTGAACAATACTTTACATTATGTCAAGGAGGATATATATGTTAATTTTCAGCAAAAAGAACGACAAAATCTCCAAGTATTTCTATGCGCAGCAGGAGGATGTTGCCGATTGCTTTGAGA
>JAGAOU010000028.1 GCA_017623595.1 Clostridia bacterium
ACCCCTTCCCCCAACACGCCGCACTGCGGCGGCGCGTCGGGCCCCCTTCCCCTTTCCCTATGCGGGAAAGGAGACGGCGAAGCCGAGGGGCGCTCCGTTCGAAAGAGCGCTAAAAAAGCGGCAATCTTGGACGAAGCGAAATCGATAAAGTGCGCGCTTCGCATGCCTCCCTTGTGTAAAGGGAGGGGGACCGCAAAGCGGTGGAAGGATTGTTTCGGTTCAAAAGTTACCTATTATTCGCAAATAGAACATTTGAGTTTACAAACAACCGGCTTGGACTTTTTCGACAGGCTGAAGAGACCTTCTTCGGAAGGTCTCTTTTCATTTCTTTCCCGCCGAAAGAGCGCTGCGAGAGAGGGATGCAAGAGGACAACCTCTTCCACCCCTTCGCTCTCCTTTTCCGCATCGTTCGAGAGCATCCCAAGTTTCGTTGAAGTGTAAAGGTTTTTAATCTTCTTGCTCCCCATGAGGGTGCCGCCTTTGTGAGGGGCGGTACCCTGTGACGGAGCTTTCCTATTCACCCCTCCGACGAATGTAATTCGGCGGCAGTCGGCTTTTCTTTCTTTTGGTACTTTTCTTTCTTTTCTCCCGAAAAGAAAGAAAAGTACACCCTTCAAACACTCTCATCCCTTACTCGGCGGAGACCATGTGCAGGCGGCTAAGGTAGGTGCCCAAGGAATCGGGAGATTGGGCAACGGAATGGAAATGCACATAACTGAAGCCCACGGGGGCAAGGTCTCCCGCCGTGTAGCGCAGAGGCACACGGAATTTCTTCACATCATCCAGATAAACCAGCGCCACATCCTCGTCCAGATCCCAAACCACCTTCAGCATGTGGCGGGCATCGTCCTCGGTCACCTGCTTATCCACCACAAAGGACAGGGGGCAACGGTCACGAACGGTGGTGTCGATGGGGTTCATCCAGCGATCCATCAGCGTCACACGCACCCCTTCGCCCATGACCTGAAGCTCCACCTCCAGCGTTCCCTTGCGGGCGGAGGGGAAATTCCAAACCGCACCCTGCACGGGAGAAACCAAACGAGGATCGTCAATACGGCAGATCTGCAGAGATTCCTTCCCCAATTCCGTGGGATCGGGCATGAGCAGGGGGCCGTCGGTGCGATTCCACGCACAATGCCCCGGATACCCCAGGCGCACAAAGGTGTCGGACAGGCTCTTGACATAGGTCTGGGTGCTGATGCCCGAGAGACCGTTGTCAAAGACCTCCTCCCGCTCTCCCGCCAACAGCCAATCCAAATCGAAGATCACCACCCGACGGGAAGCGGTGTGCTGACCGTAATAAACCATGATTTTATTGTAAGGAAGCTCCAGAATCTGAGACTGATGGATGCTCTTGTCCCGAGAGGATTCCTTGCCTCCCGCAATGCGGAAATCGGGCTCGTTGCGAATGGGATTCAAAAGAACCTCACGGAAGCCCTTCCAATGGAGACCGTCCTCGGTGATGGCCGCATGGGCGGCATCCCGATTGGTGAAGGCGTCTTCGCCCCGTCCGCTGCGACAGAAATCCTTGGTTTCGGGCTGTAATCTGTGATTCACCTCGGGCAGAGGCGTCGTGTTGCACCAGGTGCAGAGCACACGGCCGTCGGAGAGACGGTAAATGTGAGGCGTGGTGATGGTGCTGTAGAAAATCGAGGGCTCGGGATTCGACCAAGTGTCCCCGTCATCGTGGGAATAGGAAACATAAAACCGATTCCACCCGTTGCGGATCAGCATCATCAGGGTCTTGTCGGGCAATTCCGCCAAGGTGGGCTCGCTGCCGCAGGTGAGCCAGCGCACATCCACATCGGGCCAGGTGGGCTCGTATACGGGAGGCTTGGGCAGAGTGACGGTCTTCCAGGTTTCCCCGTCATCGTCGGAAATCAGAACGGTGGGAATACAGCCGGTCTTTTGATCGGTCTGTCCCGCCACAAGACAACGGTTGCGATGGGTGAGAAATACGGGCTGGAACATGCAGTTGAGGGGTTCTTCAATGATTTTATGCCAGCGAAGACCGTCTCCGTCGTCCAGATAGACCATGTTGCCTCGCACCGTGACCCAACGCCCCGTATAGGGACTCTGCACGGCGGCGCCGATGTCATCGTCCTTTTTGAATTTCAGCTTCCAGGACATGCCGCAGTCCGTCGAGGACAGATAGGCGGCCTCCCCACGATCCTCCACATGGGTTTTGTTGATGCTTCCGTAGCAGCGCAGCTCCCCGTCCGCCATCACCCGCAGCTCACGACGGGCATCGGCAAGGGGAGTGCAGACGGTGACGGGGGCATGAATCGCCATAAACTGCCGCTTGGCATCGGGATCACGCTCCAAAATTTCCTTCATCGCCTCAAGATAAGGGTACATGTTCATGGTTTTTTCCTCCTTTATTCTGCGTAAAGCGAACGGAAGTCCGCCAAACGGTAAAACGTCAAAAGATCGTTGTCATGATAGTTGTCCGCATTTTCCCCCGCCTCACGGACGGCGAAGAGCAGGTCCTCCCCGTCAAAGCAGAAGGAAACATACTGAAATCCGTGCATGGCCATGGAGATGTATTCGTTGGTCACCGTTCGATCCACCAAAAGATTGGTCACAATGTCCCAGGTTTCCATATCCTTTGACACGGCAAGAGCCAAAACATTGCGCTGATAAGGACGGTGGGCGGTGGTTTTAATGTTGATCAGCGAAATGTAATATCCGCTGAGAGCATCGTATTCGATGTGGAACAAATCGCCTCCCGTGGGCAGATGGATGAGGGCGAGGGGATCGGCTTTGTCATAGGTCTGGGTTTTGCCGTCGGGGGAGACCGAAAAGGACACGGCGCCGCCGTAATAGGGGTAACAGTCTATGCGCAGGACGTTGCGAAGGCTTCCGTCCGCCATAAGAACCATGCATCCCTCCTGAATATAGGTCTTGTCGGTGTAAAATTCCTCGGTCACCGCCATGAGATCCTCAATCTCATAGCTGTAATGGTTGGAAATCGTCCAGCTTTTGGGGTTCAGCAGATCCCCATTCTCGGGGGCGGAAACGGTGTAGGTCCGCTTGTCCTCGGTCCATGCGGAGGTTTTGTAGCCCTCGAAGGACTTGTAAATCCGTCCGTTGGCCTTGACCACCGAAGAGGGTGCACAGTATTTGTTGGCCACATCATAGGGCACGGTGGTGATGGCGGACCAGGTTTTGCCCCCGTCCACGCTCTTGGTCACCCCGATTTCCGTGGTCTCTTTCCCCGTCATGCCCAAAAGATACAATGCACCTCCCGCCTCAAAGAGGCTGGCGCCCGCCATGGGCGAGACCGTGGACAGTTGCTGGAAGGTTTTGCCCCCGTCCTCACTGCGAAATACTATGGTAGAACGGGTGTGAGTGTCCATGGTCACGTAGATCGCATCCCCCATTTTGATCACATAGGGGGAGAAGCAATGGCGAATGACGGAGGATTTGGTGGCATCGGCCACCACCACACGGGTGGTCTCCACGGAAGTGGTGGGAAGATCGTAGGAATGCTCGGTGAGAAGGGTGTAAAGGCGAGCCAGCATGTCCTCATGCTCCTCTTCACTCCAGCGTACCAAAGAGGAAATCACCGCCGTTTTGGTGGCAGGGGAGAGCAACAGCTTCTTCCCTGCCTTTTGCGCAAGAGCTTCCAGGTCATAGCCGTGGGCGGAGGGAGAGAGCCCCGAAAGAGCATCCTGCCCGAAGACGGTGCGGGCAAAGGCCTCGGGAACATACCATTTTCCGTCCTGCACCACCGTTTTTGCTGTGGGGTTCATGGGATCCAGCGGCAGCTGCATCCCGTCGGAGCAATAGAGGGAGGAATCCTGCGCCACCACAAAATCGGTGCGCAGTCGCTTGCAGATCTCATCCAAAAAGGCTTGGTCGGCGGTGGGGGAATTGCGGTCGGTATATCCGTTGGCCAAGAGTTGAATCTGATCCTCGGTCAGACGGCAATCATAGATCTTAAATTCATCCAAAACGCCGCAGAAGGAGAAGTTTTTCCCCTTGGGATCGCCGCCCAAGGCGTCGGGGTTGGTGGGGGTTGCCACCGAAAGGGTTTGGGATAGGAAGCCCTTGACATACCCCTTGGCGCCGCTGATTTCCTTGCCGTTGACGTAAAAAGCGATCTCTCCCTCGGCAAAATCCATGACGAAGGTCAGATTCTGCCAAACGCCGTCGTTGACCGACGCATCGGCGGTGCCGTTGATATATTTGGAGCCCGCATCATAGATGTATTGATCCCGCTTGGTCTTTTCCTCGGGAGTACTGCGGACATAAAAATACAGATTGCCCGGATTATAGGTACAGTAAGAAGCGGTAACGGTGCGATCGGAATAGAGGGTAAAAAGGCGGGAGGAGCGATTTTGATAGGCCATGACCCACAGGTTTATGGTCACCGCATCCTTGCCGCCGCACAAATCGGCAAAATAGCCCTTGCCCAGGTCCAGATAACCCTCGGAGGAATCGTCCAGGGACAGACCCGAACCGAAAATCCCCTCTTCCCAGCCTGCACCCACCAGAGTTGCGGTCTTCCCCGTGACGGCATCCACGGCGGTGGTGCCCGTCCCTTCCTCAAAGGAAAAACGGGAAATCGGCTTGGGCATGGAGCCGTGCTGAGACTCCACATAAAGAAGGTCGGAGGCGATGACCCATTCGGAGCCAGCGGGATAGGTATCCTTCAGGAAATCGGCGGCACGGCGCACCCCATAAGAAGTAGTCCAAGCGATGACGAAGGCCTCTCCGCTGACCGAGAGGGAAAAGTCCGCCTCGTCCGCCAGCCCCGCCACCGCATCCGCAGAGGCTTGGCGATTGGTACAACCGAACAAAATCTCCTTGGCTTGAGGCGCTTCTCGGTCGGACACCATGGGGATCTCCACACCGTAATTCTTTTTCAGATGGGAAATCAACCCCGTCAGGGAAGCACGATCCAGAGCCTCGATGGCTTCGGGATATACAAAACGGTATTCGCTGATTCCGTCGCGGATGAGCACCAACTCCTCGGAGGTTGTCCCCTCGGGGGCGCCATCCTCGGAGGAGGTGCCGCCCGCCAACGGAGCGGGGATGCATCCGAACAGAACCCCGAGCAAAAGCAACAATGAAAGCAACGAAAGCGAAAAACGATGCGGTTTCATGACAAAACTCCTTTCCTTGATTCCATTATAACAAAAGAAATGCAAAAAAGCAATTGACAAAAGGGACAGGATTGTGTTATAATGTCACTATAATCTCACGGAGGTGCGTTATGAACGGAACGGTTTTGTACGAGCGGTCTTTGCAAGGAGGCGTGATCCTGTCGGGGGAGACTCCCGAATTTTTCACCCGACCTACCACGGCATATTACGCCGATCGCCTGCGCTATCTGCCAACGGAGGATTCTCTCTCCATCAGCGTGGGCAAAAGCGTCACCGCCCCCGAGCGAGGGGTGGAAAACCGCTACAGTAAGCGACATTTTGTCCATTATATCCATCGGGGAGCCCTCTATTTTAACGGGGAACGAATTGAAGCCGGGCAGGGATTCTACTGTCCCCCCGACTTTCTGCACACCATCCGATCGGACAAGGAAGACCCCGCCGTGATGCATTGGCTTTCTGCGGGAGGCTCGGAGGCGGATCGCATGTTCGGGGAAGCCTCCCTGCCGCGCGTCTTTTCCTTTGAGGGGCAGGAGGAGCTTCTGTTGTTGGAGCGGGTGTTATATTGTCCCCGCAGAGACTATGATGCCCGCCGCTATTTCCGCAGTCTTCTGCAGATGATTCTCGCCCTGCGAAACGCACCCCCCAAAGCATCCTCCACCGTGGAGTTGCATGTGCAAAACGCCCTCTCCTGGCTGGAGGAGCACGAAGGCGCAACGGTAGAGCAGGTGGCAAAGGGACTGTATCTCAACCGAAAATATCTCTCCCGCATTTTTCAGCAGGTGCGGGGCGAAACCCTGCAGGAGTATCTGCAAACCCGAAAAATGCAACGGGCAAAGGCCATGCTGGCAAAGGGCGCAACCGTGGCGGAGGTGGCGGAGGCTGTGGGCTATTCCGACGGTCACGCCTTCTCCCACGCCTTCCGCAAATTTTACGGCCACGCCCCCTCTCGGTCGCCGAAGACGACAACAAAGTTTGCCCCTTCGGGCAAGTGAAATTGTCCTGCGGACAGTGAAGTTTCGCCTGCGGCGAAGATGGAGAACGTTGCTTCACTTGGACGTAAACTCAAGCTTCACTGCGAAGCAACTTCACGTTTGCGCAGCAAAAACTTCACTTCTATAGGGTTATGGCCGCCGCAAATGCTTGCGGCGGAAGCTTGGGATTCACTTTTTATCGGAAGAAAACCCCTTCCACCCCCACGCCGCACTTCGGCGGCGCGGCGGTCCCCCTTCCCCTTTCCCTATGCGGGAAAGGAGACGACGAAACCGAGGAGCGCTCCCGTCGAAGGGGCACTAACAAAGAGGGCCTCTTGAACAGTGCACCATAAATGAGTCGAGCACAAACCCTTGCCTCCTTCGGAGCACCGGCGACGGGGGAGGTGGCACGGCACATTTTTGTGCCGTGACGGAGGGGGTTCTCTCCGTTTTTTGCCAACCCCATGAGGGTGCCGCCTTTGTGAGGGGCGGCACCTTTTTTTGCTCTTGCTGTATAAAAAAGTCCCGACGGACAGAATCCGTCGGGGCTCAAAAACATCTTTTTCTATTGACTTTTTCTACCGTCTGCGCCGCAGATTATTCCCGTCCCAGCAGCGTTTTCAGCTCCCCGATCAATCCGTCCACGTCGATTTTTTCGGGATAGGTGGCCTCCAAATCAATGCGGGGACAGTTGAGGCGGAAATCCGACATGCCCAGGTCTTCGAAAACCTCACGAAACAGTTGACGGGTCATGGTTTTCGGCTCGTCTCCGGGGAGAGGGGGATACCGATCCCACAATTCATGCACCGTGTGGCGGCTGTGGGTAGCATCCCGATCCACATACCGCTGATAAAGAACATCGGGATTCCCGTCCAGAAAGACCAAAACGCAGTTGCAACCCGTAGAATCCACCAAATTCTGCACCTGCCCGATCATTTCTTTGTCAAAATTATTCACGATCAACAGGGACGTACCGCTGCGCAGAATGTTTTCCGTACACCGCAGAAGAATGTTGTTGGCCACAATATCGTCCACACGCCGATCCTCCAGCCCGCTGTAGCCGAGAATCTTGTACATTTCTTCCTTGATCTCATCCTTTTCCAGCAACGGCATCCCCAAGGCTGCCGCAATTTTCTTGGAAAGGGTGGTTTTTCCCGTGGCGGGCATCCCCGCAACAATGATCAGATCCATACGAAACTCCTTTATTTTTTGTCCAAAAACCGTAGCAATGCTTCCTTTTCGTTGGGGCAAAGGCCGTCCAGCACCCCATCGAGCAGTCGGTTGAGGGCGATACCGATCTCTCGTCCCTTGTAGCCCAAGGCCATCAGATCCGCTCCGTTCACCGCAAGATCCCGCAGGGAAAAGCATTGCTTTTCCGCCAAAATCGACCGAGCCATGGTCTCCAAACGATCATAATGAGCCTGCCGATCATGAAATTGAGGGGCCAACGCCAAATTATCCCCACGAATGAGGGTCAGAAGATCAAAAAACCCCTCCTCCCCCAGCTTATTCAGCTTGCGCCGCAACGCCTTTTCCGTGGCGTCAATGGGGGTATCATGATGCTTGATGAGGGTCACAACGGCCAAGCGATCCTCGTTGGAGAAGCGAAGGCGTCGCAATATTGCATCGGCAATCTCCGCAGAACGGGAAGAGTGGCCGTAAAAATGCCCCACACCGTCCTCGTCCAAGTCGAAGGTTTCGGGCTTGGCAATGTCATGCAACAGGGCCGCCGTCCGCAGGCGGGGCAAAGGGGGCACAGATTCCACCGTCCGCAAGAGATGGGTGTAAACATCATAAATATGATGGAAATTGTGCTGATCGAAGCCCACGCAGGGGAGAAGCTCGGGGAGAAAAACCCCGAAAACATCGGAAAAATCCGCCATCACGGAGAAAACTCGCTCCCCACAGAGGAGTTTGACGAATTCTTCGCAGATGCGCTCTGCGGAGACCATGTTCAGTCGCGGGGAGAGGGCGTGGATGGCCGCCGCCGTCCCCTCTTCGATGCAAAAACCCAACACCGACGCAAAGCGAAGGCCCCGCAGAATCCGCAGGGCGTCCTCCGTGAATCGTCGGGAGGGGTCGCCCACACAACGCAGCACCTTTGCCGACAGATCGGCCTGCCCGCCGAAGGGATCGACCACCTCGCCACGGGCCGAAATCGCCATGGCGTTGACGGTGAAATCCCGCCGCGCCAAATCCTCGGTGAGGGATCGGGTGAAGGTCACGCCGTCGGGATGCCGCCCGTCGGCATAATCGCCGTCCACCCGATAGGTGGTCACCTCCACGGGAAGCCCCTCCCACAACACCGTCACCGTGCCGTGCTTCAGCCCCGTCTCAATCACGGGACAATCGGAAAAGACGGCAAGTATCTCTTGGGGCAGAGCGGAGGTAGTGGCGTCATAATCATGGGGCGCAACATTCCGCAAATAATCACGAACACAGCCGCCCACAAGAAAAGCCTCATATCCGTGGGAACTCAATCGGTTTAACACCGCCAACGCACGGGAATCAAATTCCACAATTTAACACCAACTTCCAAAAAAGAGGTTTCCAAGGAAACCTCTTTTGCTTGTCTATAAAACCGCAGATCGGGGAGAAACGTGTGATTTTTTAAAGAAAAATCTCCAAAAAGAATCTCTGAGAACCAATGACAACCTCATCCTCAACGCTACGCTCTGATAAGTTCGACTTAGCTAAAAATTCTGCGCCTACGGCTTGAATTTTTAGAGTCTCACTTAACCACTGTCGCAGTCCCCCTTCCCCTACCAGAGGAAGGCTTGCGAAGCGCACAATTTATTTATTGCACATCGTCCGAGAGATGTTCACGATGGATCGAGAAACAAAAATTTGCTCATTCCTCCGACGAATGTAATTCGTCGGCGCTTGGCTTTTCTTTCTCTTGGTTCTTCTCTTTCTTTTCGGAAGAAAAGAAAGAGAAGAACGCCTTTCACAAACAAACTGCTCTTACTTCCGTTCGATCACGGATTTGCCGCCCATGTAGGGACGGAGCACCTCGGGAATGGTCACGGTGCCGTCGGCCTGCAGGTGATTTTCCAGGAAGGCAATCAGCATGCGGGGAGGCGCCACCACGGTGTTGTTCAGGGTGTGAGCCAGATATTTCTTTCCGTCCTCGCCGTTGACACGAATCTTCAGACGACGGGCCTGGGCGTCGCCCAGATTGGAGCAGGAGCCCACTTCGAAATATTTCTGCTGACGGGGAGACCAGGCCTCCACGTCCACGGATTTCACCTTCAGATCGGCCAGGTCACCGGAGCAGCATTCCAGGGTGCGCACGGGAATTTCCATGGAACGGAACAGATCCACCGTGTTCTGCCACAGCTTGTCGAACCACATGGGAGACTCTTCGGGCTTACAAATAACGATCATTTCCTGCTTTTCGAACTGATGAATGCGGTACACGCCCCGTTCTTCGATGCCGTGCGCGCCCTTTTCCTTGCGGAAACAGGGAGAATAGCTGGTCAAGGTCTGGGGGAGGGCGGATTCGGGCAGGATTTGATCGATAAATTTACCGATCATGGAGTGCTCGCTGGTGCCGATCAGATACAGATCTTCCCCTTCGATCTTATACATCATTGCTTCCATTTCGGCGAAGGACATAACCCCTGTCACCACGTCGGAGCGAATCATGAAGGGAGGCACACAGTAGGTGAAGCCCCGATCAATCATAAAGTCACGGGCATAGGAAATAACGGCGGAATGAAGACGGGCGATGTCACCCATCAGATAATAGAAGCCGTTTCCTGCCACGCGGCGGGCGGCATCCAAATCAATGCCGTTGAACATTTCCATAATTTCGGTATGATAGGGAATTTCGAATTCGGGGACGGTGGGCTCGCCGTATTTCTGCACTTCCACGTTCTCGCTGTCGTCCTTGCCGATGGGAACGGAGGGATCGATGATCTGGGGAATAATCATCATCTTTTTCTGCAGTTCCTCGGTCACAACCACTTCCCGCTTGGAGAGCTCGTCGATCTTGGCGCCGTCGTTGGCCACTTCCTTCTTCACCGCTTCGGCCTCTTCCCGCTTGCCCTGACCCATCAGAGCACCGATCTGCTTGGAGACCTTGTTGCGCTTGGCCCGCAGGACTTCCACTTCCTGCTTGATGTCCCGCAGTTCGCGGTCAAGGGCGATGACTTCGTCCACCAGAACCAGCTTGTGGTCCTGGAACTTTTTGCGAATATTTTCTTTTACGATTTCCGGGTTTTCTCTGACAAACTTGATGTCCAACATGATTTTTATTCTCCTTCTTCGGGGATGAGACGGGCGATCAGCTCGTTCAGATCCTCAGTGTTATAAAATTCCAGTTCGATTTTCCCTTTTCCTTTGCCCTTGGGCGCCTGAATCTTGACCTTGCGGCCAAAGGAACGGGTCATGGTGTTCTCCAGATCGGCGATGTAAACATCCTTTTTGCGCACCGTTCTGGGGGCGGCGGTTTTCTTATTCAAAAGAGACTTGACCAAGGCCTCGGTCTCCCGCACCGACAGATTTTTCTCCGCCACAGATTGGGCCTGCTTATACACATCGGCGGGCTCCATGGCGTCGCAAAGGGGAAGCAGGGCACGGGCATGACCGGAGGAAAGGCTTCCGTTGAGCACCAGCGTCAAGGCATCTTCGGGCAGGGACAAAATCCGCAAAGCATTGGCAACGGCGGGACGGGACTTTCCCACCTTGGCGGCAACCTGCTCTTGGGTCATGGAATATTCGGACATCAAAACCCGATATCCCTCCGCTTCTTCCACCACGTTCAGGTCTTCGCGCTGAAGATTTTCAATAAGCCCCAGCTCCAGGGCGGCACGGTCATCTTCTTCACGGACCACCACGGGGACCTCCTGCAGACCCGCCATGCGGCAGGCACGCCAGCGGCGTTCTCCCGAAATGATCTGATAACGGCCCCCGTCGATGGCACGCACCACCAAAGGCTGCAACAAACCGTTGGCGGCGATGGAATCGGCCAAAACCTGCAAAGCTTCCTTATCAAAATACTTACGGGGTTGCTTTTTGTTGGGCTCCACCGCCTGCAAGGAGACGGTGCGAATGGGCCCGTCGGACAGAACTTCGTCGATGGAATTGTCCAGCAACAGGGCGTCCAGTCCTTTTCCCAATCCTTTTTTCATAAGGTTTTTCCTTCCTGTTTCACGTGAAACAATTTTAAAAAGTCGTGTGTTTTCAAGGGTTACAGGGCGCGACGCTTCTCATTTTTGATCACTTCCGCCGCCAACTCACGGTAGGCAACGGCACCCTTGGCGTGGCGATCATAATAGTTGATGGGCTCACCGTGACTGGGGGCTTCGCTGATGCGGACATTGCGGGGGATGACGGTTTTGAAAATCTTGCCCGCAAAATATTTCTTCACCTCTGCCAAAACCTGCATGGTGAGATTTAACCGCCCGTCGTACATGGTAATGAGGATGCCCTCAATGTCCAGCGTGGGGTTGTAAAGACGGCGCACCTGCCGAATGGTGTTGGTCAACTGGGACAGCCCCTCCAGCGCATAAAACTCGCATTGGATGGGAATCAGCACCGTATGGGCACAAACCAAGGCGTTGAGGGTCAAAAGCCCGAGGGACGGAGGACAGTCGATGAGAATATAATCGAAGCTCACGTCGGAAAGGGGCTGATTCAAGGCATTTTTCAAGCATTGCTCCCGCTTTTCCATCTCCACCAATTCCACCTCTGCCCCGGCCAGATCCATATTGGAAGGCAGGATCCAAAGGTTTTTAAAAGCGGTTTTGGTGACAGCAGACGAAAGGGGAGAGGCGCCGATCATGACTTGATAAAGGGACGCTTTGATCTGTTTTTTGTTGATACCGCACCCCGAAGTGGCGTTGCCCTGGGGATCCAGGTCCACCAAAAGCACTTTTTTGCCCGCTTCGGCCAGACAGGAGGCCAGATTGACGACGCTGGTGGTTTTTCCCACGCCGCCCTTTTGATTGGCAACTGCAATAATTTTCATGCCAAATCGCTCCTTCCGTACAGATGGTATTATTCTACCACATTTCGGAGAAAAAATCAAGAGGGGCGGGGAGTGTTTCACGTGAAACATTGTCAAAAAATGCGGTAAAATCAACAAAAACCCGTGATTTCAAACTATTTGCAACTTTTCGAAACACACAGATCCGCAATACGGCATACTATGGAACAGAACCCGAAAGGAGATCTGCCATGATTTTACTGCAAGCACTCACCGCTTTTTTCGCCGTCATCGGACTGTTTGAGGTCTGCTGGCAGGCCATTCTCTGTTTCACCCGACGGTCGATTAAGAAAACTCGGGCACGCATCCTCGTGCAGACCGAGGAAGATACCGACCCCGCATTTTTGGCGGAGGATCTGCGGATTTTGTCCAACCGACTCACGGAATGTCGGAACCTGCAGGTGTGGCTGATCTGCCCGAAGCAGGCAAAACAGGAGGCATACTGCCGCTACATTGCAGAACGAAACGAGGCGGTGCGCATCCTCCCGCCCGAGGAGCTGAACGAGGAAATCTCCCTGTTTTTGCAGGATTTGTAGGTGCTAAGGGGAGTAACGGGAAAGGGTCTTCTTTCTTTTCGGGAGAGGCTCTGTCACAACCGGTTGTTGATTTTATATGTCGGCAAATCACAAGACCTATATAAAAAAGAAACAAAAGAATCCGCACAACCCTTCCACCGCGACCCGGTCCCCCTCCCCTTACACAGGGGAGGCAGGGCAAAGCGCGCCGTTACCCGTTCGTTTTATCTTCAGAGAGAAGCTCTTAAACCGCAAAAAGACGGTAGAGCTTGCACAAAATTCAGCCTCCCTTGTGTAAAGGGAGGTG
>JAGAOU010000029.1 GCA_017623595.1 Clostridia bacterium
CACCGATTTCTCCCGAATCTCTTCCGGGGTCAAAAGGCATTGCACATGGGCAGACACCTTCACCTTCCGCAGCTGAAGACCGTTGTAGAGGGGATCCCGAGCAAAGGCACCCTTTGACGTGATCGTAACCACAGGAACGTCCAACTTTTTCAACAATACGCCTAATTTTCGAGGCAACGGCGTGGCGCGACCGTCAAAGGAATAACCGGCTTCGGGATACATCAAAACCGAGGTTTTCTTCTCTCTTACAGCATAAAGAATATCACGAATCAGACTCAGATCCGAAACGAACTTCTGAGTCGGAATACAACCGATCACTCGCATCAGCCAATTCTTCCCGACAAAGCCGTCAGAAGTACAAACGGTACAGAAGGGCTTGGGGTACAGAATTTTGGAAGCCATCTTCAAATCCATAAAGCAGGAATGATTCATCAGAACCAACCAAGGACCTTTACCCGCCAAATCCATGCGATGGGCGGTATAAGAAAACTTTGACTTGATCAACGCGGGGATGGAGCCGACGCGAATAATGGTCCGAAACACCATATCGGGGCGCAGGGGACGGCGATGGCGGGGGCGGGGCAATGCCATCACTTCATCGTAGGTCATCCGTTTCATTTTTATTTTCATAGAGAACCCCCTTACATAAATTCAGACAAAAAAGGTGACTCCGTGGAGCCACCTTTTTCTCAAAAAACATTCTGCACGGCTGTTTTCCCATTGGAAAGAGTTACTCAGTTTTCGGACTGTGCCTTCATTTCAGCGTAGCAAGCGCTGCAATAAACGGGCTTGTCTTCTCTGGGCTGGAAGGGAACCTTAGCTTCGCCGCCACACTTTGCGCAAGTGGTGGTGAAGTATTCCTTAGCACCTCTGCTGGCATTCTTTCTTGCATCTCTGCATTCTTTGCAACGCTGGGGCTCGTTCTGGAAGCCCTTTTCAGCGTAGAATTCCTGTTCGCCGGCGGTGAAAACGAAAGTTTTACCACAATCTTTACAGGTCAATTCCTTATCTTCATACATGTTGAGTTACCTCACTTTAATTATTTTCGCCCATGTCGGAATTGCACCGACGAGCGTCCATCCTTTTCCACGGGAAAACGAAAAAACCCCTCTGAGTTCCACGACAGCGTCGACATCCGTAAAAAATACCGTGCACATTTTCTGCGAAAGACCGATTCTGCACCCTGTGCAATGGATTGACAGCACCACTATAATCGGGCATATATTATTTCAATACGGTAGATGATCCCGTATTTTTTTCTTAATACGGGTCATGGCGTTATCCGCTGATTTGGGTGAAATACCCAAGGTAGCGGCGATTGCCTGCCCTGTTTTGCCGGAGAGATAAAGCTCCAAAACCTTTCGCTCTAGAGAAGAAAGGCGAGGCCGAAGCATCCGCAAGGCTTCGCGCACCGCATCATGCTCTGCATAGCGCTCCTCTAAGGGGAGCTCGTCGGCGGGAAGCTCGGTTTTAAGACCCTCCAACGGAATCAGGTTTGCATCGGAAGCATAATTACGAAGGGAGGAAAGAATGCGATTGCGGATACACACTTTAATATAGGCATCAAAGGGGACGCCTCGGGAAGGATCATAGGCACAACATCCGAGGTACAACCCCCACAATCCGTCCTGGGTCAAATCGTCCCGATACCGTTCGGGATAGGAAGAAACCACAAGGCGGACAAAGGGAAGATAGCGATCATGGGCAGCGGCAAAATCCGGAACCATACAACAGTCCTCCCTTCCTGATCCCCTTGATTTTTCCGAAAAAGAACAAAACGCCCCGCCCTCACAGAAGTGAGGGGGAGGCGTTTCGGAAAATTTTCGAAGAAATCGAAAGGGTCATAGAAAACAAACCTTAGTTGATGATAGTCTGTTCGGTATCGATATCGAAGAGGTGAATCTTGCTCATATCGAGAGCGATCTTAATGTTGTCGCCGGGCTTAGCAACAGAGGTGGGATCGACGCGAGCAGTGAACTTGTTCTCCTGAACATCCAGGTACAGATAAGTTTCAGCACCCATCTTTTCGGTAACTTCAACGTCAGCAGTGATGATGGCATCAGCATACTTTTCGAAGTAGAAGGGGTCATCGTAGATGTTTTCGGGACGGATACCCATGATAACCTGCTTACCGCCGTAGCTGAGCAGCTTTTCATAGTTTTCGGTACGTACTTTTTCTTCGGGGATCTTAAGAGAAGAGTCGCCGAAGTTGACGAACATATCGTCGCCGCGACGGGTCAGCTTAACTTCGATGAAGTTCATCTGGGGAGATCCGATAAAGCCGGCAACGAAGAGGTTGCAGGGAGTATCATACAGAACCTGAGGAGCGTCGCACTGCTGAACGAAGCCGTCTTTCATAACGACGATACGGTCAGCCATGGTCATAGCCTCGGTCTGGTCATGGGTAACGTAAATGAAGGTGGTACCCAGTTTTCTGTGGATCTTGGACAGCTCGGTTCTCATGGAAGCACGGAGCTTAGCGTCCAGGTTGGACAGAGGTTCATCCAGAAGGAAGACCTTGGGCTCACGAACGATAGCACGGCCGAGAGCAACACGCTGTCTCTGACCACCGGACAGAGCCTTGGGACGACGGTCGAGAAGGTGAGAAATATCAAGGATGCGGGCAGCTTCGTCAACGCGACGCTTGATTTCTTCCTTGGAAACCTTGCGGAGCTTCAGACCGAAAGCCATGTTTTCATAAACGGTCATGTGGGGATAAAGAGCGTAGTTCTGGAACACCATCGCGATATCGCGATCCTTGGGAGCGACATCGTTGACCAAGCGGTCATCGATCAGCAGTTCGCCTTCGGTGATTTCTTCCAGACCTGCGATCATACGCAGGGTGGTAGACTTACCGCAGCCGGAAGGTCCGACCAAAATGATGAACTCTTTATCTTTAATCTTGAGGTTGACGTCGGTAACCGCACGAACGCCGCCGGCGTAAACCTTACCGATGCCTTTTAATACTAATCCTGCCACTGTGATATACCTCCAGTTTTTATTGCAAAATGATTTTACCTATATATAATACCATAAAATGAAAAATTTTCATAGTGGCAATATCACCAAATTTCGAGTGCACTTTTTGGTAGTATTGCACAAAAGAAATGCAGAGTGTACCATTTTTGGGACTTTAAGCGGTTTTCCACCCGAAAAATCCTGCCGAATCCCACAGAACATTCACATTCCTTCGTCCTTATGACGATGAAAATTCCCCGTTAGGGAAGATTTATGATATCCATGTCATTCGCGCGCTTCGTACAAGCAAGCATCGCGTCTGCCATAATCTGAGAAAAGCCGCTCTTTTCCATCACATTGATGGCTTCGGCGGTGGTTCCTTTGGGAGTAGCGATATCAGACAAAAGCTCGTCTGCGGATTTCTTGGACGTTTCCATGGTCTTGGCAGCACCGATCAAAACGCGGGAAGCGATCATCTCAGCGGTCTCGGGATCGATGCCCTGAGCAACGGCGCCCTCGGCAATAGCCTTTACCATATAATAGATGTAGCCTGCGGCAGAACCGGCAGCGGCGATGTAATCGTTCAGCTGCTTTTCTTCCACAACGCGGATGATGCCCACGGATTCAAAGAGATCCTTCACCAGCTGAAGCTCCTGATAGGTAATGGGCATTTCGTATGCCACGGCAGTGACACCGTTACCGAAACGGCAAGCCACATTGGGAATGGCACGCACCAGCTTACATTCCTTCCCGAGGAATTTCTTGATGGCGGAAATGGTAACACCTGCGGCGAGGCTGATGATGACATTGTTGAAGGAAACGGCATCCTTGATGGTTTCCATTACCGTGCGGACATCCGAGGGGCGGACCGCCACAACGACAAATTTGGAAGAAGAAGCAACGGCGGCCTCATTTTCCAAAACCGTAACACCCTGTTCGGCAAGAGATGCACGAACCGTCTCATCGGGATCGTATGCGCAGACAGATGCGGGAGTAAGGACCTTCCGGGAGAGAAGCCCCTCCATCAGCGCGGAACCCATATGGCCTGCGCCGATAAAACCCAGAGTATACATTTGATTTCATCCTTTCCTGTCTTTTCAGTCGCCCGAAAGCGACAGTATTTTTCTATTCTACTATTATAACACATTTTTTTCGATCTGTAAAGGGCTAATTTCCGTATTTTTTGTGTCAAAGAAGAAAAAATCCGAAAAAAGACGCACAAATCTTGACTTTTCTTTCAATCGGTGTTATAATATCGGTATATAATACACACCGACGGAGACAACGCTATGGCGAATCGATACACCTTCCGTCCCGTGACCGTGGAAGGAGCGGGGGAATTCGGGCGGAAGAACGGCATTTTCCAACAAACAAAAGAATGGGCAAATTTCCGCAGCTTTTATAAGCCTTTGGGCATCATGGGCTTTGAAGGCGAAGAGGCGGTGTTGTCCTGCATTGTCTATAAATTAAACATCTTCCTTACTCCTTGGTCTATAGGGTACATCACCCGTGGTTTTGTGGGTGATTGGACAAACCGGGAATTGGTGGAAGAATTTACAGAATATTTAAAGGAATTCTGCAAAAAAAAGAGGATCATCTACACCATTATTGACCCCTGGTGCGACGAAAAAATAGACTTTGCGGAACCCGAAAACAGCGTACGCGAATTATTGGAACACCTCGGTTATAAGCGTGCAAAGAGCGAAATGCAGCCCCGAACGAACTACCGCCTATATCTTGATCCGAATAACGATCCCGAAGAAGAGAAAACAAGGTTATTCAACCGTTGTGCGGTCAAATTGCGCAACGACATTAACATCAGCAGAGACCGAGGCGTTACCGTCCACCGATTCCGTGGAGAAACCCTGAGAGAAGGAGTAAAGGTTTTCTACAATTTGTTGGTAGAAACCACACAAAAGAAGGGGTTCGGTCACCGAGACGAAGACTACTATTACCGCTTTGCAAAAGAATTAGGGGACTATGTTACCATCTATCTTTGGAAATACGATTATGAAAAAGATATGGTCTATACCCATAATGTATTGAACGAGGCGGAAGGACGCCTAAAAACCATACGGGATGAAATGGAAAATCCCGAAACCACACCCCAAAAGGTAGAGCGCCTTAAACCGAAGGAACGGGAAGCTATCAAACAGATTGATGCCTTAAAAAAGCGTATTGGTCTTTCCGAAAAATACAAAGACAATCCGTACATCTCGGCATCTTTCTTCATTAAGCTGGGAAACAAAGCGTACAACTTCTACGGAGCAAACGCCTTTGCCTTGCGAGACTTAAAACTCACTGCCAACTATTGGGACATGATCTGCGATGCAATAGACGGCTCGGTAACAACATTTAACATGGGCGGAACACTGAAGCTGACCACCGACAAACTGAAGGAGGATCCCATGTATGACCTCTATCTCTATAAAAAACAGTACGCCGGAGAGTTTGTGGAAATGCCCGGAGAATACCATCTGATCCTGGACGAAAAGAAATACCATTTCTTCCATGAAAAACTGAACTATTTCCGCCGCGTGGTGTTCCGCGCGAAATAAGGTTGTCCTACAATTAACTATATTCATACATGAAACGAGGTATGCCAAATGAAAAAGCCCAATTTCACCATCGGCGTAGAGGCCGAAAAGATCGCCAAAAAGGTTCTGCTCACCCCCGACATCGAATCCTGTGTCCACGTGGCCGAAACCTATATGCAAAACTACGTGAAATTTAACGGAAACAAGAATTTCACGGGATACACGGGTACCTATAAGGGCAAGGCCGTCACCGTCATTTCCGCCGGTCTCGGCAGTGCCATGATGGGATTTTTGGCCGACGATCTGTTTGACAACTACGATGTGGAATCGGTCATTTACGCAGGCCTCTGCGACAGTTTGAAGGAAGAAATCGGCCCCCGTCAGTATGTGCTTGCCGCCGATGCGGAATCGGACACTACCATGGATGTGGCCGTCCCCGACGGAGAACTGGCAGAAGCCATCAAGGCGGATTTCGAGAACCGTCTGGAGCTGGTCAACTTCGCTTATGAAAGCCCCATTCTCAACATTGGCAGCATTGTCTCCGCCGACTACCGTTTCCTTGATGCGAAGGACGCCGCAGAATACATCGGAGAAGATCTGATTGCCGCCGACACCGCCTCCTATACACTTCTTGCCAAGGCGGAAGCCGCAGGCAAAAAGGCCGCTGCACTTCTGCTGGTGGATCGCAACCTGATCACGGGCGAAGCCATGGAAGACAAGGAATATCAGCGCACCTGCATGCGTCAAATCGTGACCGCGCTGATCAATCTGTGAGGATTATGTCATGTGGAACGCATTGGCAATCGCCTTTCCTCAGTGGCTTGTGGATTTCGATCTGGGGATCGATAACTTTATTCAAGAGCATCTTTCCAACGGCGTGCTGGACAAGATCTTCACCTTTATCACCCATCTTGGTGACGAAGGAATTCTGTGGATCGCCCTTGCTGTGATTTTGCTCTTCTTCCGAAAGACCCGCAAGGTGGGTATTGTGATGGGGCTGGCGCTGATCTTCGGCCTGATCTTCGGCAACATCACGCTGAAAAACATCTTCCAACGTCCCCGCCCCTTCGATACACCGGGGGCATTGCTGGACGGCGACAGTCTGCTGATTCCCCGTCCGGGCGAATATTCCTTCCCCTCGGGGCATACCACGTCCTCCTTTGCGGCGGCGGTGGGCATCTTCCTCTTCCACAAGAAGTGGGGCATTCCCGCCCTTGTTATGGCGGCGCTGATCGCATACTCCCGTCTCTATGTCTACGTCCACTTCCCCACCGACATTCTCGGCGGAATCCTGCTGGGCACCGCTTGCGCCATGCTGGCATACTTCCTGTGGACCAAGTTCATGGAAAAGCCCCTGCAGAAAAAGTGGAACAACTTCTTTTAAGCCCACGAGCCCGTCCCTTCGGACGGGCTCCGCTTTTTGGCCATAATTAAAAAAAGACCATAATCCAAAACAAACAGACTATTGACAGAACCGCGAAGAACATGATATAATTAAAAAAAAAGCAACAAGGAGCGTCTGCCATGAATAACGCCAGATGGATTTGGTGCAAAGGCGATTTTGAACTGTATCACTCCATACAACTTCATTCCCGCAGAGAAGAATTGGGCGTGGAATATCCCGTTATGTGGGCTTTATATCCCCCCTTCCCAAACGTAGTGTTCCGCAAAAAATTCAATGCCCGTCGGGCAGGCAGCTTTCAGGTGTCGGTGAGGGGGAAGGCTTATATCCGTGTGGACGGAGAAAAATATGCCCCCGAAACAGAAATTCCCTTCACTGCGGGCGAGCATGACATTGAAATTCCCGTCCTCTGTGCCGACGGTACCTTTCCCTGTGTTTTTATCGACAGTGAGGAGCTTATCACCGACGAAAGTTGGATCTGTGTGCATGCCTCGACAGAAAAATACCCCGTGGGCACCATGGAAGAATACTGCGACAAAAACGACAATCCGCATATTTTCAAATTCTCCTACGAGCCCATCTTCCCCGTTGCCTCCGAGCGCATCGGGGAGGGAATTCTCTATGATTTCGGCAGGGAAACCTTTGCCCGTTTACAGATCGAGAGGGGGGATAAGGAGCAGACCTACCGTCTTTGCTACGGGGAATCCCGGGAAGAAGCGCTGGATGCACAAAATGCCATCATCCGACTCACCCTTGCGGGGCAGGACCGCTATGATCTGGACGGACGGGCATTTCGCTTTGTTTTCCTTGAAAATGCCGCCGATTCCGTAAAGGTCCGGGCCAACTACGAATACCTCCCTCTAAAGGATCGGGCAGACTTCTCCTGCAACAATCCGGAGATTAAAAAAATTTGGGATGTCTGCGCCCACACCTTCCATCTGAATTCCCGTGAGTTTTTCCTGGACGGAATCAAGCGGGATCGCTGGGTTTGGTCGGGGGATGCCTATCAATCCTACATGGCAAACAACTATCTCTTCTTTGACAACAATATCACAAAACGAACCATTCTTGCGCTTTTGGGGAAACCGCCCTATGCACAGCATGTCAACACCATCAACGACTACACCATGTATCTCATCATTGCGGTGAAAGAATATTACCAAAACACGGGAGATTCGAAATTTGTCGCCTTTGTTTGGCCGCGCATCTGCGCCCTCTATGAATTCCTGGCTTCCCGAACTGACGAGAAGGATTATGTATGTCACCGCTCGGGAGACTGGATCTTTATCGACTGGTCCCCCATGGACAAATCGGGGCCCCTCTGCGCAGAGCAGATTCTCTACTGGCAAACCAAGAATGCCATGGCAACCCTTTCAGAACTGGTGGGCGAGGACGGTGGGAACTACACCGCAGAAGCGGAAAAACTCAAGGCGCAGATCCTGAGGGATTACTGGAACGAGGAAAAGGGAGCCTTTATCGACTGCCACACCTCCGGCAAGGAGAATGTTACCCGTCACGCAAACATCTTCGCCATTCTGTATGATTTTGTCGATGAAGACAAGATTCAAAAGATCTATGAGAGCGTACTGGAGAATGATGCCGTTACCCCAATCACAACCCCCTATTTCGAATTTTTCGAACTTCTTTCCTACGGAAAACTGGGAAAAATTCAACACATTCAGGACAAAATCGAATCCTATTGGGGCGGTATTCTGAGGCTGGGCGGCACTTCGATCTGGGAACAGTTTGACCCCAACCGAGAAGGAATCGATCACTACGAAATGTACGGCAAAAAATTCGGTTGCTCCCTCTGTCACGCATGGGGAAGCGGCCCCATCTATCTGTTGGGCCGATACTGCGTTGGGGTCTACCCCACCGATGTGGGATACAAAACCTTCCGCGTGGAGCCGAACCCCGGAAAATACAAGTCCTTCCAAGGCACCGTTCCCCTTCCCGAAGGAGAAGTTCAGGTGGAATACGCCGACGGAAAACTCTCCGTCACCGCAGGAGCGGAAGGCGGCACGCTGCTCTGGCAAGGCAAGGAATATACGTTGGAAAAAGACGTCACATTGACAGTATAACATAGAAAACCCCTCCCGAGAGGGGTTTTTCTTTTTTCCAAAAAAACGGAATATGGCACAAATCTCCCGATATATAGCAAGAAAAAGACACTTTCTTATGCTATAATAAAACCATCACCAATCCGCCTTCAAGAAAAAGGAGAAGCCTGATTATGTTTAACGATCACTTTTGCGAAAGACCCAAAACCATCCGCCGATACGTTCATCCACCCCTTTCCGAACGGTTCTTTACCCTTTGGGCGGAAGGAAAAATTCTCTTCGGAGAATACGACGTAAATCGGGATCGCAGTCGCATTACGGAAGGCAGAGACTACAATCTGCAGATCAGCTGCGGACTTTGGCCTGTTCTGGGGAGAGAAAGCCAACGGATGATGGATTTCCGGAAGGTGAAAAACGTGATCACGGAGGACGGAACCCCCATCCACGGCCTGATTTTTCGGGAAGAAAACCTGGAGATCGAACTGGAATGCTTCTGCAATTCCGCCCGTAAAAGCACGTTGTTCGGAAAAATGGAAATCCGCAACACGGGAAATGAAGCGATTTCCGAAATCCTTACCCTCCTGCTTCGGACCACAATGGAACGGGATCTGGTCTGCGGCGGACCCGACGGCTACGTAAGCCACGATCCGAAACTAGAGCAGTGGAAAAACATCACCTGCTGCTGGTATCCCCTCGGAGACGGATTCACCGACGGAGAACGAAGCATTTCCTTCAGTTGCCCCGTTCTGTGGCACAAAAAACTGGATGGGGTTGAAATTCCGCTGGATCTGAAAGGCGGAGAAAGCTTTTCGTTCACCTTCAAGATGGACAAAGGGGAAGTTACCGACTACGATTACGAAGAAGAAAAAGCGAAAACCGTGGCATTCTGGCAGAAGGAACTTTCCCGCATCAACAAGCTTCCCGCAAAAATCGCAGAAGATCCGTCTATGATGAAGGCCGTCCGTCATATGGTGGCACAACTGTTGCAAATGACGGTCTACACCAAGGACAACTGGGTCATTCCCCGTCAGGGAAACCTGCAACGGATCATCTGGGCCACAGAGGCCATGTTCCACATTGAGGGGATCTGCCACGTAGGAGATTTCGACGAATACGTGGAGCCGATTTTCCACACGTATTTCGACCATCTGCAGGAATCCACGGGAGAGATCGGCCCCTTGGGCATTTATTGGGGAAGTATGACGGCGGCGGTTCTGTTCAGCTTTGCTCAATACTGCAACGCCACGAAAAACCGTGCTTTCTTCGGGGAATATCGGGACAAAGCCTACGCGGCCTTCCGCTTCATCAAGGACCTTCGCAGAAGCGTAACCGATACGGAAGAACTGGCGGGAGGACTGTTCCCTTATCTGCGGGGGATCGACTGGACCCAGCAATTCCAATGCTGGACCTCCACCGACGTTTTCAACCTGCTGGGGCTGGATGAGTTGGCGAAAACCTTTGCGGCATACGGAGATCCCGCCGCGGAAGAGATCCGC
>JAGAOU010000030.1 GCA_017623595.1 Clostridia bacterium
ACATTGCTGCTGTTTTCGCAAAGCTCCCGGATATGTTCGGTGATATTTCCGCCATTTGCTTCATAAAGCGCGGCCACAAACTCGGCATAAGCCGAGCTTGTGGGGCTATTCAGATATGTACACAAAGTGGAAACAACGGAGTCTTTCAGTAAAGGCCGGAACACGCATAAAGATTCCAGCTTATTTTTTAATTCCTTCATATCAGTTCAGCGTCGCTCCTGTCGCACCGCCAGAAACCAATGCGGCATACCGCTTCAAGTAACCGGACAGTTCTTTTTTCTTGGGAACAAAGTTCTTCATCCGCTCGGCCAGCACAGCTTCGTCCACCTTTAGTTCAATGGTGTTTTCCGGGATGTTGATGCTGATGATGTCACCCTCCTCCACCACGCCGATCATACCGCCGGAAGCTGCTTCCGGGGTCACATGACCCACGCAGGCGCCACGGGTCGCACCGCTGAAACGGCCATCCGTGATGAGCGCCACAGAGTTACCCAATCCCATACCCATAATCGCAGAAGTGGGGTTCAGCATTTCCCGCATACCGGGACCACCCTTAGGGCCTTCGTAGCGTATAACCACCACATCACCGGGGACGATCTTACCTGCGTTGATAGCTGCCTGGGCGTCTTCTTCGCAGTCAAAGACTCTTGCAGGACCTTCGTGCACCAGCATTTCGGGAAGCACCGCACTGCGCTTGACAACGCTTCCCTCCGGTGCCAGGTTGCCTTTCAAAACGGCAATACCACCGGTTTCACTGTAGGGATTTTCGATGGGACGAATTACTTCCGGGTCGGTGTTTACGCAACCGGCGATATTCTCGCCTATGGTCTTTCCGGTGACGGTCATGCACTGGGTATGGATCAGCCCCTTCTTGGTCAGTTCATTCATCACTGCGTACACACCGCCGGCCTCGTCCAGATCCTCCATATAGGTTCTGCCTGCGGGAGCAAGGTGGCAGAGGTTAGGTGTCTTTGCGCTCATGGCGTTGGCAATATCCAGGTTCAGATCCACGCCGCATTCGTGGGCGATGGCAGGCAGATGGAGCATAGAGTTGGTGGAGCAACCCAGTGCCATATCCACCGTCAGCGCGTTCATCAGCGCGTCTTCCGTCATAATGTCACGGGGACGGATGTCCTTCCGCACCAGATTCATAACTGCCATACCGGCGTGCTTAGCAAGCTCGATCCGGGCGGAGTAAACGGCAGGAATTGTGCCGTTGCCCCGAAGTCCCATGCCCAGTGCTTCTGTTAGACAGTTCATGGAGTTTGCGGTGTACATACCAGAGCAGGAGCCGCAGGTGGGGCAAGTCTTACACTCATATTCCTTCAGTTTTTCGTCAGAAAGCTTGCCTGCGGCGTAAGCACCCACAGCTTCAAACATGCTGGAAAGGCTGGTTTTCTTGCCCTCCACCCGACCAGCCAGCATAGGGCCACCACTGACAAACACAGTGGGAATATTCACTCTGGCAGCTGCCATCAGCAGGCCCGGAACATTCTTATCGCAGTTGGGCACCATCATAAGGCCGTCAAAGCCGTGAGCCAATGCCATGGCTTCGGTGGAATCGGCGATCAGATCACGGGTCACAAGAGAATACTTCATGCCGGTATGACCCATAGCAATGCCGTCGCAAACCGCGATGGCCGGGAAGACGATGGGTGTACCGCCGGCCATGGCAACACCCAGCTTAACCGCATCCACGATCTTCTCGATGTTCATATGGCCGGGAACGATTTCGTTATAGGAGCTGACAATACCAATGAGGGGTCTTTTCTGTTCCTCTTCCGTCAGTCCCAAAGCGTGAAACAAGCTGCGGTGTGGGGCATTTTGCACCCCATCCACTACATTTTCTTTCGGCATAGGTTTTCCTCCCATCAGTTGTTGATGAGTTTATCCTCATCACTCCAGCTGTACAGCTTGCGGATATCGGCACCAACCACTTCGGAAGGATGTTCGGAAGCCCGCTTACGCATAGCGTTGAAGTGGACCTGCGCACCGGCACTGGACATATCCAGCAGGAAGTCCTTGGCAAAGGTGCCGTCCTGGATGTCCTTCAGGATCTTCTTCATGGTCTTCTTGGTTTCCTCGGTGATGATCTTGGGACCGGTGACATAATCGCCATACTCGGCGGTATTGGAGATAGAATAACGCATTCCCGCAAAGCCGCTCTGATAGATCAGGTCAACAATCAGCTTCATCTCGTGAATACACTCGAAATATGCGTTTCTTGGATCGTAGCCTGCTTCAACGAGAGTTTCATAGCCCGCCTGCATCAGAGCGCAAACACCGCCACAAAGGACTGCCTGCTCGCCAAAGAGGTCGGTTTCGGTTTCTGTGCGGAAGTTGGTTTCAAGCACGCCTGCTCTCGCGCCACCGATACCGAGAGCGTAAGCAAGACCGAGATCCCACGCATCACCCGTAGCATCCTGTTCAACCGCAATCAAACAAGGAACACCCTTGCCCGCCTGATATTCGGAGCGAACCGTATGACCGGGGCCTTTGGGCGCGATCATGATGACGTTCACATTCTTCGGAGGCTTGATGCATCCGAAATGGATATTGAAGCCGTGAGCAAATGCAAGTGTCTTGCCCTCGGTCAGGTTAGGCTCAATAGACTCCTTGTATAGAGCCGCCTGCTTTTCGTCATTGATAAGGATCATAATGATATCCGCTACTTTGGTCGCTTCGGCACTTGTCATAACCTTTAAGCCTTGTGCTTCTGCCTTTGCCCAACTCTTGGAGCCTTCGTAAAGACCGACGACAACATTGACGCCGCTGTCCTTTAAGTTGAGGGCGTGGGCGTGTCCCTGTGAGCCGTAACCGATGATTGCAACGGTCTTGCCGTTCAGTTTCTGAAGATCGCAATCCTGCTGATAGAAAATTCTGTTTGCCATTTTAATTACCTCTTTCTTTATTATAAATTTATAATTTGACGAATGGTTGTACTACCTTTTTCAAGGGAAACACTACCGGTTCGGCAGATTTCAAGTATGGTATATTCACGTAAAAGATTGATGAAATCATCGATTTTTCTGGAGCTGTCCGCAAGGCGGAAGGTTATATAATCCTTTGAATAATCCACGGTAACGGCACCGAAAGCGTCGGCGGCATTACGGATATCCTCACGGGAACTCGCTTCATTTTTCATTTTGATTAGTAACAGTTCACAACTTACAGAGTTATCTTCGCTGAACTCTTTGATGGAACAAACATCAGGCAACTTATATAACTGATTGATCAGTTGCTGTTTTGCAATTTCTTCACCACCAAAGACAACTGTAATACGGGAAAGCTCGCTGGTTTCAGTTTCGCTAACGGTCAAAGCACTGATATTAAATTGTCGGCGGCGGAACATACTTGTTACACGGTTGAGAACACCAAACTGGTTTCGCACCAATACTGCTACGGTATATCTGCTCATTCTTCCACCTCCAATTTTACAATAATATCATCCATACTGCCACCGGGCGGAAGCATGGGAAGAACAAATTCATCCTTGTCGATACTGCAATCTATGACATAAGGTCCTTCGGTTTCAAAAGCACGGCTGAGAGCCATATCTAATTCTTCAGGCGATGCGACCGCCTCGCCGTCAGCTCCAAAGGATTTTGCAAATGCGGTAAAGTCTGTTTTGCACTCCAGTACCGTATTGGAATAATGCTTGTTGTAGAACAAGGTCTGCCACTGACGAACCATACCGAGTACGCCGTTGTTCATAATTAGAATAACAACAGGGATATTATATCGTACAGCGGTTGCAAGCTCGTTTAAATTCATACCGAAGCTACCATCACCTGTAACCAAAACACTTCGTTCTTTTGTGCCACATGCCGCACCGATTGCAGCACCAAAACCAAAGCCCATTGTGCCAAGACCGCCGCTGGAAAGAAAACGTCGGGGTGTCCTAAAGCTCAGATTCTGTGCCGACCACATCTGATGCTGACCGACATCGGTACATACTGCCGTGTTTTCTCCAAGATGTTTGTTAAGAGTCAAAATGGCACGGCGAGGTGTCAAGCCCTCGCGGTGATCGAGATAGGTTTCTTCTTCCTTACGAAAAGAATCAACTTTAGCCATCCAATCGTGCTTTGTGCCTTCATTCAAAAGAGGCAGAAGCTTTTGCAAGGTAAGCTTTACATCTCCGCGCAGACCGCATACCGAATTGACGGTTTTATTCAGCTCCGAGCCGTCCACGTCTATGTGAACGATCTTAGCACCCGTGGCAAATTTTGTTCGGTTGCCTGTCACGCGATCGTTGAAGCGAACGCCGAGGGATAGGATCACGTCGGCATTGTGCATCGACATAGAAGAAGCATAATGACCGTGCATTCCCTGCATACCGAGAAATCTCGGATGGTCGGTTGGAATTGCCGAAAGTCCCATGAGCGAACAACCGATAGGAGCATCGATCTTTTCGGCAAGAGCTAAAACTTCCTCCTGCGCATTCGATGTGATCACGCCGCCTCCAAAGTAGATAAAGGGACGCTTAGCTGAATTGACGATTTCTGCCGCTTCTTTGATACGAACTTCCTTCGCGGCGAAGGGTTCGTCACACTCCACAGGAGCCTCGGCTTCATACTCGCATTTTGCGATCTGCACGTCCTTGGGTACGTCAATCAGCACGGACCCCGGTCTGCCCGATTTGGCAAGTCGGAACGCCTCGCGAATGGTGTCTGCCAAATCGGCAACGTCGCTGACAAAATAATTATGCTTGGTGATGGGAAGCGTCACACCCGTGATGTCGATTTCCTGAAAGCTGTCCGTGCCGATCTGTGTTGTGGGTACGTTACCGCAGATAGCGACCATAGGGACAGAATCAAGATAAGCAGTCGCAATACCGGTTACAAGGTTGGTAGCGCCGGGGCCTGATGTAGAGATGACCACACCGACCTTGCCCGTTGTTCTCGCATAGCCGTCAGCCGCGTGCGCCGCGCCCTGCTCGTGGGCGGTCAGAACGTGATTGATTTCATTTTGGTATTTATAAAGGCTGTCATATACGTTTAAGAACTGACCGCCGGGATATCCGAAAACGGTTTCACAGCCCTGTTCAATTAAAGTTTTTACGAGGATATCTGAGCCTGAAAGAAGCATATTCCTCACCCCTTTCTTAAATTTTCTATAATCAGCTCGCCGCACTGACGACAGCCAACGAGTTTTCCCCCCTCGCTCATAATATCGGCTGTGCGATAGCCTGCGTCGAGATATGCGGAAACGGCGTTTTCTATTGTTTCGGCTTCCTTCGGCATATCAAAGCTGAAGCGAAGCATCATAGCAGCGGAAAGAATTGTTCCAATGGGATTGGCAACGTCCTTACCCGCAATGTCGGGAGCCGAGCCGTGAATAGGCTCGTAAAGACCGCAAGTCGTTGCGCCAAGACTTGACGAAGGGATCATACCGATAGAGCCCGTGATCATCGATGCCTCATCCGAGAGAATGTCGCCAAACATATTCTCGGTTACGATCACGTCAAACTGTGCGGGGTTCTTGACGATCTGCATGGCGCAGTTGTCAACGAGCATATCCGAAAGCTCAACGTCGGGATATTCCTCTGCAAGTCGGTGCATGACCTTTTTCCAAAGGCGGCTGCTGTCGAGTACGTTGGATTTTTCGACCGAACAAAGCTTTTTGTTTCTCTTCCTCGCTGTTTCAAAGCCGATCATGCCGATGCGCTCGATCTCGGATTCACTGTATGTCAAAACGTCGGTGGCAACGTCGCCCTCGGTCTTGTGCTCACCAAAGTAAATACCGCCGATCAGCTCTCTTACAATGATAAAATCAATGCCTTGATCTACGATGGATTTCTTCAAAGGCGAAGCATCGGCAAGCTGAGGCCATATCTTTGCGGGACGGTTGTTGGAGTACACGCCCATTCCCGCGCGGAGGCGAAGGAGTCCTTTTTCGGGGCGCAAAGTCCCAGGAACATCGTTCCACTTGTTACCGCCGACAGCTCCCAAGAGAACACTATCGGAGTTTACACACTTTTGAAGCTCGTGCTCGGGAAGTGGATCGCCGTATTTGTCAATGGCGCAACCACCCATATCCACATCGGTGTATTTAAATGTGTGTCCGTAAAGCTCGGCAACCTTGCCAAGCACACGGAGCGCTTCATTTACGATTTCGGGGCCAATTCCGTCGCCTCGAATGACTGCAATGTTCTTAACCATTGTTCGTACCCTCCTTCAAGGATTTCAGAAGTCCACCGCACTTGATAATATTCTGAATAAACGGCGGGAAGGGCTGTGCCTGATAGGTCTTGCCGGTAGTCACGTTGGTAATGACACCTGTGTCAAAATCAACCTTGACCTCATCGTTTGCCTTAATTTCCTCTGCCGCTTCCTCGCATTCAAGAATGGGAAGTCCGATATTGATCGCGTTGCGGTAGAAAATACGGGCAAAGCTTTTTGCGATTACGCATCCCGTGCCGCATGTCTTGATGACAAGAGGAGCGTGCTCGCGGGACGAGCCACAACCAAAATTCCAGCCTGCAACCATCACGTCACCGACTTTGACCTGCTTTACAAATTCGGTGTCTATATCCTCCATGCAATGGAGGGCAAGCTCCTTCGCATCGGGGGTGTTCAGATAACGTGCGGGGATAATAACGTCCGTGTCCACGTTATCGGGATATTTGAAAACTTTTCCTTGTGTGTTCATCACTTTTCCTCCTTATACTCGGTAATAAAGCCTGCAATCGCAGTTGCGGCTGCGGTGTGGGGAGATGCAAGGTATACCTCGCTGTCTACGTGTCCCATTCTGCCCACAAAATTGCGGTTGGTGGTTGCAAGGCAACGCTCGCCTGCGGCAAGGATTCCCATATAACCACCAAGGCAGGGCCCGCAGGTAGGTGTGGAAACCACCGCGCCCGCATCAATGAATGCGGTATAATATCCGCGCTCTACACATTCACGGAGAATTTGCATTGTGCCGGGAATGATGATACAGCGAACTCCGTCGGCAACCTTGTTGCCGCAGAGAATCTTGTACGCGGCTTCCATATCCTCCATTCTGCCGTTTGTGCAGGAGCCGATCACAACCTGATCGACTTTAATATGGTGAAGCTCGCTTGCGGGATGGGTGTTTTCGGGAAGGTGAGGACACGCGACGGTGGGAACGATTTTTGCAAGGTCAATATCGATCACCTTTTCGTATTCCGCATCGTTATCCGCTTCATATACGACGGGAGCTCTTTCGCTTCTGCCGTCGAGATATGCAAGTGTTACGTCATCCACGGGGAAAATACCGTTCTTTGCACCCGCCTCGATTGCCATATTGCAAATGCAGAGTCTATCGTCCATCGAAAGCCCGTGCGCTCCGTCACCAACGAACTCCATGCTCTTGTAGAGTGCGCCGTCCACACCGATCATACCGATGATGGTGAGGATCACATCCTTACCGCTGCAATTTGAGGGAAGCTTGCCCGTCAGATTGAATTTGATTGCGGAAGGTACCTTGAACCATGCGCCTCCCGTAGCCATTCCCGCCGCCATATCGGTGGAGCCAACGCCCGTGGA
>JAGAOU010000031.1 GCA_017623595.1 Clostridia bacterium
GGGGAAGCACAACCGGAGCTGGTATCGAGGGCGTAATTGGTCAGGTTGGGAAATTTATTCTCCGCAATTGCGGCCGGTGTCGTCCATGACGCAAAATCCGCTTGCTGATAAAAAATCGTCGTCAGCTTGTCGATGTGGATCTTGTAGGATTCTCCGGGAGTGACTTTGAAAAACAAACCCGACTCTTTGAATCCGCCTGTGCTGATATTTGCCGCGCTTGTGGTACCGATGGTATAAAAATCTGCCGTTTGTGCAACCGTTCCGGTGGGAAGTTCCGCAGCAGCCGATGCAGACATCGGCAATACGAATAGCATGGTCGCCATGAGCATAGCCACAACGAGCAAGCTTGAAATCAACTTTTTCATTTGAAAATCTCCTTTAATTCATTTTTTTATTTTTCGGTTTGAAACGGGATCCTCGGTAACTCAATTACTCCGGATCGTTCCCCATCATCATGGGGTTGGGTAGTTGTTTCGCTCTCTCCCGCCCAAGGGAGAGTATCCGTTGGTTCGGTAGTTTTCGCTTCGTTGGGATCCGATTCGGAAGCTTCATTTCCGATCGGTACGCAGGCAGCGAAGAAAACCGTGAGGATGAGAGCAGCAACCAAGCAAACGATTCTGGGTATCAACTTATTGGTCGATTTCATTCCATATGTCCTGTTCTCCCAAAAAGCCGGATGTTACGATTACGTCTGTTGGTTCCGCGTAGATTACCTGCGCAACGGGTGTAACAAAGTCTTTCTTCATAAAACTTCTTCCTTTCTTTTATTTGTATTTTTTTCGGAAAAGCGTTCTTTTCCGGGGAATACGGTATTACTCAAAAACCTTGGAAAACTTCTTGATATCCTCATTGATCGCTGTTTCTGCACCCTTATACCACGTGTGTATTCCTTTGTCTTGCTTGACAAACAATTCAAGGATACCGTTCACGAAGCCGTCAAAATTCATAAAGTTTCCAATGTCATAGCGGATCTTTGAATAGATCAGATCCAGCATTTTCGCATCCTGCTGTGCCTGTGCAACACGGTATTGAAGAACCAGATCGTAGAATACAGGCTGGATCGTGGCTCTGGAGGTTGCGCTGAAAGCTTCCAAAATATAACCGGTATCGCTCAGCTTCTGGCTGTCTCCGCCGGTCGGAACCGAAAGCATGGAATACCCGTAAGCGGCAACGGTGGTGATGTAATCATCCTGATCCTCATCATACAGAGGCGAGGGAATAATTCCGTAATCAATTTCCGTACCTGTCGAGTTGAGTTTCATGATATTCGACACACTCATTCCCGAAAAGAGAGCACGTCCCTCGGTAAATACCGAGCCGCCGTCGTCGCTCTGACCCGATTCGAGGTAGTACGCATAACGGTTAAACATTCCGGGCGCAGTGACCGTATCAATAATCTTTTCCCAACCGTCAATAAACGTTGGAGTGGCGATCGTCATCTGCGGGTATCCGTCACCGTTCAGTTCGGTAAAGCGCAGACCGCTGCTCGTGACGAAGCAGTAAACCTGATCCTGCCAGAAAGTGAATCCATACTTATCGCCGACGTCGGGACCGTCACTGTTGAGGTCCTGATATGCCATTTCCGAATATTCTTTGAGTTTTTCCAGAGTCCACTCTTTATCCTCCACGGTCTTGTAAATGTCGGGAAGAGAGAGAGCTTCCGCAAAATCTTTGTTGAAGCCATATACAGTCACAGCTTTGTTATCAACGAACGTTACGTCGCCCGCAGCCATATAGATCCGGTCACCCATACGCAGATCAGAAAGTGCGCCTTGATCCCACCATTCATTTTCGAGATCAAGGTACTCCAACGTCTCCAGGTCGGTGATCAGACCGTCGATCGCAAAGCCAACCGTGGAATAGGGAGAAGCAAGGATCGCATTGATCGGAACGTCGCCCGTCATTGCATTCTGACGGATAAAACTCGACATCTTTCCATCGTAAAGTCCGACACCGCAGTCTCCGCACTTATGGATAGCGATGATCACGTTATACTTTTCTTCAAAGAAGGCGTTTCTCTCAAAAACCG
Source organism: Clostridia bacterium (assembly GCA_017623595.1). Classification (GTDB taxonomy): domain Bacteria; phylum Bacillota; class Clostridia; order Oscillospirales; family UBA644; genus RGIG995. Next base: position 2,030 of record JAGAOU010000031.1, read on the forward strand.
CATTGCTGATATTATCTCCGTCCAATCCTTCGGAAACGATGTCGTTGTTGTTCCAAGCATACTCATCGTTGTTTTCATTCCAGCGGACGCCAAAGGTAAACGTCGTTCCGTCAGGGAAATATTTGCTCGGAAGATCGGGAGCATAGTCCAGCTCTTGATCCACCGTTTCTTCTATATCGTTCGTCGGTGTTTCGGGTTCGTTCTCGGTGCAAGAAGCAAATCCCAGCACCATTGCCAACACCAAAACAATCAAAATTAATCTTCTCATCTAATTTATAGACACCTCCAAATTGAGCCGTTTCGGCTCTGTTTTTTCTTCGGAACCAACATCGGAGCGGTCGTTGCATGGCCGACTTCGCGGTGCAGCAGACCGCTCCGCTCAAAACCGAAGATCACTTCCGCTTATTTCTCTTCTTTTCGGATTCAACTTTCAAGCCGAGAACGCCGACCGTCGAAACAAGCACGAGCATCGTGCCGCCCGCCCCAATCAAGCTGCCGCAACCCGAACTCTGTTGAGTCGAGTCGGTCTGTCCGTTCGATTCGGCTTCGGTATTTTGCTCAGGCACGTAATTCGAATCTTTTTTGCCGCACATCGTGCACGTTCCGTTCTCGTAATGATGATCGATCTTATCCAGCTTTTCGCGTCCTTCGATCACAGCTCCGCAAACCTCGCAAACATATCCGGCAGTAACGCCCTTCTTGGTGCAGGTTGCCGCTTCCTCCGAAAGCAGTTCGCCTTTGGTGTGGCCGAGCGCGGGGATCTCCTCGCAGCCTTCAACCATCTCACCGCAAGACGTGCATTTCTTTCCGGCAGTCGTTCCGGGGAGCGTGCAGGTAGCCGGGATCTCCTCAACATCCTCCAGATCATGCTGGTGCTCTCCGGTCACCTCCAACAAAATATCCTCAATTTTCACTTCCATCGATTGTGCCCAAGCCGGGAAGTTTCCGAACGCGAACGCGATACCGATCTTGGTGCATCCCACAGGAGCGCTGAACGCGATCTCGAAAGTATCGTAGCAATCGGTTCCGGCTGCCATTTTTGCCCAAGTCCATTCAATGCTTTCCTCTGCAATATGGAGTGCGTTTCCGGGTTGAAGGTCATCCCCGCCGGAACCATTCAAAATCTTGCCGAGTGCGCCGTCCGTCACTTGATAAATGAGCATACGGGGAGAACAGTTCGAAGCGTTACCGGTCAATCCGAGACCTGTCAGGTTTGCGATTTTGCCGGCAGCAATAGCATCCGGCGTAGTCCAAGTCGGGTTGTCCTCCATAGTCGGAATGTACATGATCTTTTTGAGAGTAATTTTGTAGTCAGTGCCGGGGGTCACATCAAAGAATCTGACCTCTCCTTCTTCCTTGAAGCCGCCGGTTACTAAATTTTGTCCGGTTGCGGTTCCGATCGTGGTCCATTCAATCGGAGTTTCGGTTCCGGTACCGGGCTCGGTTCCGGTGCCGGGCTCAGTTCCGGTGCCGGGCTCGGTTCCTTCGGGTACTACGTGAGTCAAGGTAACGCTCTCAACCTTAAGGGTCAACGAGTCTCCGGGAGTGCACAAAACGGAGGACAGATAATCACCTGCGGCAAATACCACACAGATTTCGTTGACTCCTGCCGGAGCGGTGAAATTGATGGTAAAAGAAGAATATCCGATTTTTCCGTCCGTTCTATCCGTCCATGTTGCGTTATAAGATCTATCCGGATCAAAGTATGCATATTTCGTATCGTGCTGCAATCCAATGTTTTCATAGCCGCTGATTGCAGAACCGATTTCACCCTCATTCGCCGCATAAACGATCAAACGGGGGGAAGCACAACCGGAGGTGGCATCGAGTGCGTAATTGGTCAGGTTGGCAAATTTACCCTGCGCAATTGCGTCCGGCGTCGTCCATGCCGCATAATCCGTTTGCTGATAAAAAATCGTCGTCAACTTGTCGATGTTGATCGTGTATTTTTCGCCGGGAGTGACATCGAAAAACAAACCCGAATCTTTGAATCCGCCTGTGGTGAAGTTTTCCGCACTCGTGGTTCCGATGGTATAGAAATCTGCCGTTTGTCCAACAGTTCCGGTGGGAACATCCGTGCCAGCCGCAGACATCGGTAGCGCGGTCAGCAGGGTCGCCATGAGCATAACCGCAACGAGCAAGCTTGAAATCAGTTTTTTCATTTGAAAATCTCCTTTAATTCTTTTTTTGATTTTGGTCTGAAATTGGATCCGAGGCAACTCGACGTCTACGGATCAGTTCCCATCGTTATGGGATCGAGCAGTGGTTTTGCTTTCTCCAAACGCCGGAGGCGTTTCCGACGCTTTGCAACATTCCCGACCGCGTATTACCGGATGTTGCTCCCGATAACTCCGCCAATGGTTTCGGCTCTCGCGCGGTATATTCCCCCAAACCATGAAGAAGGTCTATACCGTTTTATTTTATGCTATCGCCCCTTTCCTGAAAAAATTGTCGTCTCAACAGATTCGGTGTGCCTTTTTCATACAGGAACTTCCGAAAACGTTTTTTCCTGATTCCGACCTGACGTCTTCTCCAAAGTCTCAGTATTTTCGTCAGAATAGTCTCCTTGTTGTCAAGTATATCACAAGAATTGTTCTTTTGCAATGGAATTATTTATCCAATTCGTGCAAATATTACTCTTTTTCCCTTGTTTCGAAGAAATTGGAATTTTACGAAAAAAAGGTCTGGGCAATCCGACGATCATGCGTTTTTTCGGCATAAAAAACCGGCACCGTCTGAAACTCGGTGTCGGTTGACAGATATTTAAGAGCCGCTTTCCAAGCGTCGCAGGGAATTCACCAAGGCGTATATCAGTAGACCTCGCCACACTCTTTTCAGAAAAATCAAGTATATCCGATTATTTTGTCGAAAAAGCACTGTGTGTTGCAATTGACGTGAAACCGGATACAAAAAAACAAAGTGATTGAATTCCTTTTGAATATTGACATACGGCAATGTTTGTGTTACAATGATTGTGTGATAATTATCACGTTATGTTTTCGTTCTTGCGATAATATGCAAATATCACCGAAATCGGGAGGGGTAAAAATGTATAAGATATTGGAAAAAATGATTGCGCGAAATCGGGACAACAACGGTTCCCAGCCGGCAACCATTGCGTGTCTCGGAGACAGCGTGACGCAAGGTTGCTTTGAACTGTTTCTAACGGGAGAGGAAAAGTTTGACACTGTGCGGAGGCCCCAATACTCGTATTGTACCAGACTTGGAGAACTCTTGCGCACTGTTTTCCCGGATGCGCAACTCAATATGATCAATGCCGGTATCAGCGGGGATTACACGTCGCGCGGACTTGAAAGATTGGATCGTGACGTGCTGCGTTTTTCTCCTGATTTAGTGACCGTATGCTTTGGTTTGAATGATTGTTCCTTTGGAAAAAGTTTTATTGATACATATTCGCGCAACCTCGGTGAAATCTTCGACCGTTGTCTTGCAAGCGGGGCAGATGTCATTTTTTTAACGCCGAACTGCATGAACACAAGAGTGATGTATGAGCCTTGTGAGGTCTTCAGGAATATTGCAAAAAAGACTTGTGAAATTCAAAACGCAGGCGGATTAGCTGATTTTCTTGATGCGGCGAAAAGGGAATGTGTCAAACGGAATATCGAAGTGTGTGATTGCTATGCAATCTGGGATCGGATGGCAAAGGCAGGTGTGGACGTGACCTCGTTGTTATCCAACGGCATCAATCATCCAACGCCAGAAATGCATCAGATTTTTGCGTATGAATTGTTCCGGATGATCATGGGAAATGGCATTTAAAAACAAACATTTTATAGAAAAAATAAACGAATTATAGAAATTTGAAAGGACGCTCACATCATGGAACTCAAACTTTGGGAAAACAAAATTCCATTTTACAATGAACAATACGACACCCCGAACAGACTGCAAACCTATCTGGTCGAAACCGACAAGCCCCTTCCTTGCGTTGTGATCTATGCGGGTGGAGCCTACTGCGTCAGAGCCGCACACGAAGGTGAAGGGTATGCAAAATTCTTTCAGAAAAACGGCATTCACGCCGTCCTGGTCGATTACAGAGTCGCACCGAACCGTTATCCTGCCGAACTTGCCGACGCTCAACAAGGCATTCGGTTGGTACGTGCGCACGCAAAGGAATGGATGATCGATCCCGAAAAAGTGATCGTCATCGGTTCTTCCGCCGGCGGGCACCTTGCCGCCATGGCACTTCTAATGGAAGATGTCTTTGATGAAAGCGCAAAAAGCGATTCCGCCAATGCCTTTGACGCGCGTCCAAACGGCGCAATTCTTTGCTATCCGGTTCTTTCGGTTTCCTCCGAATACGGTCACGCCGGATCAGGAATGAACCTGCTCGGAGAGTGCTATGAGGCTGAAAAAGATGCCTTTAACATGGTTCTCCGCGTCAATGAAAAAACACCGAAATGCTTCTTGTGGCACACCTCGGATGACAATGCGGTCAACGTCAGGAATTCTCTGCTCTTCTGTGAGCAACTTCGGAATCATCAGGTTCCCTTTGAATTGCACGTTTTTCCGCACGGCGCACACGGACTGGGGCTGGGAGAACCGCATTGGGGAACCCTTGCCGTGGAGTGGATCAAACGGGAATTCTGAAACGGCGATTGTTGATACTATTCCCGAAAGGTGTTTTAGAGGTTCCCTTTACTATTCAAAAAGCGTTTTTGAACGATTACTTTCAGAAAGGATCATCATTATGTTTTCATTCTCTTTTCACAAATCTCTTGAATTTTTGCACATCGGGTGCAAAAAACCGGCGGCATATATGATCCCTTATGAGAACGAAGAAAAAGCCCTCGAGCAGAACGAACCGAGCAGAGCGGATTTTTCCTTTCCCTGTGCGGGGATTGGGCGTTTCACTTCTTCAAAAACGAACTTGACCTCAAAGACTTTCTCACTTCCGGGGAACCGCTCACCGATACGATAAAAGTCCCCCGCAGTTGGCAGATGCTGACGGACAGAGGCTACGATACGCCGCACTACTCTGCGGTCTTTGTCGGATAATCGTTCCACGCAGGGCTTGGCGTATAAATTCTTCACGGGACAGCACGGTGGCTTGCGCCAATGCGGTCACTCGGTTAAATTCTTCTTTGTCAAGTCGTAATAAGATTGCTTTTTTCTCTTTCATACTGTTTTTTTACCGGTGGGGGTTTTAGGGGGTGCTATCACCCCCTAACAAGAGAATTGTGATATCACAATTCAGTGCTTGTTAAGACTAATGGAC
>JAGAOU010000032.1 GCA_017623595.1 Clostridia bacterium
AGGCAAAAATCGAAGAGTAAACAGATATGATAAAGAGGCGCTGAAAAGCGCCTCTCAGTTTGTCGACAAACCATAAAAATAATCTTTTTGTCCCATACAATCCTTCAGTCTCGCCTATGGCGAGCCAGCTCCCTTTACATAAGGGAGCCTGACCGTTGCGCACGAGCGTCCTATTATTTTACTGTCTGAGAGCGGCTCTTGAACAGCGAAAAAACATTGAGAAATGCACAAAAATAAAGCCTCCCTTGTGTAAAGGGAGGGGGGGGGGACCGCAAAGCGGTGGAAGGATTGTTTCGGTTCAAAAGTTACCTGTCATTCGCAAATAGAACATTTAAGTTTACAAAAAACCGGCTTGGACTTTTTCGACAGGCTGAGAGGCGCTTTTCAGCGCCTCTTTATCATATCTGTTTACTCTTCGATTTTTGCCTTGCGGGTATTGATTGCGTGGAAAATGGCGGGGTCAAACTTGAACTTACGGTCGTAGGTCAGAAGACCGTTGCATTCCTGCTCCACGTCGGTGATCTGGGTGTAGCAGAAGCCCATCATATGTTCGTTGTCCAGAAGAACGTCGGTCAGCCCCTTGTAGCGGGCAATAAATTCTTCTTCGGTCTTGACGGACACACCGTAGCCCCAGGAATCGGAGGGAGAACTGACGTCCCATTTAATGCCGCCGTATTCGCTCATAAACACGGGGGTTCCGTCATAAATCTGACGCTTGGGCTCTTTGCGATAAGATTGATCGGCCACGATACCCTCGTCGATCTTGGCATAGTACGAGGCAAACTTCTTGGGATTTTGCTCATAATCATGAACGTCCCAAAGGCCACAGTGAACCACGTGGTAGTTACCGCTGGTGTCGATGCAGGGGCGGGTGGGGTCGGTATATCTTGTGGCACGGTAAATCATATCAAGTACATCGCCGCACTGACGGGCATTGCCCTCGTTGAAGGAGTCCCAGGTTTCGTTGAAGGGACACCAGCCGATGACCGAGGGATGGGAGAAGTCCCGTTCCACCGATTCCAGCCACTCACGAAGATAATTCTTCATAGCGGAGGCATCGGAAATGGAAATGCCCCAGGAGGGATATTCGCCCCAAACCAGATAGCCCAGCTTGTCCGCCCAGTAGAGATAGGTGGGTTCAAAGACCTTTTGATGGAGACGGGCGCCGTTGAAGCCCAACTGCATGGAACAGACAATATCGTTCTTCAGGGCTTCTTCGGAGGGGGCGGTGTAAATGCCGTCGGGATAGAACCCCTGATCGAGAACGAAACGACCGAAGAAGGGCTTGCCGTTGAGGGTCATACCCTTGTCGGTCAGACCGACCTCACGCAGACCGAAGTAGCCGCAGAAGGAATCCGCCACGGCACCGTTCTTTTCCAAGGAAACGGAAAGATCATAAAGGCGTCCTTCGCCGATTTCCCAAAGATGGGCTTCCTTCAAAGAAAGGGTGAGGGTGACGGCATTGCCGTTGACCACGGTGGATGCAGAGCCCATATCCGCCCCCTCGTAGGAAGCGTTGACCGACAGTTTTCCGCCGATGGAGGCCCCCGTCACCTGAAATTGCAGGGTAACGGCAGCATTGGCCACGTCGGGATACACACGGTAGGTCTCCACCCGCGCGGCGTCCACGGGTTCCAGCCAAACCGACTGCCAAATGCCCGTGGTACGAGTATAGAAACAACCGTAAGAATTGAACCGATGGCTCTGCTTGCCCGAGGGCTGCTTGTTACTCCTAAGATCATCGAAGGCAGAAAGCATAATAACATTTTCCCCGTCGGTCAAAGCGTCGGTAATGTCAAAAGCAAAGGGGGTGTAACCGCCCATATGGGTACCAACCTTTTTGCCATTGACGTAGACTGTGGCAAAATAATCAACAGCGCCGAAATGAAGCACCGTCCGCTTGCCTTGAAAGGATTCGGGCAGGGTGATTGCTTTACGGTACCACACACAGTTCATAAAATCCTTGTGTCCCACGCCGGAAAGATCACTTTCGGGGCAGTAGGGAACGGTAATTTTGCCGTCCAAAGAGGGGCGCTCCCAATATTTTTTCCATTCGCCCACGCAGGCGTTGTCAATTTCGAATTCCCATTCGCCGTTCAGGCACAACCAATCCTTGCGAACCAACTGAGGGCGGGGATATTCTTTTCTCAAATCAACCATAACAAATACTCCAATCGAATTGTAATTATCGATACCATCAGTATATCATATTTTTGTCTGTAAAGAAAGAAGGAAAAACAACTCAAAAGTGAGGAATATAAACATTCTTAAAAACCAAGAGGCGGAGGATCGGAAGAAAAGTTCTCCCATTCTTCGGGAACAATAATTTCAATCTGAGAAGCATCAAAGGTAACAAACTCAATCCGTACCGTATGAAGCACATCAAAAGGACGGTCCTCTACAATAAGATACGAATCGGCAAACTCGAACTTTACTTCCAAGGGAACGCCGTCAGGAGAAAAGAACATTTCCAGTTGTAAATCTCCATATGCGGTAGGCTCTCCATAGAACTCTACATAATTAACCAAATCGAGGCGCATCCAATCCCCCGAAAGAGTTGCGCGGAGTCGATACCCATCCTCTGTTTCTTCCAAGACAGCCTTTCGCTTGATTATGCTCAAAGGAAAGGTGAGTTGGCCACCAATTCCCCATTGAGACGTATTTCCGTTCCAGTCGGTACGTTGCCCGTGACCGGCAGACCAGCGATAGAACTTTCCGTTCGCGTGAATACATTCAATTTGAGGTTTTCCCTGGCGGTTGATTATTACAGAGGCCGCATCGGGAAGAATTTTTTCCTCATAGGTGGATTTGCTCTTTCTTATCTGTCCGAATTCATCCGGTTCCCTAAGATTCTCCCAATATTCCACAGTAATAATATAGTGAATCGTCGAACCGTCTGCGGTATACTGCTTATACCCCTCCAGAAGCTCGTTTATGCGATCCTCATCGGAAGGTGTGCAGGAAGAGAATGAAAAAATCATTGCAAACAACAGAAAAAACAGACATAATTTTTTCATAACAAACCTCGCTTCCACATCGTAGGGGGTTCTGTTATTCTTTCTCCGAATCCTCGGAAGATTCCGTATCGGTTTCGGCCTGCTGATACTGATCCGCATCCGCGGGCGCCGCAACCGAAATCTGAGCGGGATCGGTGGAGAGAATCCTATAGGTGACATCCATCTTCATCTGAAGCTCTACCCCATTGTCCAGCACCGTCACATCGCCCCCCACCGTCATTTTCTGCAGAACAGAGGAAGGAGAAAAGGAAAGGGAAACATAAAAATCCGTGGTTTTTGTAAAACGGATTCCCGTTTCCACAGAGGGGTCTTCCGTTTCCGGAACATCCTCGGAATCCTTCGCCACGGCAGAAAGATTCAAAAGACCGGTCACATCCACCGTAGGATCGGAAAGAACCACGTGACAGGATCCGTCTTCACTGCGCAGAAGTGTCTTTTGACCGAACATTCCAAGATTCTCCGCAGTAAAGGGAAGCTGCTGTTGCAGCGCCGTCTCTGCCTCGGTCAGAGCTGCGGGGCCTTTCACCTTGACACCCAACGCCTCCGCATACAAAATGCCGCCCACATAGGTAAAGCTATAGGGCACAGAAACATCTCCCACCGAGGTTTGGGTGGCAACCGACAGATTGTCACCCTTGCGGGCGACCTGTGCCGTAAGAAGCACCACCATATCTGCCAGGGTGTATTCCGCCTTCATCTCATAGGACACGGCGGGCAGATCCAGCCCCTTAAAGTTGGAGAGAAGATAATTCACCGTTTCCTCATCGGACATCCCTTGCAACTGCTCCGTCGAGGGGGCCAAGGGCAATTCATAACTGCAGGCTCCGAAGGAAACAAGCAAAATCAGCCCAAGAACAAGGGCGAGCATTGATTTCAATTTCATAAAAACCTCCAAAAATCACCCGAAGCGGCGCGCCAATTCGTCAATGACATCCCCCACGGCCCCCTCTCGGCAAGAGCAGACCGGGTTGGGATGTACGGCGCAAACCTCAGGGCAGGCATTGGACGGCGCAAAGGCAAGATCCGCCGCAAGAAGCATGGTAACGTCGTTTTCATAATCCCCGACGGCGACCACGGTGTGTACGTCATCGCAAATCTTGCGTAAAAAGGAAACACAATTCCCTTTTCCCCCAAGAGGCGAGATAAACTCCACCCCCGTGGACCAACTGCGGGAAATTCCGTACCGCTCGCAAAAGGTTTCCTTTGCCAAATCCCGAAAGGCAACGGCCTCTTCCTCTGATGCAAAGCCATGACACACAATCTTGAACAAATCCGCACCCTTATGTCCCAAAAAGGTTTCGACCACATTCCCGGGCGCCGCACGGACCAGTTCATCGGAAAAATCAAAGGTACAGATAGGTGCGGTGGATTGATCCAGCCATTCCAGCAATGCCCCGCATCCGTCCAGGGGAAAGGTCCAGATCACCCGCCCCGAATCGCAGTCGGTAATGCAGGCACCGTTATCCGACACCACAGGAGCATTGACTCGGAAGGGAAAGGTGTGCTGATAGCCGGCAGGGCGTCCCGTCGCCAAGGTAAAACGGCCACCCTCCGACTGAAAATAGGCAATGGCATCCAGATTCCGTTGGGGAATCTCCTTCCCGATTGCCAGCGTTCCATCCACATCGGAGCAAAGCAAAACTCCGTCAAAACGTCCCATAGATCAGTCCTCGTCCACCTCACCGGAAACGGGAACCAGGTCCGAAGAGCCCTCCCGCTCCGCATCGGCGGCGTAAAGAGCATAACGGATAACCGAATAAAGATTCTGAAGACCGTCCAAAAGCACGGAAACACCGAGAATAATGATGGTCACGTTGACCGTACCGAAGGGGTTTGCAATAATAAGAATACCGAAGGCCATCACAATCAGCGCCCCGACCAGAACGCCGATCCAGTCCTTCTGTTTAGCCTTGCGAGATTGGAAGGCGTTTTTCAGTTTGAATACACCGTCCAGGAAGATCAAAATCCCCACAAACATGTAAATATCGTTCATCACAACCGAAACATTGGAAAGTTCACTACGAATGATCACAAATCCGAACATGGCAAGGAGCACGCCCACCAGCATGGAATCCACAATGTCCGCACGGCTGAAGAAGTGGCGGATCACCTTGGCAATGCCGAAGAGAATCAACCCCGCGCCGGCAATATAGCCCAAAACAGAGGCAATAAACTCGGGAACACAGATAAGCACAATACCGACGGCGGTAATGGCCAGAGACGAGATCAGATAGAACCAACGAATTTTTTTCATAACAGGTACCTTCCTTCTTATTTGTTATCCTTGCGCATGGTCAAGGAAATACGTTTCTTTGCCACATCCACGCTCAGCACGCGGACCTCCACCACATCGCCCACCTTCACCACATCGGAAGGATGCTTGACGTAGCGGTCTGCCAGTTGGGAAATATGAACCAAACCGTCCTGATGCACGCCGATGTCCACAAAGGCGCCGAAGTCGATGACGTTACGCACCGTGCCCTTCAGCACCATGCCCTCGGTCAGGTCGGAAAGATCCATCACATCACTGCGCAACAGAGGCGCGGGAAGATCATCGCGGATATCCCGTCCGGGGCGCGCAAGCTCGGGGATCATATCGTTGAGGGTGGGAAGTCCCACACCGCAGGCCTCGGCGGCTTTCGCCCGACCGTACTTTTCCACACGGGAAACAATCTCGGCATGAACCGTTTCGGGAGAAGCGTCGGAAAGAGCCAGAATCTCCAGCAGCTTTTGAGCGGCGGGATAGGATTCGGGATGCACGGCGGTGTTGTCCAAAGGATTTTTCCCGTGAGGGATCCGTAAAAAGCCCGCACATTGTTCAAAGGCCTTCACTCCCAGCTTTTTCACCTTCAATAGCTGCTTGCGCTCGGTAAACCCGCCCGTCTCATCCCGGTATGCCACAATGTTTTTGGCAATGCCCGCATTGATGCCCGCAACATAAGACAGAAGAGAGGGAGAAGCGGTATTCAGATCCACGCCCACACTGTTCACGCAATCCTCCACCACCCCCGTCAAAGTCTCGTCCAGTCGGGCAGGAGGCATATCATGCTGATACTGTCCCACACCGATGGCTTTGGGGTCGATCTTGACCAATTCTGCCAAGGGATCCTGCAAACGACGGGCGATGGACACGGCGGAACGGAGGGAAACATCAAATTGAGGGAATTCCTCCGCCCCCAGCTTGGATGCGGAATAGACCGATGCCCCCGCCTCGCTGACCACCATATACGTCACCTTGCGGGACGCTCTTTTGATGGTGTCGGCCACGAAAATTTCCGCTTCCTTGGAGGCGGTGCCGTTGCCGATGGAGATGCAGTCTACTTTATATTTATCAATCCACTGCAGAATCTTTGCCGCAGATTCCGCCGTTTTATTCTGGGGCGGGGTGGGGTAAATAACCCCCGTATCCAGAACCATCCCCGTAGGATCCACAACGGCAAGCTTGCACCCTGTGCGGTAGGCGGGGTCCACCGCCAAAACCACCTTACCCTTCACGGGAGGTTGCATGAGAAGCTGCTTGAGATTCATACCGAACATTTTGATGGCCTGCTCGGAAGCGGAAGCAAAGAGATCGGAGCGCAGTTCCCGTTCCACGGAGGGGAAGATCAAACGGGACCAGGCGTCCTCGCAGGCGGCACGGACAAACTCTGCCGCATAGCTTCCGCTACGGACAAATTGGGATTCCATCAGATGGGAAACCTCGCCGCAAAGAATTTTCACCTTCAGTTTTTCTTCCTTTTCACCCCGATTCACCGCAAGAATACGGTGAGAGGGGATCTTACGCAGAGGCTCTTCGTAATCATAATAAAGGCGATACACCGTATCCTCTTCGGTGGCGGCATCGGAACGGAGCAGTCCCTCGGCAAAGATTTTTTCCTTCAGCTGCTTACGCAAAGCGGCATCGTCGGAAACCATCTCTGCAATGATATCGGAAGCTCCTGCCAGCGCATCCTCGGCGCTTTCCACGCCCTTTTCGGCATCCACGTATTCCGCCGCTTCCGCCAGCAGATCCCCCTGCTTTTCCTGCCCAAACAGATGCAGAGCCAGAGGCTCCAGCCCCTTTTCCTTTGCGATGGTGGCGCGAGTACGACGCTTGGGCTTGTAGGGGCGGTAGAGATCCTCCACCTCCGCAAGGGTTACGGCGGCGTCAATGGCAGACTTCAACTCCTCGGTCAACTTTCCCTGCTCTTCGATAGAGGCGCAAACCTCTTCCCGACGCTTCTGCAAATTTCGTAGATATTGGAGACGGTCGGCAAATTCACGGAGCACCTGATCGTCGCAGGAGCCGGTCATCTCTTTGCGGTAACGGGCAATAAAGGGGATGGTGTTCCCGTCATCGATCAATTTTATAATATTCCCCACCAGATCCTCACGGATCTTAAACTCGGCGGAAAGGATCTTCAATTCTTCCATAGGTTGTTCCTTTCGGGGCATTTCTTCGGATTTTATCCTACCCCATCTTATTATATCACAAAACTCTCCTTCCGTCAAGCAAATTCCGCAAAAAACATACCAAAAATCAAAAAGACTGCCGCAAAAAAGCGACAGTCTCTTGCAAAATCAAAGCACTTTGGAAAGAAATTCCCGTGCGCGCTCGGTTTTGGGCGCGGCAAAGAATTCGGCGGGGGTGTTTTGTTCCATAATAACCCCTTCGTCCATAAACAGAACGCGGGTGCCCACTTCCTTGGCAAAGCCCATTTCGTGGGTAACCACCACCATGGTCATTCCGTCGGCGGCCAGTTGCTTCATCAGATCCAGAACCTCGCCCACCATTTCGGGGTCCAGGGCGGAGGTGGGCTCGTCGAAGAGGATCACCTCGGGATTCATGGCAAGGGCACGGACAATGGCGATGCGCTGCTTTTGTCCCCCCGAAAGCTGAGAAGGATAGGCATCTGCCTTATCCAACAGTCCCACACGGGCCAGCAGGCGCTTGGCGTTTTCTTCCGCCTCCTCCTTGGTCTGAAGCTTCAGCTTCACGGGAGCAATGGTAATATTCTCCAAAATGGTCTTATGGGGGAACAGATTAAAATGCTGAAAGACCATCCCCAACTTCTGACGGACCTTGTTGACGTTGCATTTGGGATCGGTGATTTCCTCTCCATGGAAGTAAATCGCACCGTCGGTGGGCTCCTCCAAAAGATTCAGGCAACGCAAAAAGGTGGATTTTCCCGAGCCGGAGGGCCCGATGATAACCACTTTTTCGCCCTTTTCGATGGTTTCGTTAATCCCGCGCAAAACCTTGATTTCTCCGTTTTTGCCGAAGGATTTCACCAGATTTTTAACCTCGATCACTCTTATGCAACCTCCTTTCCAGCAGTTTGACCAGATAAGACAGCCCCAACACCATCACCAGGTAGATCAAAGCCACCGCCAGCAGAGGCATAAAGGCACTGAAGGTCTTACCGCGGATAATCTCACCGCCGCGGGTCAGGTCGGCAACGCCGATGTATGCAGCAACGGAGGTTTCCTTAAGAAGGGTAATGAATTCATTGGCAAGAGCGGGAAGAACCGCCTTGAAGGCCTGGGGGATGACGATATACCACATGGTCTGCACATAATTGAAGCCCAGACTACGGCCGGCTTCCATCTGTCCGTCATCCACGGCCATAATGCCGCCTCGGATGATTTCCGCAACGTAGGCACCGGAGTTGATGCCGAAGCAAATCACCGCCGCAATGAACTTATCCACCCCAAGGGGCAAAAGCATAACAAAATAGATGATCAAAAGCTGCACCATAACGGGGGTGCCGCGAATGACAGTAAGATAAAAACGGCAGATCCCATCTGCAATCTTCAGTTTTCCGATCTTGTCATAGGTACAACGGACAATGGCAACCACAACCCCCAACACCACGCCGATGATCAGCGAAAAGAAGGTGATGGCCAGGGTGGTCAAAAGGCCATCGGAGAGATAGCGCCAATAGCCATCCCCGAAATTGCGGACAAACTCATCGGAGAAATCATTCCACCAACGAACCAGAGGATGGGAATTGTCGGGGCGTTCCAGAGTGGCAACGCTGAGGTCTACACATTCCATGAGTCCGCGGCGAATGTTGGCCTTGTTCTCAATGGAAACCTCTTTTCCGTCAATCACCAACGTCTTCAGCTCATTCACCTCGGTCTGCACCCGAAGGATGCCGCCAAAACAGGTGTTCACCACGGTTTCGTCGAAATAAGGCTGAAGAACCCCGTCCACTTCATAAAAGGTAATATCAATTTTTCCGCTGAGGGGCGATGCAGCACGAAAACGCTCTGCGATGGCCTTGTCGATGTTCAAACGGATCTCGGTGCTGGTCATCTGCATGCCGTTGGGCTTCTGAGTAGAGAATTGGAACAGTGAATTCACGTCACCCATGATGGCACTGTAAGAATCCACCGTGGCATAAGAGCAACGGAACACAATATCGGACTGTTCTCCATACTCCAAAGATTCCACCGTCACAACGGTTTTTTCGCGCAGGGTAAAAAGTCCTTCCCGATCGGACTTCAGAACATCGGTCAGCGCCTTATCAAGCACCGACTGCGCCTGCTCCAAGGGGATCTCGCTTGCCTTTTGGGGGCCAAGAGAAAGGATCACCGACACCGCCGTGGCAAGAATCAAAGCAACGATCAGGAACAAAACCGTCAGTTTTGTCCAAAACCATGCCTTGCTTTTTTGTTTTCTCATGTTATTTCCTGTCCGAGACATGCAAAGCAGGAATGAGTGATGCTCATTCCTGTTTTGCGATCCCTATAGCAATAAGGTACTTAGTTTGCGGGGATGTACTTGTTGATGATACCTTCGATGGTGCCGTCCTTGGTCAACTCATCGATGGCGGTGTTCAGCTTCTGGAGAAGCTCGGTGTTACCCTTCTTCACGCAGATGGCATATTCTTCGTAAACATATTCGGTCTCAAGGATCTTCAGACCCTTGCCGGCGTTTGCGGCAACGAGAGCCTTTGCGGGTTCGTTATCGATGATGACAGCCTGAACGGCACCGCCGATGAGGGCGAGAACCGCTTCGTTACCGTTGTTGTACTGAATGACATTGCCGTTGGGGGTTTCGTCTTCGTTCAGACCATAGTCGCCGGTGGCATAGGCGTCACCGGTGGTGCCCAGCTGTACGCCGATCTTCTTGCCGGCCAAATCATCGGGAGAAGCGACGGTGCCGCCTTCCACAACAATAATAACCTGCTTACCGGTAGCATAGGTGTTGGTGAAGTCAACCTCCAGCTTGCGGTCTTCAGTGATGGTCAGACCGGCCATACCGAAGTCAACGGCATCGGATTTTACGGCGTTGAGGATAGAGTTGAACTGCATATCCTCGATCTGCAGAGTCATGCCCAACTTGTCGGCGATGGCTGCGGCGATCTCGGCGTCGATACCGATGATGTTATTATTAGCATCATAGTATTCATAGGGCTGGAAATAAGCGTTGGTAGCCATCTTCAGAACGGGCTTCTGATTCGCGTCACCGCCTTCGGTGTTGGTGTCGGTGGCAGTATCGTCGCCGCCGCAAGCGGTCAGCAGGCAGGTAACCATCAAAAGCGCAAGAAGAAGCGCAAGAATCTTTTTCATGTTGTTTCCTTCTTTCGTATGTAATCAATGGGTTGAATTGTGTAAAGAGTATAACACATTCCGTCAAAATTGTCAAGCAAAACCTGCATAAACATGCGAAAGTTTAACTTTATTTCACAATTATCGAGGAATATTATGCATTATTCAAAATGCACACCCTCGTTTTATGCATTATTGATAATCAAAGGAGAAAACGCGGGCCTTATAATAGGCATCGGATTTCGCTTGGCGATAAATCACTTTGCCCTTGGTTCCTTCTACAGGAACAAAAATACCCACCTTGTCTGTGCCCCATTCTTTATAAGTAAGAGTGTCGGAACGGATGGTGGTAAAGACACAAACGCCGGAGGTGTAGTTGCCCACTCCGGGAACATAACCCTGTGTCTTCAGAAAACCGCCTGCAGGATAATCATAGGAGCCCTTTCCCGTAGTCTTGTCGAACAGAACCACTCCCGCACTGCCCGTCAACAGCAGTTGATCGGGATTGCCGTAAACGGGAGCCATATCATGCAAATTTGTGTTGGGACTGTATCTCATATCCTCTACGGGAGTCAGCTTGGGAGCGTCTACCGTGCCGGTCACCTTATAGGCCTGCAGCAGATTACTTCCTTCAATCCAGAGCACATCATACTTGGGATCCCACAAAACCCCGTGCGCAGAGGGGAAAGCAACCGAATCGGAATAATTCTTCTTCCCTGCCCCGTAAATGCGAACCTCGTTCCCCGTCGACCCTGCCACAACAAACACACCGTTGGGCAAAAGCTCAACGGAATGGGAATTCACGGGAGCATTTGTCACACTCAAGAGAACACGTTTTTTGTCATAAGACGCAATGGTAGCCTGAGTGCCGGAGCAATAGATAACAACTTTACCGCCCCAATATTCGTTGTCGCGGAATTTGATACCAGCCACACCGCCGTAGGTTTTCATTTTCCAGACCACGCCCTTGTCCTTGGACCAATCCTCTACGGCCAAATCGCAGACAAGAAGGCGCTGATTCTTCTGATCGGTAAGACCGACGAAATACTGCCCCTCCTCCAGAATCGCCTGGGCGGGAGATTTCTGCGTAGAAGTATTTTTGGATTCCGTATCGGTGGAGGTCTGGGTATCGGTCCTTTCGGAAGAGGTATCCGAGGAGACCGTATCGGTGGAGGAATCCGCGCCGTCCTGAGAGGTCACGGGCTCCGAATCACCGCAAGCCACCAAAGACACAAGAAAGATCACACAAAAAAGCAAAGAAACAAGTTTACGAAGCATAAAAGAACTCCTTAAAACAATTACTGATAGTTAAAGTTCACCAACCGCAGTTTGTAATAGGCATCCTTGGGCGCCCGCCGCACAAGCATGGATCCTCGCACACCTCCCAAGGGAACATAAACATACACCTCGTTGGTGCACCAGGATTCATACACCGTATGCCCTTCCCGCACCGAGGTATATGCCAAAACTCCGTCCTCAAAAAGCCCCACGCCGGGCGCATAGGTGACATTTTTCCCCAAATTACCGCCCGGGTAGGAATAATTGAAAACTTCCTTTTCCTTATCAAACTTCATAATTCCCGCATTGCAGGTCACAAGCAGACAGGTGGGATCGCCGTACACAGGGGCAAGGTCATGCATCCCCGTCTTCGGCGTGCGGTAGTCCATTCCACCAACGGGAGAAAGGGAGGGGTTTTCCGCAGTTCCGTTGAGAGAAAAGGCGGTCAACTGATCCATTCCCACCATCCAGACCACTTCATAGGCAGGATCCCACAACACCCCGTGAGCATTGGGAAATTCCAGTTTTTGAGACGCCTTTTTTACTCCGGGAGCAAAGACGGAAACCAGGTTGTCGGAGGAAGAGGCGACGATGAAGGTGCCATCGGGCAACAGCTCCACAGAATGGGGATTCCATCCGATATCGGAGGTCATGTAAAGAAGCTCCTTGGTCTCATAGGACAAAATTCCCGCCCCGCCCGGATAGCAGAAAATCACTACCTTACCACCCCAATATTCACTATCACGGAACTTGATCCCCGCGATGTGTTTATATTCGGGGTTATAATATTCCCACACCACGGCACCGTCTGCAGTCCAATCCTCCTCGGACAGATCACAGACAAGGATACGGCCGTTCAACTGATCGCAAAGTCCCACCAAATGCTCGGAACGGGCAAACACATCCTCGGCGGTCAACTTCTGATTTGTTTCGGTAGAGGGATCGGAGGATTCGGAATCCGTATCGGAAGAAGAAACCGAACTGTCGGTTTGGGACAGAATCTCCTGCGGAGAAGATTCTCCACAGGCGGAACAAAGCAATATCATTCCCGCCACCAAGAGAAAAGCATATACCCTGCGAAGCATCGTTTTCATACTCCTCATTGATAATCAAAGTTCAACACACGCAGTTTGTAGTAGGCATCCCCTTCCGCACGGCGCTTGATCAGTTTTCCGTTCTTGCCGAAGGGACAGTAGATAAAGACCTGATCGGTGCACCATTCGTTCAGCACCATGGTGCTTTCCCGAATAGTGGTGAACACAAACACGTCATCGTGACCGAAGGCCCCGCATCCGGGCGCATAATTCTGTTGTTTGCCGTAGACTCCGCCGGGATATTCAAAGGAGAACTTCTCGGATTCCTTGTCAAAGATCATAATCCCGTTGCTGCAGGTCACAAAGAGCTTTGTGGGGTCACTGTAGGATGCGGCCAGATCATGCATCCCCGATTTGGGAGTCTTGTAGCTCATGCCGCCGATGGCAGACAGAGTAGGCGCTTCCTCGGTGCCACCCACAAGGTAAGCCCCCAGCAGATTGGTTCCCACCATCCAAACCACCTCGTAGGTGGGATCCCACAGAACCCCATGGGCATTGGGAAACTCCACAATCTGAGAAGCCTTCTGCTCTCCGGGAGCATAAATGCGCACGTCATTGTCGGTAGAAGACGCAACAATCAACGTTCCGTTGGGCAAAAGCTCCACAGAATGGGGGTTGTTGCCCGTCAAGCCGGTATGAAACAACAGCTGTCTCGATTCATAAGAAACGATCATTGCTCCGCCGTGATAACAAAGCACCACAACCTTGCCGCCCCAGAAGGGAACGTCGCGGAACTTGATCCCGCAAACCGAGGAGCAGTATTTATGCTTAAATTCCCACACAACCCCATTATCATCCGACCAATCCTCCACGGAAAGATCGCGGATGATCACACGGGAGTTGCCCTGATCACACAGGCCGATATAATGATCCGAGGCGTCAAGCACCTCTTCCGCCGAAGAAAACTCCTGCGTCCCTGTGGATGCGGTGGAATCGGTATCGGTGGAGGCTTCTGCGGAAGGATCGGAAGAAGCGGTTGCGTCGGAGCCCGACGAAGAGGAATCCTCGCAGGCCGCAAAGCATCCCAGTGCAAGCAGCACCGAAAGCAACAAAGAAAGAATTCGTTTCATAACATACCTCATTTGAGTACGGTATTTATCCGATTACATCGGAGACAATACCGAAAAAATCTTCGATGCTGTCCGCGATGGGAGAGACGTTCTCCCATCAAATAAAACATTACTGATACTGTCCATCAAATGCATAAACCTTGTAGAAAGCGCATCCATCGGCGGATTTAAAGGACTGGGGCTTGTACTTTCTGCCTTCGAGGGTATAAAACTGCAGAACATCGGTGCACCAACTCTTATAGGTACCGTTGGGAACGGAAATAGCGAAGTTTCCGTTGGAAATGTGAGCAATTCCTTTCACCGAGCTCAGATGCAGAAAAGACGTAAACGACCGTTTTTCCTTGGCAAAGCGATATATACCGGATCCTACGGAAACGTACAGATAGTTGGGGTCGGTCATATCCGCCGCCAACGCATGCCCGCCGTCGGCAGGAAGAGCGACGCTCTTTTTGATATTGGGGGTCAGGACCTCATCAACACCTTCGCCCGACACACTGTATGCGGTCAGGGCATCATCTCCTAAGCCCCAAAGCGTTTCAAACTTGGGATCCCACAAAACCCCATGAGCACCGTAAAGAGCGTAATCCGTATAAGTAGAGGCGGTTGCGGTATCGTTGTTCAGGAGCGCGGAGGTTTTGAAGAAACGGAGAGTCCCACCCGTAGAGGAAGCAACAATAATGTTTCCCGAGGGAAGAATTTCAATACAGTGGGGATTATTACCCGCTTTGTCGGTGGACCAAAGAAGCTTCCCTTCGGGATAGGAAACCATCTGCGCCTTTCCGTTGTTCGCCCCGGCAGCAATGATGATCACATCACCGAAAACCGTATCCTCCCGATACTTCATCCCCGCAATGTGACTGACGCCCGCATTGTAGGACCATTCTTCGGCAAGATCCAGGTCATCTCCCGCTTCCAGCTTGTCCAAATCGTACACAATTACCTCATTGTTGCGTTGATCGCCCGCCAGCACCAGATTGGGAACGGGGTCGGAGCTTTCCACCTTTGTATCGGTGGTGGTTTCGGTGTCGGTTCCCACAGAAGTGTCCGTAGAAGCCTCCGAGGATGCAGCAGAATCGAAGGAGGAGTCGGTGGAAGTATCGGTGGAAGTGTCTGCAGAAGACTCGGAGGACACAACCTCAGACTGGGATCCGGTCACGTTGGAATCAGGTTGTTCTGTCGCATCCCCACCGCAAGCGACAAAGGACAGACAGAGACAAATCAGAAGAAGAACAGAGAATAATTTTTTCATATACATACCTCTTTTTTTGAAATCGTATTATAAATAACTCCCGCAGAAGGGAGCAACCTTGTAGATCGCTCTTGTTTCCGCAAGATGAATTTGCTGTTCGAGGAAGGAATCCCCGTCTTTTTTGAGATAAAGAACGGTATCTGTGCACCACGGACGAAACACGCCGTTCGATACGGCAAGAACGAAATCGCCGCTGCGATTTTTCGCAAGCCCTTTAACCCAAGGACGACAGACCCGGTCCTTCCCCGCAAAATCCGAGAGGAATACTCCCGCTTTTTTATCAAAACGAAAGACCGTGGAATCCACTGTAAGATAAAGGTAGTCGGGATCGGTCAGATCTGCCGCCAAAGCATGACCGCTCATCTTATTCTCGGGCAAAGGTCGGATCATTTCCGCGCACAACTCCAACCGTTCCTCAATACCCGTACCAACAATGCGGTAAGCGTTCAACTCAAAATCTCCCAAGGCCCAAAGCACATCATACTTCGGATCCCACAAAACCCCATGAGCCGCCCGCAGGGGAACCTCATCGTAGCAATCTGCCCTTTCCGGCTGTCCCGAAAGAAGGGCAGCGGTTTTAAAGAGCCGCACCGTCCGTCCCGTGGAGGCGGCAACGGCGATGTTTCCCGAGGGAAGAATTTCGATACAATGGGGATTGTTCCCCGCCTGCTCCGTGGACCAAAGCAGGTTTCCTTCGGGGTAAGAAATCATCTGCGCCTTTCCGCTGTTTGCCCCCGAAGCGATAAGGATCACATCCCCAAACAGAGTGTTTTGGCGATATTTGATTCCCGCAATGTGGTCGATTCCCAATGGATACACCCACTCCTCCGTAAGCCCGCAGGCGCCGTCGGGATTGCAGAGAACCACACAGTCATTGCGCTGATCCCCTATTAAAAACCGGTTATCCATACAACATCCCCTTATTGATAGCTTCCGCAAAAGGCGCGAATCTTATAAAAAGCCCCGTTGCGAGACACATATTCCTGCACGTACATCAGATTTTTCGTCTTCATATAGCAAAAACAAATTCGATCGGTACACCAGGCGGCAAAGGTCTCCTTTTCCCAAGAGGTGCCAATCCCCTTATTCACACGGGAATAAAAGAAGTTGCCGTTGGGATTGTTGCTGAAGCCCTTGACTGCAGACTTGGAAAGCTTTGCGTACTGTGGGAAGCGTTCGATCAACTCATTGTTTTCCTTGTCGAAGCGGAACACCTTGGCGTTGGTGGTCAGATACAAATGCTCCTTGCTGGTGAAGTCGGCGGAAAGATCATGCCCTCCCGCATACTTGGACGGAAGCGTGACCCCCATGCCGCCCACACGGCTCAGCGTCTGTTCCGTACCGTCCCCCTGAATGGAGAAAGCCGCCAGCTCCGAGCCACCCAGCGCCCAAACCACTTCATAGGAGGGATCATACAAAACACCGTGGGCATCCCGCAGCTCCACATCCAGAAAAGAAATTGCGGTCGCCGACTCCCCCTGCAAAAGCGCGGAGGTTTTGAACAGACGGAGAATGTTACCCGTAGAGCAGGCAATCACGATATTACCCGATGGTAAAATTTCGATGGCATGAGGATTGTTGCCCGGATTCTTGGTCTCCCAAAGAACCTTTCCTTCGGGATAGGAAATCATTTTGCCGATTCCCGAGCCGCAGGTGACGATCACATCGCCGAAGACCGTGCCCTCGCGGTACTTCATATCGCCCCCTTCACCCGTTTTGCAGGACCAAACAAGACCCTCCTCCAAAAAATCGCCGGGC
This sequence comes from Clostridia bacterium, assembly GCA_017623595.1. GTDB lineage: Bacteria > Bacillota > Clostridia > Oscillospirales > UBA644 > RGIG995. The sequence goes on from JAGAOU010000032.1 coordinate 17,003, forward strand.
TCCAGAAGAGCCATGTCATAAACCCCAAATACGCCCGTAATGGTATTGTGAGCCATCACCAAATCCGCCACGGGATCCTCCGTTTCGGATTCGGAGGATGATTGAGAAACGGTCGAAGCCGATGTCCCGGCTTCAACGGAAGTGTCCGTATTCCCCGTCGGGGGCTGCACGGAAGAATCCCCACAGGAAGTCAGAAAAATACCGAAAACGAAGCAGAGGCACAGAGCAAGCGCCCGTTTCCGCAGATGTCTCATTATTTTTTAGCCTCCCGTCCCAGATATTCCCGTTCCAGAACGCGGAGCTTATAGTAGGCACATTTCGGAATCTGACGCGTAACAAATTCGTAACTTTGCACTTCGGGATTCAAGGTCCCGATATGAACAAGATCGGTGTTCCATTCATCCCTTACACCGGCCGCCTGAGAAAGAACCACCGTACCGTCCATAAAGTTTCCGATTCCCTTCACCGCACCCATGGCGCTGAGGGTAACCCACCCGTCATAACGGGTGGAGATTTCCTTGGTCCGCTTATTGATCTGCAGCACCTGCTCGTTGGTGGTGACCCAAAACAGGTCGGGCTGACCGTAAATCGGCTGAAGATCATGCCCGCCAATGGAGGAGGTCAACGCAATGGACTCGTCTTTCAACTCCACCATTTTGTGATCCTCGGTGACGGCAAAGGCATGAAGATAATAATCCCCCAACGCCCAAAGAATCTCCATCTCGGGATCCCACAGAACGCCGTGGGCACCGGGCACGGAAACTTCGGTATACTTTTTGGAAACGTCACCAAACCCGGAGGTGTCGTAAATACGCACATATCCTCCCGTGGAAGCGGCAACCACCAGCGCACCGTCGGGAAGAATCTCTACGGAATGGGGATTTCCTCCCGCATTTTTCACATAGGAGAGAACCTCACCCCGAGGATACGTAATCACAGCCACATAACCTCCGGAGGAACAAAAGGCCAGAACATCGGACTTGGCGTTATTGTCATAGCGGTACTTCACGCCGTCTACATTGGTAAAGGTGGGCTCATCGCAGGTCCAGGTCCATTCCGGCTCGGACCAGTCCTCTTTATCAATGTCATATATACTCAAGGCACGATTTTTCTGATCGGTGATCAAAATCTTGCGAGGACCATAATACACGGGCTTCGACGTCTCCCCTTCGGGCTCAGAACCGCCGCATCCCGAAAACAAGGAAAGAAGCAGGAGGGCAAACAGGATAAGCGAAAAAATCTTTTTCATAACGGTCACTCTCTGAAAAAAGTAGTAAAAAAAAGGACACTATACACAGTATAGTGTCCTTTGGCGGAGAGAGGGGGATTCGAACCCCCGACGAAGTATTAGTCCGTACACGATTTCCAGTCGTGCGCCTTAGACCAGCTCAGCCATCTCTCCGTATATCCACGGCCTTTTCGTCGGTCCGTGGACTATTATACACCATCTGCGAAAAAAAAGCAAGTGATTTTCTGATTATTTCAAATTTTGTTCACATTTTCCACGGTTTTGCAATTTTTTCCCAAAACAAAAGCAGTTTTTACACGTTCGGGGGAAGAATTTCTTCCCCCGAACAAGAACTATTACTGATAATCAGCAATAAAAGCACGAACCTTATAGAAGTCACGCTCCGTATCACAATTGTCACCGTCAAACACGTCAAACCAGATTTCCGTGTACTTATAGACCTTCGTGCCGCCCTCTTCCACATAGCGGAACACGCGAATCTTGTCGGTATTATGCTTCGCGGTAGTGTTCTTCGTATCAGCAATGGTCATAGCGGTAACCCCATCGGGGAACGTATTGATACTCTTGACATTGCCCTTATTGATGTCTGCCTTGCCATCATATTCGTATGTAATGGAATCGGTGGTTTTGTTGTACTGAGCAACATTGCTGCCTGTCAGCCACATAACATCGGGATTGTTGAACATCACGGAAAGGTCATGACCGCCGCCGAACTTAATGTTGGCCTTCTTTTTCAGGGTCAGCGTGGGCGCCTGACGGGTACCGCCGACGGTGTACTGGTTCAACTCAGGACTTCCCAAAGCCCAAAGGACCTCCTGCCGGGGATCCCACAGAACACCGTGGGCAGAAGCAAGGGGAACTTCCACAAAGTTGGTATCATCCTTGGAGGTGGCACTGTAGATACGCAAAACCGCCTTGGAGTTGTCTCCGTTTCCGGATGCGGCTACGGCAATCAAGCCGTTGGGAAGAATTTCAATGGAGTGAGGACCGTATCCCTTCATGTCGGCGCTGAACAGACATTTCCCCGAGGGATATTCAACCAAAGCGACCAAACCGGAGGAGGAGGTCACGCCAACTACAGCACCGCCCCAAGCATCGCAAACACGGAGACGGACATCATCCAAACGGTTGGCACAAAGTTTTCTGTGCGTTGCAGGCATATCCTTGTGATCATATACCGTCCACTGCCACACAATGGCAGCGTCGGAAGAAGGATTCTCCGCATCCAAATCAATCACGACAATGGCATCGTTCAACTGATCGGTGATGGCAAGGAAATGCCCTGCACGCAACTCGTCCACGGTGGGCGCCTTCACCGCATCCTCATCGGGCTCGGTGTCGGTGGTGGTGGAGGTGGAGGGAGTGGTGGTATCGGTATCGGTGGAGGTTTCGGAAGAAGCCTCGGAAGAAGTATCGGTAGCAGTATCCGTGTTGGTGTCGGTGGAAGCACTGTCAGAGGAGACTTCGTCGGTTTCGGTCTCGGTCACCTCGGAGGACACGGTGGAAGAGACTTCGGAATCGCTGTCGGAATCGGTGTTGGTCTCGGTCTGACTCAGTGTGGAGGAAGAGACATCGGTGGAGGTGTCGGTCACAACAACATCACTTTCCCCCGTAGAAGCATCGGGCTCGGAGCCGGTGCAGGCAAACAAGGAAAAAACAAGCAAAACACTTAAGATCATCGCAAAAATTCGTTTCATAACTGTTCCTCTTTTATTGGTAATTTTTATTGAAAGGCTGAACCTTATAGAACTCTCGGTCTTCGAAATAAACATTGGTCACCTTGGGCTGCAGTTGCTTCACCTTACCTTTGGACCATTCGATGGTCACAATACGGAATCCGCCGCAGGACCAATCGTAGGCGGTTTTTCCGCCAAAGCCGGCAACGGTTTCCACTACCGTTCCGTCCGAGAAGGATGCAATGCCCTTAATACTGTTGGCATTGTAAGCAGCAAAGCGATTGAAGGACTGGGTCAGGGTTTCGGTTTCGGTATCAAACTGCCAAAGCTTGCCTGCGGTCACCCAATATTTCCCGGGCTGACCGTAAACAGGAGAAAAGGCATGTCCCGAGGCATCCTTGCCGCCGAAATCATCTCCTGTTCCGTTAATACGAACCAAGCGTGCGTTTTTGGTACCCTCGCCCTCCACCTTACAGGCAAAAACCTGCGTGAATTCCAAAACCCAAAGCCATTCGTTTTCGGGATCCCACTGCACACCGTGACCGCTGGGGACAAAAATGTGATGGGAGGGCTTGGTTACTCCTGCGGAAAGAGGAACGATGGAAAGCTTCCCTGTCGTCGAACCGGAGGAGCAGGCGACAACAATATCGCCGCTGTTGGGAAGAAGCTCGATGGAGTGGGGGCCGTCGCCGATTTTATATTCCCACAGAAGAGATTTCTTCTCATAGTCGATGACCCCTGCCCAGCCGCTGGAGGAGCAGGCAATCATAACGTCCTTTTTGTAGTAGGGGGAATAGCGGATCTTGGCAGAGTCAATCCCGGCACCGGGCTTGATCTTGCAATTGGGGTCATCGTCCGCATCCCATTCCCAAACAAGGGCAACATCGTCATCCACCAGCTTTTTGAAGTCCCCGTCGCAGAGATCCAGATCATAAACCACAATGCTGTGAGCCCGGATATCCGTGGCAATAAACAGATGATCGATGGAATCGTCGTACCCCTTCACCTCGGTCTTTCCATTGTCGGTGGAGGTGGAAGAAGAGGTGTCGGTAGACCCCTGAGTCTCTTGGGAAGAGGTGTCGGAGGGTGTCTCTCCGTTGCCGCCGCAAGCAACCAACCCAAAAACCATAACAAAGAGAAGGAGCATGGCGAAAAATCGTTTCATAGACACGTGTCCTTTCTGTTCTTTTGGATTACTTTAATGATAGTCTTCCGAGAAGACATGAATCTTATAGGTTTGACTTCCTTTCCGATGGGGAATCATAATATCGGTCAGAAGATAGGTTCCGTCCTCATTTTTTGCCGAGGGATACAGAATACGGAACTGAGAAGAACGGTAGGTCCCCGTCCCCCCCTGATCGTCGGCGGTCAGAATCATGGACCCGTCGGGGAACCACGCAATGCCCTTCACCTTCACGCCCCAATACTTGGCAGAAAGGGACATGGAATCCGTGAGGGTGTTCTCGTTGCCGTCAAAGAGGAACAGTCGGGAGCCGGTGGAAACCCAATAAAGACCGGGATGACCGTATACGGGAGAAAGGTCATGTCCACCCCCGTCGGAAAGGTTCAGCCCCATGCCGGAAATCTTGGTCAGTTTGCCGTCCGCCGCCGTGCAGGCGATAATTTCCTGCCCACCCAGGACCCAAATCACCTCATTGGTGGGATCCCAGCAGATGCCGTGGGCAGAATCCAAATCCAAAGAAGCGGAGGGCTTGTTTTTACCCTTGGAAAGCTCGTAATAGAGCACCTTTCCGTTGGCGGAGTTGCTGTTGCCGGAGCAGGCAACCACCATATCACCGTTGGGAAGCATCTCCACGGAATGAGGACCGTTGCCCGGATTGTCCTCAAAAAGGACTTCCTTGGTCATGTAGTCCACCGCACCGACCCAACCGCCGGATCCGCAAAAGATCACAACCTGCCGCTTCCAGCAAGTGGAGTAGCGGAAGCCCGCCTCGTCCATGGTCACCTTCTGACCTTTGATCTTAGCGCCGGTAGCCTTTTCGGTGTCCCATTCCCAGATGATGCACTTGGAAATATCAATATTGGCAGGGTCGTCACCCATGTCCAAATCCGCAATCAAAATCTTGGTGGCGGAATCATCCATGATCACCTTGTGATCCACGGCAGGATCCCAACCCTTTACCGTATTGGTTTCTTCGGGAGACTCCGATTCTCCGCACGCCGCAAGGGAAAAGAGAAGACATGCGCACATCAGAAGCAAAAGGATCTTTTTCATCGCTTGTTACCTCATGGATTACTGATAATCCTTACTCAGCGTATGGATCTTATAGGTCTGACTGCCCTCACGATGGGGGATCATAATCTTTTTGACCGTAACCTGCTTTACCTTCCCCGTGGAATATCCGAGATACATAAAGCGAAGCTGAGAGGAACGGTAGGTGCCGGTACCGCCCTGATCGTGAGCAGTAGTAATCATGGTGCCGTCGGCAAACCACGCAATTCCCTTCACGCTCTTGCCGTTATAAGAAGCGGAACGCTGAAAGCTCTTGGAGATCGTTCCTTCGTTGGCATCAAACAGCATAATGCAGCTTCCGCCGGAAACATAATACTTCCCGGGCTGACCGTAAACGGGAACCATATCATGGCCACTGCTTTCACCGATAGCCTTCAAAGATGCACCCATGCCGCCGACCTTGGTAATCTTGCCGTCCTTGACCGTGCAGCCGATGATCTCGTCGCCGCCGAGAACCCAGATAATCTCATTGGTGGGATCCCAGCAAACGCCGTGGGCAGACTTCAAAGGAACATTGGAGCCGGGGGTGGTTTTTCCCTCGGAAAGAGGATAGTGCAGAACGCGACCGTCGGAGGTAGAGCTGTTGCCGGAGCAGGCAACCACCAGATCCCCATTGGGAAGAAGCTCAACGGAGTGAGGACCGTAGCCCGGCTTATGCTCAAAGAGAACCTCTTTAGTCTCATAATCAATAATCCCGACCCAACCGCCGGAGCCGCTGAAGATCACAACGTCCTTTTTCCAATACGAAGAGTAGCGCAGATTAGACTCGTCAATGCGCAGATCCTTTCCCTGCACCTGGGCACCCTTGGCGTCGGCAGAATCCCATTCCCAGATGATACAATCCTCAATGACAATGTCTTCGGGATCTTCGCCGCAAAGATTCAGGTCGGCGATCAGAATACGGGTTCCGGAATCGTCCATAATAACCTTGTGTTCCATGTTGGGATCGTACAGTTGCACCGCAGGCTTTTCGTCGGTGGAAGAGGAATCCGAGCCCTCGGAATCGGTCTGCGTCGCAGAATCGGTTCCTACGGAGGATTCACTGTCAACAGAGGAAGGCTCTGTATTGGAGGGTGTCTCCTCCGTTCCGCCGCAGGCCACAAGTCCCACGGTCAAAACCAGGCACAACAACAGTGCAAAAAATCTTTTCATAACACAAACTCCTTTATATAGTTAATAATATTTAATTTGAACCGGCAGGATTTCCCATATCTTTGGGAGGACGGGGCGGCTTGGGCCCGGGATACTGATAATACTGGCAGGGGATGCGGCCATTGAAAAGTTTACGGCGCTTTTCCGCCTTTTTGCCGAAAAGGCGTTCAAATTCGGGGTGGGCGGTTATAATGTAATAGGACCAGGTATCCAAAGAGCGGAACACCTTGCCCATATCCCGATAAAGGGCTTGCACCTCTTCCTCCTGCCCCAGTCGTTCTCCGTAGGGAGGGTTGGTCAGAATGAATCCGTAGGATTCGGAGGAGGTAAATTTCCGCATGTCGGCGCGTTCAAAGCGAACCGCTCCTTCCACTCCCGCCAGGCGGGCGCAGGAAGCGGAAACATCGGCAGCCTTGGCGTCAATGTCCCTGCCGAAAATTGTGATCTCCTTGGCAGGACGAATCAGATCCATGGCCTCCTGTCGTGCCTCGGCAAAGGCGGAGGCAAAGGCGGGCCATTGCTCGGCCACAAAGGTGCGGGTAAGACCGGGAGCACGGTTTTCGGCAATGAGAGCGGCTTCGATGGGAATGGTTCCCGTGCCGCACATGGGATCCACCAGAATCCGTCCGGGCTTCCAGAAGGTAAGATCAATCAGCGCTGCCGCCATGGTCTCCTTCAGAGGCGCTTCCCCCGCAATCTTGCGGTACCCACGTTTGTGAAGCCCCGCCCCCGTGGTGTCCAGCGTAACAGTGACAATGTCCTTCAGAAGAGAAACCTCCAAACGGTAAAGGGCTCCGGTTTCCTCAAAAAAGTCCCGATGATAGGTCTGCTTCAATTTCTCCACCACCGCTTTTTTTGCGATGGCCTGACAATCGGAGATGCTGAACAGGGTGGATTTTACCGAACGTCCATCCATGGGAAAACGGGCATCCTCGGGTAACCAATCCCCCCAGGGAATCGCCTTCACGCCCTGAAACAGCTCCTCAAAGGTGACCGCCTTAAAGCGGGCAAGGCAGATCTGAACCCGAGCGGCGGTACGCAGCCAAAGATTCGCCCGCGCCACACCCTTTTCATCTCCCGAAAAGTAAACCCTTCCGTCCTCGGTGCGGGTGTCCTCAAAGCCGAGACGGTTCAGTTCCCGTGCAGTAACAGCTTCCAGTCCGAAAGCGGAAGGAGCAATAAGATCATAGACCATAGGTTTCCTCGCGCGTATCTAATATGTGTATATTAAATAATACCACAAAACAAGAGGAATTGCAATAACACTTACAAAAACGTTCTTCTTTTGTCGGTTTTTTTTAATATTTTTACTCATACACCGATGGTATGGTGAATATACATAAAAACGGAGGCTCGTTTTTGTGCAATATGACAAAGAGGCGCCTTACATTTTGTGAATTTTATTGAAATTATATAGTTCTTTTCCCAAAAACCTATTGAAAAATCGATTTGAATGTGCTATAATAAGACTGCAAGGAAGGAAAACTTTCCAATGTTTATACACATCGCACAAAAAAGGAGGATGCCGAAGAATGCAAACGAACGATCTGCCAATCTATCTGTTCCGTCAAGGAACCAACTTTGAAAGCTATCGCTTCTTCGGAGCCCATCCTGCGGAAAAAGGCAAACAAAAGGGCTATCGCTTTCGGGTCTGGGCAGACAATGCGGCTCAGATTTCGGTGATCGGCTCCTTCAATGACTGGAACCCCGCCGCCGCGCCTATGGAGTGTGAGCGAGGTATTTGGGAAGTTTTTATCCCCGGCGTAAAAAAATACGACAAATATAAATACCGAATTCTCTCCAAGCAGGGAGAGGTGCTGGAAAAGGCAGATCCCTTCGCCTTCCATTCGGGATGGGGTGTGGAGACCGAATCCCGCATTTTTGACATCAACGGCTACGAATGGCATGACCGCAACTGGTGTGATTTCCGCAAAAAGACCAATCCCTACCGCAGCCCCATGAACATCTACGAGGTCCATGCAGGCTCCTGGCGACGGTATGCCGACGGCAATCCATTTTCCTATCGAAAGCTGGCGGAGGAACTGATCCCCTACGCACGGGAAATGGGCTATACCCATATTGAACTTCTCCCCATCACAGAGCATCCGTTGGAGGAATCCTGGGGCTATCAGTGTTGCGGATATTTTGCCCCCACCTCCCGCTTTGGCACCCCCCACGACTTTATGTATTTTGTGGACGAGTGTCACAGACAAGGGCTGGGCGTCATTTTGGACTGGGTTCCATCCCATTATCCCAAGGATGCCCACGGGCTCTATCGGTTCGACGGAGATTTTCAGTACGATTATAAAGATCCCGCAAAGAGGGAGCAACCCCAATGGGGTACTGCGGTCTTTGACTACGGTCGTCCCGAGGTGCAATCCTTCCTCATTTCATCTGCGTTGTATTGGCTGAAGGAGTACCACGTGGACGGTCTTCGGGTAGACGCCGTCACCTCCATGCTCTACCTCAGCTTCGGCAAGGAGTTTGAGTTGCGCAACGCCGAAGGCGGAGAGGAAAACAAGGAAGCTGTCGCCTTCCTGCAAAAGCTGAACCAAGCCGTTCAGGATAATGTTCCCGACGCGATCATGATTGCAGAGGAATCCACCTCCTGGCAGAAGGTCACCAAGAATCCCGATCAGGGCGGTCTCGGATTCCATTTCAAGTGGAACATGGGCTGGATGAACGACATTCTCGACTACATCGAACTGGACCCCTTCTTCCGCAAGGATCATCATAATTATCTGACCTTTTCCTTCATGTATGCCTTCTCGGAAAACTACGTTTTGCCAATTTCCCACGATGAGGTGGTTCACGGCAAAAAGTCCCTTTTGGACAAGATTCCGGGTCCCTATGAAAACAAATTTGCAGGCTTCCGCGCCTTTTTGAGTTATATGTACACCCACCCGGGCAAAAAGCTTTTGTTCATGGGATCGGAATACGGTCCCTTCCGGGAATGGGACTACGAAAACGAGCTGGAATGGTTCATGCTGGACTACGAGCCTCACCGCAAGCTGAAGGAATTCACTCGGGCACTGAATCTGTTCTACCTTGCCCATCCTGCCCTATGGGAGGAGGATTGCTCCCCCGAGGGATTCCAATGGATCTCCCCCGACGATAACCGCAACAATGTGGTGGTTTTCCAACGGAAATGCAAGGAAGAGGAATTGGTGATTGCCGTCAACTTCGCTCCCCAGCGCTGGGAGAATTACCGCTTTGGGCTTCCCGAGGCAGGGAATTACGATGAGATTTTCTCCTCCGACGATCCCGCCTTCGGAGGCAACGGAATCCGCAATGGAGGCCTCACCGCAGAACCCGTTCCCATGCACGGGAAAGAATTCTCTGTGGCGGTGACACTCCCCCCCCTGGGCACCATCGTGCTGAAGCACCGCCCCGCGGAAGAGACGCCCCGCATCGATCCCCCGAAAAAACCATCGGTCAAAAAAGTCTCCCAAAAGCCGAGGACAACACCCCGTCCCCGCGCATCAAAAAACAACCAATAAACAAAAAAATAAACGGCGTGCCGACCGAGAGGCGAATCTCACCGCCCGACCGGCCCCGCGACAAAAAGAGGAGGGTCCCCGTAATGATCCAAAAGAAAAAATGCATTGCGATGCTTCTCGCCGGAGGACAAGGAAGTCGCCTGAAAGTCCTGACGAAAAACGTCGCAAAGCCCGCTGTCCCCTTTGGGGCGAAGTTCCGTATCATCGACTTCCCCCTGTCCAACTGCATCAACTCCGACATTACCGTTGTCGGCGTGTTGACCCAATATCAGCCTTTGGTGCTTAACCGCTACATCCGCACCGGTTTGCCCTGGGATCTGGACCGTCTGTACGGCGGCGTGTATGTTCTGCCCCCCTACCAGCAGAACAACGGCGCCCATTGGTACAAGGGCACCGCCAACGCCATTTATCAGAACTTTGCCTTCATTGAACAATATGAGCCCGAGCATGTGCTGATCCTTTCGGGTGACCATATCTACACCATGGACTATTCCAAGATGCTGGAAGCCCACGAACGGGCAAACGCAGACGCCACCGTGGCGGTCATCGATGTTCCCTGGGAGGAAGCCTCCCGCTTCGGCATCCTTGCCACCGATGAGGACGGCCGCATCACCGAATTCCAGGAAAAGCCCAAGGAACCCAAATCCAATCAGGCCTCCATGGGAATCTACATTTTCAAATGGAGCAAGCTGAAGGAATATCTGGAACGGGACGAAGCCGACCCCAATTCCGACAATGACTTCGGCAAGAACATTATCCCCACCATGCTGGGCGAAGGCCAAAAGCTGTTCGCATATTCCTTCCACGGTTACTGGAAGGATGTGGGAACCATCGACAGTCTGTGGGAAGCAAACATGGACCTGATCTTCCACCCCGATCAGCTGAAGATCGACAATCCCGAATGGAAGATCTATGCCCGCAACCCCGTCTGTCCGCCCCATTACACCGGCGCAAAGGCCTCCATCTCCAACTCTATTGTCTCGGAAGGGGGCAACATCTGCGGAAAAGTGGAGGACTCGGTTATTTTCTTCAAGGTAGACCTGAAGGAAGATTCCGAGGTATATTCCTCCGTAGTCATGCAGCATGCGGTGGTGGAGCCGGGCGCAAAGGTATACAACGCCATCATCGGTGACGGCGCAATTATCAAGAAGGGAGCCGTTGTCGGCGCTCCCGCAGAGAAGGGCAAGGCCCCCGTCATCACCGTCATCGGTCCCAACAGCACCGTCAACGAAAACGAAACCGTTCCCGCCGGGGAGATCATCGACCGGGCCGAAGCGGGGAAAGAAGGTATCCGCAATGTCTAATGCTTTCGGTATTATTTTCGCAAACATTCATGACGAGGCTCTGCCTCAGCTGACCCGCAACCGCACCTTAGGTGCCGTGCCCCTGGGCGGCCGCTACCGTCTGATCGACTTTATTCTTTCCAATATGGTCAACTCGGGCATTACCTCCGTGGGTGTCATCGCCCGCAACAACTATCATTCCTTGGTCAACCATCTGGGCTCGGGGAAGGAATGGGACCTGTCCCGTAAATTCGGAGGTCTTACCATTTACCCGCCCTACAGTACCGCAGGCGCAGGCCTTTACCACGGGCGCCTGGAGGCCATGAAGAACATTCTCAGTTATATCGTCCGCGCACGGGAAGAATATGCCGTGCTGGCAGACAGCAATATCATTCTCAATATCGACCTGGAAAAGGTTCTCGCATTCCATGAAGAAAACGATGCGGATATCACCTGTGTCTATCAGAACAAGGACCTCCACGAGCGCAATGCCCGTGATCGGGTTTTGTATGACGTAGACGAAAAGGGTCGCATCCGCGCCGTGCGCATTGACCCCCGCACCACAGAAGGCAACTGCCACAACTCTTTAGGTATTTGGGTTCTGAAAAAGGATCTGCTGGTGCGGATTCTGGACGACGCACAGGCAGAGGGCTCCCGTAGCTTTGAACGGGATGTTCTGGGCCGCAAGTGCGACGATTGGCGCATCCTCGGCTACGAGTTTGAAGGCTATGCAGCACAGATTCGTTCGGTCCCCGGATACTATGAAGCCGGGATGGACCTGCTGAATTCCGATATCCGAGCCGAACTTTTCCCCCGTCAGAGACCCATCTACACCCGTGTCCATGACGAAGCCCCCGCCCATTACGCACAGGATGCAAAGGTTACGGGCTCGCTGGTGGCCAACGGATGCCGCATCGAAGGCACGGTGGAAAATTCTATCCTCGGTCGTGGCGTCTATGTGGCAAAGGGTGCCGTGGTACGCAATTCCTTACTGATGCAAGGGGTCGCCGTATCGGAAGGCGCAAAGGTAGACTGTGCCATCATTGACAAAAACGCCTATATCGCTCCGGACCGCAACATTTCCGGCGCGCCCACCTACCCCATCGTAATCGAAAAAGGAAGTCGGGTCTAATCCCCCTCGGAAAGGAAATTGAACTATGGCAAAGATCTTATTCACCGCCTCCGAAGCCTTCCCCTTCGCCGTTTCCGGCGGATTGGGCGACGTAATCGGTGCGTTGCCCAAGACCCTTGCAAAAATAAAGGAAAACGATATCCGCGTGGTGCTTCCCCTCTACGGGAAGGTCTCCGAAGACCTGCGCAAGGACATGGTGTTTCTGAAGAGCATCACCGTCCCCGTGGGCTGGAGAAATCAGTATTGCGGCATTTACCGACTGGAAGCGGAGGGCGTCACCTGGTATTTTATCGACAATGAATACTACTTCAAGAGAGGCAGTCGCCTCTACGGAGACTATGACGACGGCGAGCGCTTCGCCTTCTTCTCCACCGCCTGTCTGGAAATTTTGCCCCACATCGGCTTTTATCCCGACATTCTCCATGCCCATGACTGGCACACCGCCCTCGTTCCCCTGCTCTATCGCACAAAATACGCCATGCTGCCCGAATACAAGGGTATCAAAACAGTATTTACCATCCATAATATTCAGTATCAGGGCAATTTTGATATGGATCGCCACAACGATCTGTTCAACATTCCCACCCAAGGCGCTTATCTTGCCGAATACAACGGCGGGCTGAACCTGATGAAGGGTGCCATCGAAACGGCGGACAAGGTCTCCACCGTCTCCCCCACCTATGCGGAGGAGATTCTGTATGCCTATTACGCCCACGGACTGGAAGGAATCCTTTCCCGCAACAAGAGCAAGCTGACGGGGATTCTCAACGGCATCGACACGGTCCGTTACAACCCCATGACCGACAAGGCGCTGGCCCATCCCTTCTCCACCCGCACACCCGCCCAAAAGGTCAAAAACAAGCTGGATCTGCAAAAGGATCTGGGGCTGCCCGAAAACAAGGACATTCCCATGATCGGCATTATCTCCCGATTGGTCTCCCACAAGGGATTGGATCTGGTGCTCAGAGTCATTCACGACATTCTCCACCTGCCCCTGCAGTTTGTCATTCTCGGCACAGGCGATGCGGAATACGAAACGGCCCTGACCAACATCCGCGAGCAATATCCCGATAAGATGTCGGTAACCATTGACTTCAACAGCAAGCTGGCCTCCCGCATCTACGGATCGGCGGATATCATCCTCATGCCCTCCCAAAGTGAGCCCTGCGGACTGGTGCAAATGGTAGCCTGCCGCTACGGCGCCGCCCCCATCGTTCGTCGCACGGGCGGATTGAAGGACTCTGTCTTCGATGCCTCCCTGGGTGGCAACGGCTTTACCTTCGACAACTACAACGCCCATGAAATGCTGGCAGCCATCGAACGCGCCGTTACCCTGTACAAGGATAAAAAGGCATGGAGAACGCTGTTGCTCCGCACCCTCAAGTGCGACTTCTCCTGGGACGCCTCCGCAAAACAGTACATGGAAATGTACAACGAACTCCTCGGTTAAAAGAACCTTCATTCTACGGATCCGCCGCAGGCGTGTCTCCCGCGGCGGATCACCTTATTGACACAAAGGATCGACCGATCCGGATGATTAAGCATATTAGGGCATTCCTTTGATAGGAAAATGTTTTCCCTGTATATAAAGATTCTCAGAAAGCAGGTATTCCCTCATGAATAACCCCACCCTCACCGCTAAGGAATTGAAGCGGCGTATCAATGACAACCTCCTGCGCTACTATGGCACAGACCCCAAGGAGGCGGACATTGAGCAGATTTACAAGTGTGCCATCACCGTGGCGCGGGACGAAGCCGTCCGCAAGCGCCTGTCCTTCGAAAAGGAGGTCGAGGAAAAAGACGGAAAACATGTATATTACATGTGCATGGAATTCCTTTTGGGCAGAAGCCTGAAAAACTGCGTATTCTCTCTCTTCGGCGAAGAGGTCTTTGCCGAAGCCCTGAAATCTTATAAGCTCAAGCCTCAGGATCTCTATCGTCTTGAGCCCGACGCGGGCTTAGGCAACGGCGGTCTGGGGCGTCTGGCGGCATGCTTCATGGAATCCATGGCATCCCGCAACTACCTTGCCACGGGTCACAGTATTTGTTATGAGCTGGGCATGTTCAAGCAGAAGATCGTGGACGGTTGGCAAACCGAACTGTCGGACAACTGGCTGCCTATGGGTGAGGTTTGGCTCTCCCCCCGTCTCGACGAAGCGGTAGACGTCCCTCTGGGCGGCCACATCGAAGAATCCTGGGAAAACGGACGTCTTGTGATCCGTCACTACGGCGCCGACATCATTCGCGCCACGCCCTATGATCTGATGATCCCCGGCTATGACACGGAAGGGGTCAGCCGTCTGCGTCTGTGGAAGGCAACAGCCAAAAATCCCGTGGACATGAACCTCTTCTCTCAGGGGGATTATATCCGTGCCGCAGAGGAAAACACCAACGCCGAAATGATCTCCAAGATCCTTTACCCCCCCGACAATCACCTGCAGGGCAAGTCTCTGCGTCTACGTCAGCAGTATTTCCTGGTCTCCGCCGCCCTTCAGAACATCATCAAATCCCACTTGGCAAAATACGGCGACCTGAAGACGCTCCCCGAAAAGGCAGTCATTCACATCAACGACACCCACCCCTCCCTCTGTATTCCCGAGCTGATGCGCATCTTCGTCGACGAATGCGGCTACGGCCGGGATGAGTCCTGGGACATCGTCTGCCGCACCATCAACTACACCAACCACACCGTCATGTCCGAGGCCCTGGAAACCTGGAACGAAGCAACCTTCCGATCCATCCTGCCCCGCATCTACTCCATCGTCCATGAGATCAACCGCCGCTTCTGCGACGAAATGTTCCAAAGAACCAACGGAGACTGGGACAAAATCTCCCGCATGGCCATCCTTGCCAACAACTCCGTGCGCATGGCAAATCTTTCGGTCATCGGCTCCGACAAGGTCAACGGGGTGTCCGCCCTCCACAGTCAGATTCTGAAGGATCGGGTCTTCAAGGATTTCAACGACATCTATCCCAACAAGTTCACCAACGTGACCAACGGCATCGATCACCGCCGCTGGCTCTGCCAGTCCAACCCGGGACTGACCGACCTTCTGAAGGAATGCATCGGAGACGGATTCATCAACGATGCCTCCAAAATGGAGGATTTCCTCAAGTTCAAGGACGATGCCGCCGTGTTGGAACGCCTTCGCGCCATCAAAAAGGACAACAAAGAGCGCTTTGCCCGCTTCCTGAAGCGGGAGGGCTGTGAAATTCTGCCCGATCCCGACATCATGTTGGACGTTCAGGTTAAGCGTCTGCATGAATATAAGCGTCAGCTCCTCAACGCCCTTCACATCCTCTCCCTCTACCTGGATCTGAAGGACAATCCCAATACGGAATTCACCCCCCGTACCTTCCTCTTTGCCGCTAAGGCCGCGTCGGGCTACTATATGGCAAAGCGGATCATCATGTTCATCTCCTGCCTCGCCAAGATGATCAACAACGATCCCGAGGTGAACAAAAAGCTGCGGGTCATCTTCGCCGAAAACTACCGTGTCACCATGGCGGAATACCTGATGCCCGCCGCCGACATCTCCGAGCAGATTTCTCAAGCAGGCACAGAAGCCAGCGGTACGGGCAACATGAAGCTGATGATCAACGGCGCATTGACCGTGGGCACCCTGGACGGCGCCAATGTGGAAATTCACCGTGAAGTCGGAGACAAGAACATCTTCCTGTTCGGCCTTCGCACCGAGGAAGTTACCGACCTCTACCGTCGCGGCTACCGTCCTGCAGATTATTACAACTCCAATCCCCGTATTCGCCGCATCATTGACACCATGCGGGGCTATATCGCAGGGGAATCCTTCGCCGATCTGGCCGACAGTCTGGTGGCGGACAGCCGCTTCTCCGATCCCTATATGAATCTGGCCGACTTCGAATCCTACCGTCAGGTTCAGAGCGTGATCGGCAAGGAATACGCCGCCAATCCCGTGGGCTGGAACAAAAAATCCCTTGTCAACATCGCAAAAGCGGGCTTCTTCTCCTCCGACCGCAGTATCAAGGACTATGCGGAGGGCATTTGGAATATGAAGCCTTTGGAGACAACGCTGTGATCCCCCCCATTCATGACAACCAAACGGAAATCCTCTTTGATTCCCGTGACCCTTTTTACAGATCCCCCACCGGAGCCGTACCTGCAGGTACGGCGATCGGTCTTTCTTTGCTGATTCCCAAGGGGGAGTGTCCCCTTTCGGTGACGGTATGGTTCGCAAAGGACGGAACACCCGCCAAAGAAACCGAGCTGGTATTCACCGAAAATATCCGTCAGTATCAGCGGTGGACCGCCACCGTCACGCCCACCGAGGCGGGAGTTTATTGGTACACCTTCCGCATCAAAACGCCCAAAGGGGTGAAAATTTACGGAAGAGATCTCCGCAACCGCCCCGTCTGCGGACGGGAAAACCCCTCCGCATGGCAGATCACGTCCTACGATCCCACGCTGAAAGCGCCCAAGGGATGGGCAGGGGGCATGTTTTATCAGATCTTCCCCGACCGTTTTTATCGGGAAGGGGAACGGGTACGCCCCGCAGGCAAGGAATATGCCACCTTCCGCACCCCCGAAGAGCTTCCCACATGGAAGCGAGCCCCCAACGGAGATCTGGATACCACGGACTTTTTCGGAGGAAACCTGAAGGGGATCGAGAAAAAACTGGATTATCTCAAGGATCTCGGCGTCACCATCCTCTATCTGAATCCCATCTTTGAGGCCTACACAAATCACCGTTACGATACGGGAAATTACGAAAAGATCGACCCCTTTCTGGGTACGGAGGAGGATTTCCGCGCCCTCTGCACCCAAGCCCACGCCCGCGGCATCAAAATCATGCTGGACGGGGTCTTCAGCCACACGGGGGACAACAGTATCTATTTCAACCGTTACGGCGATTATCCCAACGTGGGGGCATATCAATCCAAAGAATCCCCCTACTATCCCTGGTTTAAGTTCAAAAAATGGCCCGATGACTACGAATCCTGGTGGGGAATCAAGCTTCATCCCGAGGTGGATGAGGAAAACCCCGATTATTTGGAATACATTACAGGGAAAAACGGAATCCTACGCCGCTGGCTGCGGGCGGGCGCCGACGGATGGCGCTTTGACGTGGCAGACGAATTGCCCGACGGCTTTTTGGATGCGGCCCACAAGGCTATTAAAGAGGAAAAGCCCGACGCTCTGTTTATTGGAGAGGTTTGGGAAGACGCCTCCAACAAAGAATCCTACGGCAAGCGCCGCCGCTATCTGCTGGGCGACCAACTGGACAGCGTGATGAATTATGTGCTGAAGGATGCCATTTTAGCCTTTGTCCTCACGGGAGACAGCGACGAATTCGCCGAACGGATTCGGGGCTTGACCGAGAACTATCCCCCCTGCGCCCTGAATTGCGCCATGAACCTCATCGGCACCCACGATACCCCTCGGGTCCTGACCACTTTGACGGGGGTGGAGCTGCCAAAAGAACCCGCCGCTCAGGTGGCCATGACCTTCACCGAAGAGCAAAAAGCCGAAGCCATGGCACGGCTGAAGGTGGCGGACATTCTCATGTTCACCCTGCCCGGAATTCCTTCGGTCTACTACGGCGACGAGGCAGGCATGTGGGGCGGCCACGATCCGCTGAACCGCCGGTTTTATCCCTGGGGCAAGGAAAACAAGGATCTGCAAAAGCACATCCGCACCTTGGGGCATCTGCGAAAGAATTATCCCGTGCTGAAGGAAGGAACCACCGAAATCCTCTCTGCACGGCAGGGACTGGTCATTTTCCGCCGCAGAGACGGAATTCATCCCGATCTCACCGTGGCGGTCAACGCCTCACGGGAGGAACGGAACGTGGATTTGGGACACCCCCGCACCGACCTGATCACCGGCAAACGCCTGACCGACAAAACCACCCTTCCCCCCATGTCCGCGATTGTATTGAAAAACTGAACAGCACTCGGAGCGCACCCCTCAGGGGTGCGCTCTTTTGTTTTCATATTTTTTTTACAAAATGCACTTGTCTTGATTATTGACAGAAAACTAAAAACATGATATAATGAATATAATAGAAAGGAGGAATCTCATTATGAAGCTGCTTTTTTCGATCAAACTACCATCCGTGCGGCTAACCCTATTGAAATTCTCCTTATGGAAGGATTGTATAGAGGCAAGTTTTTAAGCGCACGGTCGAAAAATCGGCTGTGTGCTTTTTTATTTCTGTTTCACAACATATCTAAAGTAGGTATTCGGAGGTGTTCATATGAAGGTCTATCAGAAACGAGCGTTTCTCTTACTGATTCCGATTTTTGTCCTCATTGTTGCTGGAACACTCTTTTTGAGAGGTATAGACAACACTCTGACGATGGAAGACCTTTCGGTGCTTGCAGAAGAAAATGCTCTGTCATCCAAAAAAGAGTATGTTCCTCCAACCTTCGGGGAAGATCGTCCGGTCGGAGGTCGTCCCGACGTAGAGTATTTAAAATTGCTTCCGGAAGGGCTTTTGAATGAAGTGGAGATCACTTTGGATCCCGAGGAAGAGGAGATCGCCTTTGCCTTCCATCCCGAGGAAGGAAAGTTGATTTTGCTTTACAGCCAAGAGGACGACGCCATATGGAATGCCTCAAAAGAAAACAAGGAGGGGCTTCCCTTTCTGCTGGAATTGAAGGTAGACTACAAAAACCATTCGGAGTTAGCGGAACAAACGAGTCTGAAAGGAACGGTCACCGATTTCCGCATTATATCATGGAGTGATTATTACTACACAAAAGAACCCATGCAGGAATATCTGAGCAAGGAGCTAAATCCTTCGAGTTCTATACAATCCCAACCCTGCTACGGAACCTATTCCAAAGACGGCTTTTCCATCGCGAACATGGGATACAACCCCGTCGGATTCCAAGAAACCTTCAAGCGTTTTGGTATTGATTTTTAAGCACAAGAGAGCGCACCCCGCGGGGTGCGCTCCTATTATGCCGCACAACGAAAAGGCCCGAAATCTTTTTTTAACATTCGTGTGAAAAGCCTTGCATCTTTCGTGAAAATGTGGTATACTTTAAGTATAATGGAAGGATGTGGCCCTACCGAAAAGCGGGGCACAAGAAAAGAAAGAAGGAAACGCAAGTGCAACTGATTGAAGCGTTGTTCAAGCCGATCATCGAGCAGATGGAAGCGGATCCAACCCTGATCCTCAAGCAAATGGCGATGTGGATCATCGGCGGCATTCTGATCTATCTGGCAATCAAAAAGGATATGGAACCCACCCTGCTGTTGCCCATGGGCTTCGGTGCAATCCTCGTCAACCTGCCCGGTATTGCGGAGGTTGGAGGCGAAACCGTAGCGCAAAACGGCGCATTCCACACCTTGGAACGCCTCTTCAGCATTGGAATTGACAACGGTGAATTGATGCCGCTGATTCTGTTTATCGGCATCGGAGCAATGATCGACTTCGGTCCCCTGCTCAGAAACCCCAAATATATGATCTTCGGCGCCGCGGCCCAGTTCGGTATTTTCTTTACCCTGTGCCTCTCCGCTTACTTCTTCGATCTTAACGATGCCGCCTCCATCGCCATCATTGGTGCGGCAGACGGTCCCACCGCCATCTTCGTGGCGCAGACCCTGAATTCCAAGTATATCGCTCCCATCATGGTTGCGGCATACTCCTACATGGCGCTGGTGCCTCTGATTCAGCCTGTCGTGATCAAGGCCTGCACCACCAAAAAGGAACGCTTGATCCGTATGGAGGACAACGGCAAGCCCGTTTCCAAGACCACCCGTATTCTCTTCCCCATTATCGTTACCATTCTGGTGGGCTTTGTAGCGCCCGACGCTGTGTCCCTTATCGGCTTTTTGATGTTCGGTAACCTGATTCGGGAATGCGGCGTTTTGGACTCTCTGTCCGAAACCGCCCAGAAGGTGCTGGCAAATCTGGTCACCATCTTCCTCGGCATCACCATCGCATTCCAGATGCGTGCCTCCGAATTCCTTCAGTGGGAAACCCTGCTGATCATGGGTCTCGGTCTGTTCGCCTTTGTCTTTGACACCTTCGGCGGCGTTATGATCGCAAAGCTTATGAACCTGTTCCTGAAGAAAAAGATCAATCCCATGATCGGTGCCGCAGGCATTTCTGCCTTCCCCATGGCAGGCCGTGTGGTCAACAAAATGGGTCTTGCGGAAGACGATCAGAACTTCCTTTTGATGCACGCCATCGGCGTCAATGTTTCCGGTCAGGTGGCCTCGGTCATCGCCGGCGGTCTGATTCTGTCCTTCATGGCAGGTTAAAGGAGGATTGTTATGAACTTTTTGACTACCGTTGCAACCGATGTTGTGAACACCGTCACCGAATCTACCGGATTCCCCGGCCTGGACGGCGTTATGAAAGCCCTGCCCTACATGGGCTACGGCATGGTGGGAATCTTCTTTGTCACAGGCGTCATTATTCTGACGGTCTCCCTGCTGAACAAAGCCGGTTCCAAGAAATAAACAGAATTCATAAACAGAATTCAAAACAAAGGGACGCCGCAATTTTGCGGCGTCCCTCAGCTTGTCGGCATAAAAAAATTTCTTTGATTCACTGCTTTTGCGATTTGATTTCCTCTAAAATATCCTTCAGCAAATCCTCCGTTGTGGGATGCTCCAGCCGATCCTTTCGGGCCTTCTCCTCCGCCTTAGCCTTTTCCGCCGCCGCCTTTTCCCTGCGGTAGTTGGAAAGGATTTCCTGATCCCGATAATTCAACTTCAGCTTCTTCATCTCACGGCGCTCCGCTCGGGTGGGGAAATCGTCGATAAAATCATCAAAAACCTTTTTCTGGGAATCCCGCACCATGTTGATCACCTTGACGATGAGAAACAGCACAATGGCAACCAGAAAAAAGTTGATGATCGCATGAATAAAGGAACCCCAATCGATGTAGATGGAGGAAGCAAGGTCCAGAACCTCCACCCCCGTATCATCCAACTTATAGGCAGGCACGATAATGGTGTGCACCGCCTCGATGGAATCCCCGTCCAGAAGAAAATATAAAAGGGCATTGATCAGAGGCTTGAGCACGAAATTGCTCAGCCCGTTGACCACGGCGGTAAAAGAGCTACCTACAATAACACCAACGGCCATATCCACAATATTGCCTCGGTTGATAAACTTTTTAAACTCTCCGACAATCTTCATAAGCGATCCTCACTGTTTGATTTCCTCTTATTATAGCCTTTTTTTTCCCATTTGTCAAGGGGGAACGGACGAAACAAGACACCGAATGCGGAAATTTCCGAACAATTCGAAACAGAGGTTGACAAATACCCCACAATATTTTATAATAAAGCCATAGCATATGCCGCAAAAAGGAGCTTATTATGAACAACACCGCAACCCGAACCGTACAAGCGCTGATCCGACGGGGATGGACGATTTCCTTTGCCGAATCCTGCACGGGAGGTATGGCCTGCGCCCGTCTGGTGGACGTGCCTGACGCATCGAAGGTACTCAACGCATCCTTCGTCACCTACGCCAATGAGGCGAAGGCAGGACTTTTGGGCGTCCGAGAAGAAACCCTTGCCGCCCACGGCGCCGTCAGCGAAGAGACCGCCTTTGAAATGGCGGAAGGGGTCTGCCGCGCAAACAAAGCGCAGGTGGGCGTGGGAATTTCGGGCATTGCAGGCCCGGGGGGCGGAACCCCCGAAAAGCCGGTGGGAACCGTCTGCTTCGGCTTTTGCATCAACGGAACAACCTTCACCATAACCAAACACTTCGGCCCCCTCGGGCGACAGGAAGTGCGCCGCGCGGCGGTGGACGTTGTCTTTGAAACCCTTTGCAACCGATTGGAGGAAGAAGTATGAACTGTCCTGAACCGAAAATGATGCAAGCCTATGATGTGATCGTGGTTGGCGGCGGCGTTGCGGGGATCGCTGCAGCCGTGGCGTCGGCCCGAAACGGGGCAAAAACGCTTCTGATGGAAAAATCCGTGATCCTGGGCGGCCTTGCCACCCTGGGCTTGATCTCTTGGTATGAGCCCCTCTGCGACGGCGAAGGGAAGCAGATGATTTCGGGCATTCCCGAGGAACTGATCCATCTTTCGATCAAAGATTCCTTTGAGGATCTCCCCACGGAATGGGGCGGAAACGGTCATTTTCCAAAGAATCAGCACCGTTATGCCACCCACTTTTCCCCCACGGTGTTCCCACTGCTTCTGACCGAATATCTGGAAGAAAACGGGGTACAACTACGGCTGGACACCCTTGCTACCTACCCCGACATGGAAGAGGGAATCTGCAAAGGGCTTCTGGTGGAAACGGTGGGCGGACGGGAATATTTCCCCGCAAAATTCATCGTGGATGCCACGGGGGATGCGACGGTCTGCCATCGGGCAGGGGTCCCCACGGAATTGGGCGAAAACTATTTGACCTATGTAACCCATCAGCTGACGAAGGAAGGAGCCGCCCATGCGCTGGAGGGCGATTTCTGCAAGGCCCGCAAGTGGCACATGGCAGGAAGCACTCTGACAGGAAAGGGGCAACCCGAGGGCATGAAAATGCTGCGATGCGAAACAGCGGATGACGTGACCGAATTTGTGGTCAAGGGCGGGAAATTAGCCTTGGAACGACTCCGCAAAACGGGCAAAGAAGAGCGGGATATCATGACCCTTCCCGGCATGCCCAATTATCGCAAAATCCGCAGAATCATCGGGGAATACGAATTTGACGGCAGTGAAAACGAGGTCAAGTTCGACAACGCCGTAGGCTCCATGGGAGACTTCCGCAAGGTCGGGAAGCATTTCCAACTGCCCTACACCACCCTTTACAACAAAAGCTTCCCCAATCTCTTTGCGGCGGGACGCATCATCAGCGCAAAAGGTGACGGCTGGGAAATCACCCGCGTGATTCCCGTGGCGGCCCTGTCGGGAGAAGCGGCAGGCACCGCGGCGGCCCTCTGCGTGAAGACCGAAACCAACTCCCACACCCTGAACATCGAAACCCTCCAAAGCACCCTGAAAAACGCAGGCGTGTTGTTTGAATAACAGAAAACGAACGAGCCGCCCCTCATAGGGACGGCTCAATTTCGTTCACATGCGATTATTATTCCGATTTGGCGTCTATTTGATAATAACAGGAGCATCATCCCCGCCGTATTGAACGGTTTTCAAGCAAACCTCCTCTCCGAGAGCAAAGGAGGTTCCATCCTTCGGAATTTCGGTAACTTGCTTATAAAACGAAACAACGTTCGGGACGCCCCAATCACCGTAGACTGTTTCAATGTAATAGGAAGTATAGGTAAAGGACTTTTCATTTTGCAGAAGCTCTGTCTGCACAACCTGACAACCACCGAGATTGTAATATCTTGAGTAGTATATAAAATCCATCACCCGTCTTACAACTCCGGAATCATCGGTCACCATGGAATATTTTCCATCTGCGTCAAATGCAAGCACATCGCTTTTAAAGCACATTGCCGGAAATGCATAGCCGCCACTTTCGCAAACATAAAAACCGTAGTAGTATTCGGTTTCAAACAGTAAAACGCATTCCTTTACGATGATATAATGGGCCAATGCCTTTTTTCGTGCTTCTTCGGGTGTGGAGGCAGAAAAGGGCAGAAGCTGACTATTCTCAAGAAGCAGCGGTACAAATTGATAGGGGAACTTCCTCCCATACTGATGGACGCGCAAAAGGCCGTCCTCTTCATTGATGATATTGTCTATATTCCAATTGATGTTTAAAATTTCTGCTTCGGGTGCTTCGTCATGCACAAAAGGAGCGCATAAATGCTCCTGTTCCGTAGAAGCAGGCTTGAAGGTTACATTATGGTAGGTTCCCACGATTCCCCCAACCGGATCTGCTCCGAAATCCGTATTTGCCGCTTCTTGCGGATCGCAGGCTACAAGGATGCTTACCGAAAAGATCAAGGCAAGAAGCAGGGACAGGATTTTATATTTTTTCATGGAAATTCTCCTTTCCTTCCGATAATACCAAAAAAACGCACGAAAGCCCCCTTTGTCCTCCGTGCGTCATCTGCTTGCTTCCATACTGTCCTTCCAAAGAAAGAATTTCAACAGCGATAACCGCACGGCAATGCCGTAACAATTCAGTTTCATTGCAATCTCTCCTTCCATTATTTTCTAATATCATTATATCATACCGCAATCAAAGTTGTCAATTAGTAAACATAAACAAATATGAAAAAAGACCTTTGTATATGTTGCACAACCGTTGGGGCATACTAAAAAGAAAAGGAGTTTTTATGTCTTTGATTAAAGAGGCCTTGGCCTTGGGGGAACGGTTGACCGAACTGCGCCGAAAGTTACACGCATGCCCCGAAATCGGCTTTGATTTGCCCAAGACAATGGAGATTCTCTCCGACGCTCTGAAAGAATCTTCCATTTCCCACGCCACCGCAGGAGGTTGCTTAGTGGCACACATCGGCCCGAGGGAAGGGGCGGGAATTCTGCTGCGGGCCGATTGCGACGGGCTCCCGATACGGGAAGAAACAGACCTGCCCTTCGCCGCAAAAAACGGAAACATGCACGCCTGCGGCCACGATATGCACATGACGGCGGTGCTGGGGGCAGCCATGCTGCTGAAACGTCACGAGGAAAGGCTGACACGTCCCGTGCGTCTGTTGTTTCAACCTGCGGAAGAGCTTCTGATGGGGGCACAGGACGGAATCGCCCACGGCGTTTGCGACAACATTACCGAAGCCTACACCCTCCATGTCACCGTGGGATCCGAACTAAAAACGGGAACAGTAATCCTGCCCCCCGAAGGCGTCACCGCCCCATCGGCGGACTTTTTTGAGATCACGGTGCAGGGAAAGGGATGCCACGGGGCAGATCCCGCATCGGGAAGAGACCCCTTAGTGGCGGCAGCACAGATCGTGTTAAGTTTGGAACACATTCCTGCACGGGAATTCCCCCGCTCTGCCCGTGCCGCCCTGACCGTAGGATGCCTGCAAGGGGGAGACAGCCACAACGTCATCCCCGACAGCGCCCTTTTGAAGGGAAGTTTGCGGTGCTATGACGAGGAATTCCGCCGCAGATTAAAGGAGCGGGTTGTTGAAATCTGCGCCGGGATCTCAACCGCTTATCGAGTCACGGCCTCAGCAACCTTCCCCACGGGATGCCCCTCCCTGATCAACGATAAAGCCTTGCGAGATCAGGCAAAAGACCTTCTTTCGGAGATATTACAAGATCGTTTCTTTGAAGTCACTCCACCTTCGGGAACCGCAGGATCGGAGGATTTTGCCTTCATCAGCCGCACCGTGCCCTCTCTTATGCTTGCCATTTCCGCAGGAGATTCTCCCTATCCCCTCCATCATCCAAAGGTGATCTTCGACGAAGAATGCCTACCCTACGGCACCGCCGCCCTTGCCACAATGGTCTTGAAACAACGCCTCTGAAGGACCTCGAAAGACTGAGGGAAGTGCTGTAAAGAATCTTTGGCGCAGGAGAAATGAGCGGGATTAAGACCGCAGCAACTGCCTGCGGCGTAATTATTTTCTTTGGTTCTTTCCCAAAAGCAGTACCCCACCGCAATAACTTGCGGTGGGGTACTAATTATAAGAATCTTTTATTCTGCCTGCAGTTCTTCCAAAACCATTTCGGTGGTGTGGACCGTATCGCCCCGCATATAGGTGATGGAAATGGTATCGCCGATCTTGCAGGAATTGATCATTTCCTTCAACTCGTAGATGGAAGAGATCTCCTTGTCTCCTGCCTTGACGATAATATCGCCGGTGCGCAAACCTGCCTTGGCGGCGGGACCGTTCTCCACAACCGAGTGGATGTAGGTTCCCTTGATGCCGTCGGAATCATAGGTAGAGCCGGTGATGCCGATTCCGGGACGAATCACCTTGCCGTGCTTCATCAGTTCCTCTGCAATGGGAAGAACCTCGTCGATCTGAAGCGCAAAGCCCAGATTCTCATAGGTGCCCGAAATTTTGATGGTGTTGATGCCGATGACCTGACCGTACACATTCACCAAGGGACCGCCGGAGTTGCCCGAATTGATGGCAGCGTCATGCTGAATCAGATCCAGCGTATATCCCAATTCGGGGAAATTCATGCCGTCCCGCAGGGCGGAAACCATACCCTCGGTGGCGGTATAAGCAAGATTTTCCGCATAGGGCGTACCGATGGCGATCACCTTGTCCCCGGGAACCGTTTTGGAAGATTGCCCGAACTCCGCGGGAATCAGATCCGTTGCATCAATTTTAATCACCGCAGTGTCGGTGTCGGAATCCGCACCGATAATCTTCGCGGAATAGGTCTTTCCTTCGTGGTCGGTCACCGAAACCGCCGTGGCATTTTCCACCACATGGGCATTGGTGAGGATATATCCGTTGTCGGTGTAGATCACACCGGTACCGAAGCCCGTGCCTACCTGCCCCTGGGCAGAAATTTGGACGCTGACCGTCACCACGGAGGGGGTCATCTTCTTGATAATCTCCTGGTTGGTCAGAATATCATCCTCTGAAACCTCGGTACGGTAATTGTAAGAAGGAGTCACACTCTGAGGAATGTCCGCACCGGGGAGATTAAAGGCATCCGCCCCATTGCGGGAAGCCCAAATAGCAAAAACACCCAGCAAAAGAGAAATACAGACCCCCATAATGGCAAGGGTCATCCACATGCCGTTGTGGGGAGGCTTTGCCACAGGGGCAGGTGCCGTCTGCTCAGGCTCGGACGCAATCACAGGCGCCACGGGAACAACGGTGGCAACCGCTTGCGGCTCCGGAACAGGGGGATTTGCGGGCGTTTGTTCCATCAAGGAACTGTCGGGGGAAAAAATATATTCTTCCATATGGAAATTCTCCTTTGAGAAAATTGATCGTACTCGTCGGAAGCGACCGCCGCACTGTCTCGGAGAACAGGGACAATGGGGCGATCCTTCACGTAAGAAGGTGTAGTTCTCGATCCTTCTGTACTACTATTATAGCGTATTTTCTTGGCGTTGATTTGACGTAAATGAGGGATTTTTATGGGAATGGATCACATAAAATCCCAACGGGTGATGTGATATTGCAGACAATCCGCCGTCTTTCCCCGCAGGGATATGTATCGAGGCAAATCCTTCTGATGCTTCATGCCGATCTTTTCCAAAACCCGCAGGGATGCGGCATTTTCGGGATGGCAAACGGCAATAATCTCGTCCATCCGCAGAGTCTTGATGGCATATTCGGTCAGGGCGCGAACGCCCTCGGTGGCGTACCCCCTTCCCCAGCATTTGCGGGAAAGCCAATAGCCGATCTCGGCGGAACGGTGAAAGAAGTCCACTTTATTCAGATGAACAAGGCCCAATACCTTGGCATCCTCCTTGCGCTCCACCGCCCATTCGGTACAAAGTCCGCTCTCCAGTTGGGCGATGATGTTTTCCAGCATCTGCACCGTTTCCTCCCGATCGTAGGGCCCCCAAGGCTCATACTTGGACACCCGCGGGTCGGAGGTTGCCTCCAGAAGATCGTCCACGTCGGCGCGAAACACACGGCGCAGGCGCAGGCGAGGGGTTTCAATGACGGGATAAGGATCCATGAGGCGGTAAAAATCCCGTTCAAACTGTTTTTCGGGTTTCGGCATAATCAGGTTCCGTACTTTTCCAAAAATTCTTCGAAGCTGAGCTTTTCGTTCATCATAATGGTGGCCGCTTCCTTGCCCACATAGCGGTAATGCCAAGGCTCATAAATGATCTTGGTGATCTCGGTCTTGTCCTTACGATAGCGCAGAACATAACCGTATTCGGCGCAATGGGCCTCCAACCACTTGTAGGCATCGGTCTGATCAAAGCCCGCATTGAGGCGCTGATAGGAGGGGGTTACAATATCGGCCGCCATGCCCGTATGATGCTCCGAGGTGCCGGGAACGGCGATAATGGTGGCGGTGACCTTCTTGGCATCTTCTTCGGAGTAGCCCTTATTCATATATTCCTTAACTTTGTTGTTAAAGTTTTTCGTCTGTGTTTCGATGGTACGGTAAGTGGAGCAAAGAATCAGTTCCACGCCATCCTCCTTGGCGGCGGCGATCATGGCCTTCATCTCCTCGGCACAGCGGGCATCCATCACCCAGTTGCGCCCTGCGGAATAAATGGTGGCCTGCTCGAAGGTGTATCCATCGGGGACGGGATGATCAGGATTGGCAAGAAGCATGTACCAGGCATCCTTGTCAAAGGAATCGGTTTTATTGCTCGACACAAAATCCGACTTGTCGGAGGGGTCGGAGCTTTCAGTATCGGTGGAGGCAGAAGAGGACTCCTCGGTCGCCGTATCGGTGGTTCCCTCGGAGGACGTCTGTCCTGCAGAGGCGGAGTCGGTGGCAGAAGAGGTGGAAACCGACTCTGAGGTGGAATCCGAATCGGTATCGGTCTGAGAAGCCTGCACCCCATGGGAGGTGTCGGGGTTCTCCTGCGGGGCACCCAGCATAGACTTACCCACGGCAACGGCACAGACGGTCACGATGCAAAGAATCAGAATCGTGCCCAAAATCCCGCCGGAGGAATTATGCTTTTTCTTTCCGGTTGCCATAAATTATCACTCCTCTAAAATGGTCAGATTACGCAGCATAGTGGCTTTTCCCCGCCATGCAAAGGCGCGCAGGGCATATTTTTCACGGAATTGACGGTCGCTCAGCCCCTCCAGATCGGAAAGAGTGAGCCGCGGCAAAAGTTCATTGGGGGGAAGGGCAATGGCCGCCACGGGAAGGCCCTGATTGTGGGGACAAGCCTCGGAGCATCGGTCACAGCCCCAAGCAAGACGGTTGGCACGGATCGCCGCCTGCTCCTCCGCTGTCAGTTCTCCTTTTTTCTGAGTTATGTAGGCAAGACACCTCTGATAATCGAATCCGTCCTCGGTCAAAGCTCCGTTGGGGCAGGCATTGACACACCGTCCGCAGGAATCGCAATCCATCTTCGGTGGCGTTTCGGGCAGGGACACATCAAGATCGGTGATCACCTCACCAAGGAAGATGAAGGACCCGTCCCGCGTGATACAGAGATTGTTCTTGCCTTGAGCCGCAAGCCCGCTCATCAGGGCCGCCTTGCGTTCATCAATGGGAGAATTGTCGGTAAAGGGTTGAAAAAAATGTTGGGGGAAACGCTCCTGCAGTTCATCACAGATGCGCCGCAGGATCCCGCCGAAATAGGTGTGATAGTCGGGCAGAACCGCAAATCGTGCCAAATTCTGCCCCTCTTGGTTGGGGAAATAATAAGGAAGCGCCGTAATCAAAACGGTCCTTGCACCCTCCAAGGGGCGCAAAGACACCGTCTCAAAGGGGGCGGACGCCACTCGGAGTCCGTGGGACAAAAAGAGGGAACGAATCTCTTGCATGGCGTTTTTCCTTCCTTATTTATATTACAGATTTTCGGATTCCTCGGCAGGAGCACCTTCCGCAGCGGATTCACTCTGAGGGAAGATATCCTCGGGAAGCGTTCCGTCCAAAAGGGCACGGAACTGATCTCCCGTGATCTTTTCGCGGAGAATCAACTGCTGCGCAACGGCATGAAGCTGAGGCATCTTCTCGATGAGGATTTCCTTGGCGCGGGAATACTGACCGTCGATGATGCTCTTAATTTCTTCGTCGATGGTAGCGGCAACCTTTTCGGAATAGGTCTTGGATTCGGCGGTGAAGTCACGGCCGAGGAAGACCTCTTCCCGTCCCGTACCGAAAAGGATGGGACCGAGCTTTTCGGACATACCGTAACGCATGACCATCTGACGGGCGATTTCGGTGGCCTGCTGGATATCCCCGGAAGCACCGGTGGAAATATCATCCAGGCAGAGTTCTTCCGCCGCACGGCCGCCCATGCAATGGATAATGCGATCCAACATTTCCTTCTTGGAAAGATAGCTCTTGTTTTCCACGGGCAGATAGGAGGTATAGCCTCCCGCCATACCGCGGGGAATGATGGAAATTTCGTTGACCTTGCTATTGCCGTCGGCCACCACAGTGACAATGGCGTGACCCGCTTCGTGATAGGCGGTCAATTTCTTTTCCTTGTCGGTGATCAAACGGGACTTCTTTTCCACACCCAGCTCCACCTTCATGATGGCATCGGTGATTTCCTCCATGGTGATGGTCTTGCGGTTGTTGCGGGCGGAAAGCAGGGCGGCTTCGTTGAGCACGTTTTCCAATTCCGCGGGGGCAAAGCCGGAGGTTGCCTTTGCCACATCCTCAAAGTTCACGTCATCGCCCATGGGCTTCTTGCGGGCATGAATCCGAAGAATCTCCTCGCGGGCCTTGACATCGGGCAGGTGAATGACAATCTGTCGGTCAAAGCGACCGGGACGCAGAAGCGCACTGTCCAAAACGTCGGGACGGTTGGTAGCGGCAATGACAATGACGCCTTCGTTCTGCTCAAAGCCATCCATTTCCACCAAAAGCTGGTTCAGGGTCTGTTCCCGTTCATCGTTGCCGCCGCCGAGGCCTGCACCTCTCTGACGACCGACGGCATCGATTTCGTCGATAAAGACAATACAGGGAGCATTTTTCTTGGCCTGTTCAAAGGTATCGCGGACACGGGAAGCACCCACACCCACATACAACTCCACAAAGTCGGAGCCGGAAATGCTGAAGAAGGGAACGCCTGCTTCTCCTGCGGTGGCCTTGGCCATATAGGTTTTACCGGTTCCCGGAGGGCCCACCATCAGCACACCTCTGGGAATACGGGCGCCCAGCTTGGTGTATTTGGTGGGATTTTTCAGGAATTCCACGATCTCCTGCAGTTCTTCCTTCTCTTCGTCGGCGCCTGCCACATCACGGAAGGTAACCTTGGATTTTTCGTTATCCGCAAGTCTCAGCTTGGCTTTGCTGAAATTCATTGCGCCGTTCTTTCCGCCGCCCGACATTTGCCGAAGCATAACCCAGCCGATGAAGAACACCGCCCCAATCATCAGAATATAGGGGATAGAGGTGATCCAAAGGGGCATGGACGAGGCTTGCTGCAGATCATACGAGGTCAGTACACCGTGTTCCTGCGCTGCGGTGATGAAGGGATCCACCTGGTCCAGGAAACGGGAGGTGCTGTAAAGGACGAAGGTCTTCTCCTCTGCGGGAGCATCCCCTTCGGGCTTCAGCTTATAGGTCAGTTCGTTGCCGACGATCTTGAACTCGGTCACCTGTTCATTCTTGAAATAACCGACAATGTCGGAATATTTCACCTTTTCGGGACTGGCAAGATCGGTGATCAGCACGATGGCTATGGTGCACATCGTAATCAGAATCCCCCATATAACAAGGGACCGGATAAGGTTTCTGTTCTTCAAAATAGGCCTCCTAAGATGTTCTTCGCTGTATTTTAATTAAGCCGATATTTCATTGGCGGTAATTTACGTAAGAAAGGGTAAACCATGATTATTTTTCCGAAAGGAGCGGAAAATATCCCTGTTTCCCAAGGGTTGGCTTGTGTGTTTCCGAAATTCCAACGCCTTCGCACCATATTACGGTTCTGCCGTCGGCAAGAAGGAGCAAATCGTCCCGTTTGTGGGCGGGAATTTTCAATTCCATCATTCGCTTTGCCAAGGATTTTGTGCCCCCTGCGGTGGAAATTTTATCGCCCGCACGGCGAGTACGCAGAGTCAAAGGAAGCGGTGCGATAAAAAGTGCTCCGCGATTCTCTTCCGTCGCCACGGTGGGAATCAGCCCCAGGATGCGGCCGTCGGGAAGAAGAGTCTCCTCGGTAACAATCATCGGTTCCACAAATCGAGCAGGAGCATTTTCGGTCAAGGTCAGACAATTCTGCCCCAGATGAAGGCGCCAACGGCGGTCAAATTCCACCGTTCCCTCTTCCTTTTCCAAAAGACCCAAGGCCTGCGCCGTCTGCTCGGCGGAAAGAGTTTTCCCCTTTCGCTCAAACATGAGCCGCAAAACCTCCGCCCGATCGGATTCGGGCAGGGTCTTCAATCGGTCGGCGGACAACGCCTCGGATTGGGCGGAAAGAAAGGTCTCCGCACGGAACTGTGCCGCCCTTTGATACCCCTGAAGCGAGGTGGCAGTGCGCCCCAGCGCAGCGGAAATGTTGGGGTTGATTTTGCGCAAGGTCGGCAAAACTTCATGACGGATGCGGTTGCGTGTATAAGAAAGATCCTCATTGGAGGAATCCAACGCATAAGCAATTCCCTGCTCCTCACAAAAGGCCTCGGTGGCGGAACGGGAGCAACGGATCAGAGGACGGATCAACGTAATGCCCTCTTCGGTGCGCTTGGGCAAAATGCCGCAAAGTCCCCGCAGACCTGCCCCGTGAATCAGATGGAGCAGCACCGTTTCGGCCTGATCGTCCATCGTGTGGGCAGTTGCAAGGTGGGAGGCGCCCACATCAAGGGCAACCTGCCGCAGGAAGGCATAGCGCAGGCGGCGTGCCGCCGATTCCACCGTTTCCCCGTGTAGCATTTCCCGCCGCACATCGGTATGCAAAACGCGGCAAGGAATGCCGAAAAGCTCACACTGACGGCGCACCAGCTCCTCTTCCCCGTCGGATTCGGGGCGAAGGCCGTGATGCACATGAGCAACGGTGAGAGGGTAGGAAGGAGTGCGGGAAGCATACCATCCCAGCATGGCCATGGAGTCTGCTCCACCGGATACGGCAAGAACCAGGCCTCGGCAGGCCTCCTCCATCCCTTCCTCGGTCAGAGTCTTACGAACGGTTGGGTCAAGGAGCATCGCCATAGCCCTCAGGAACGGTGACATTGTTGGCCTGGGCGGTAAAGGCAGTGTAGCGACCGTCCCAGTTGAGGGTAATCTTCCCTACGGAGCCGTGACGGTTCTTTGCGATATGAACCACGCAGACATTTTTCTTGGATGCATCCTTTTCGTAATAGTCACGGGCGAGGAACACAACGACATCCGCGTCTTGCTCGATAGAACCCGATTCGCGCAGGTCGGAAAGCTGAGGCGTGGGATCCTCACGTTTTTCAATTCCGCGGGACAACTGGGACAAAAGAATGACGGGAACATTCAGTTCCTTGGCCATCATTTTCAGCGAACGGGTAATGGCGGAAATTTCCTGCACACGGTTATCCTTTGCGGAGCCCGTGGCGGAGGACATAAGCTGCAGATAGTCGATGACCACCAGTCCCAGATTGGGCACCTTACGCAGCTTGGACTTCATATCCAATGCGGTAATGTTCCCCGTTTCGTCGATGAAGAAATTCAGATCCCGCAGGTTGGCCCGCCAGACCCGAAGCAATTCATCCCAATCCCGGGCATCCAGCTTGCCGAGACGGAGCTTTTCGCTCTCGATCTTACAGGAGGTGGAGATAATGCGGCGCACCAACTGCTCCTTGGACATTTCCAAAGAAAAGAATACCACGGATTTTCGG
Organism: Clostridia bacterium; assembly: GCA_017623595.1. Lineage (GTDB taxonomy): Bacteria > Bacillota > Clostridia > Oscillospirales > UBA644 > RGIG995. Next base: position 50,512 of record JAGAOU010000032.1, read on the forward strand.
GGATTGTATTGAGAAGATAAGGCAATATTGTAAGCAATGTTCAAAGCGAAGGAGGTTTTACCCACACCGGGACGGGCGGCAAGGATAAAAAGGTCACTGTTGTTCAGGCCGCCGAGGAAATTATCGAAGTCGGAGATGCCCACCTTGATGGGGGCAAATTTTCCCGTTTCATCCTTTTCCATTTCGGTCAAACGGTTGATCTCCTCCTTGGCAACCACGCCAAGCTTATGCAGCTGGACGGTCTGCTTGCCGTTGGAAATATCATAAAACTTCTGCTCTGCCAGCCCCAACACCGTCGCCAAATCCCCATTGGAGAAGGACAGGTCGGTGATGTCCTTGCAGGCTTCAATCACCCGACGCAGATTGGCCGAATCGGAAATGATCTTGGTATAATATTCAATATTCTTGACCGAAGAAGCGTTCTCGGCAAGAAGATAGAGATACTGACTGTCGTCCTCGGAGGTGAATTCCCCCTGCTCCCGCAGACGGCTCAGCAAAAGGACCCCTTCAATGGGCGTACCGCCGTCAAACATTTCCAGCATGGCTTCAAAGATCAGCTGATGCCGCTTGGCATAAAAATGCTCCACCTGCAAAGTTTCCGCCAGAAAGCCAATGCTTTCCGGGTCCAGCAGCACCGAGCCGAGCACGATCTGCTCCGCTTCGATATTATGGGGCAGTTGCCGATCAAAATCGTATTTCTGTTCCATGGGTTTTCCCCTTATCGGTTGTTATTATCAGACCAGTTGCTCCACAAGAACGGTCAATTCCGCCGCAATTTCGGGATAGAGACGGACCTCGGCGGTATACTGACCGAAGCCGCGGACGGCCAGCTTGAGGGAGATTTTTTTCTTATCCACTTCAATCCCGTGCTGTGCCTTCAGCGCCTCGGCGATGTCCTTGTTGGTTACGGAGCCCTGCAGGCATCCGTTGGCGCCAACCTTGCCCTTGATGATGACCTTGACGGAGGAAATGCGGGATTTCAGCTCTTCCGCATGCTTTTTCTCCTCTGCCTTGTGATGGGCGGCGGCGGCCTGCTGGGAATTGTATACGTTCAGATTTTCGGAATTGGCTTCCACCGCAAGACCGCGGGGGAAGAGGTAGTTGCGGGCGTATCCGTCGGAGGTGTTGACAAGCTCGCCCTTTTTGCCGAGAGATTTCACATCTGCTTTCAAAATAACTTTCATAACTGTCGATTCCTTTCAAGGTGATATGTATGCTTATTTGGGTTGGACGGGAACGCTTTCGACCAGGTATTCATCAATGAATCCGATCAACTGCTTTGTCGCATCCTCCAGCGAGGTTTTGGCCACAAAGGCCCCCGCCATGGTCAGATGTCCGCCGCCATTGGAGAATTTTTCCAAAATCAGCTGAACATTGACCTCGCCGTAGGAACGGCCGGAGATGCTGACGTTTCCGTTTTTGTCGGAGAAGAGGGTGAAGGATGCCTTTGCATTCTCGATGGAAAGCATTTCGTCCGCCGCCTGTGCCGCCGCAATCTTCAGATTTCCGTGAGCCTCGCCGTAGAACTTGGCAATGGCAAAATGCTTGCGGTACATTTCCGCCTCAGAAACAAAGCGCACCTTGTTGCGATAGGTTTCCATATCGGTCTGGAAGTATTGCTTGACCGTGACCGTATCGGCTCCTGCCTTACGCAGAGTGGCGGAGGCATCGAAGGTACAGGTGTTGGTGCGGACGGTGAAGTTCTTGGTATCCAGGAATATTCCCGCCAGCAGAGCGTTTGCCTCAATGGCAGGGAAGGAATACACATCCATGTAATGGAACAGCTCGGTGACCATTTCGCAGGTGGAGGAGGCATAGGGCTCCTGATGGATCAGCTGGGGCTCGGAAATGCAATCCACCCCCTTGCGGTGATGGTCGATAACGAAAATGCGTTTCGCCTTTTTGAGGATCTCGGGGGCCACCGTATTGTCCGCCCGATGGGTGTCCACCACCACAACGGCGGTACGGTCGTTCAGATAATCGGAAGCCTCCTTGCGGGTAATAAACCATTCCGCATGGGCAGGATCCTCCATGAGAGAACGAAGCAGGTTCCCGGTCAAATCGGTGGATTCATCAATGATGATGCGAGGCGTAATCGCCCGTTCGATGGCAATCCGCGCCATACCAACCGCTGCCCCGAGACAGTCCATATCTCCGTAGGTGTGACCCATAATCAACATGGTATCCACCGTCTTCAGATGCTCGGACAGGGCATTGGCAATCACGCGGGTCTTTACGCGGGTGCGACGGGCGCCGCCGTTATTGCGGCCGCCGTAGAAGAAATATCCGCCCGAATGCTTCACCGCCGCCTGATCGCCTCCGCGGGAGAGGGCCATATCCAACGCCGCACGGGCAGTTTCCTCCCCCTTGGCAAAGGATTTGGCGTCAGCCCCCACACCGATGGAGATGGTGGGGGTAAGCTTGCTGGGCGTTTTGATGGAACGGACGCGGTCCATAATATCGAACCGATCCTTTTCGAACTGAGCAAGAGCCCGATTTTCAAACACAAAGAGATAGCGCTCCCGTTCACTGTGACAGAGGATGCCCCCCGAAGCCTGGGCCCAGGCATCGATCTCTTCATCGATCAGCGCCATGCAGGCGGAACGATCGCTTTCCTTCATCCCAGTGAAAACCTCATCGTAGTTGTCCACGATCAGATGCGCAACCACGGGACGGGAAAGGCGGTATTCCTGATTCAATTTGTAAAAATCGGTGGTATCAAAGAGATAGAAAATAAACATCTCATTCCGCTCATTGAACCGATAGTTGTCCATATAAGCGGTATAAAACTTGCCGTCAAAGGAAATTTCGGTAATACGCTGCTCCAGAATCTCTTCATCCAGCTGATGCACATTATGGAAGGTCTTCAGGGTATTCTCCTCCGTAACCTTGATAAAGGCCTCGTTGTACCAGAGGATGATTCCCTTTTCATCGGATACAATCGCCGGCAGGGGAAATTCGGTCAGACGCTGCTGAGAGGTCATGTTCAGCATCTCAACAATGGACTCCGCCAGTTTTCTCTTCTTTCGATTCAGCAGAAACAAGCGGACCTCATTGATAATCACACAGAGGGCAAAGGCGATGGAAACGGTCAGCCAGACGGTGCGCTCTGCCGTAATGACCAAAAAAATCACCGAAGACAGCAGGAACAAGTAGAAAATACGGTCCGCAACCGATTGCAGGCGCTTCATTTCAGCACGTCACCTCCCAGAATTTTTCTGAAGTTCCAGCCAAACAGTCCGATCAGAACAAAAAGTTGGCTGACATAAGAATTAAAGGCAAACAGACACATCACAAGCACTGCCACCATCACGGCGCGCAATGCTTTGGACTCCACACGGGTATTGATCACAAACAAAAGCACGGAAAATCCGGCGTACACAAGGACGTAATAGAGAATCTGATTGATGTTTTGGGCGAGAATCGGAAGAACCGACCCTTCGGCCCCCATCGCCAACGCTAAATAGGAAACAAAGAAAACGATCATCACACCCCGTCCGGGAACATATCCGTCCAGGCGCCCCATGTAACTCACATCCAGCTTCGTGCCCCGCTTCAGCAATTCCTTGCAGATCCACCAAGAAACACAGAGGGCGGCAAAAACCGCAAGCGTAAAGAGGGCGGGAATCAGATAAACCAGATTCCGCGTAAGCGTCTCGGTAAGAGCCTCGGCAGATTCGGTGCGGAACAGCTTGGTCAGAAGGGTTTCACCGCCGGGAATCTCCTCCTGGGAACAAATGACATCCTTGATCATGGTCACGGCGGGAAGCAATTTGTTTTCCACCGCCTGCACCGCAATGTCAAAGCAATATTTCAGCTGAAAAGAGTGGTTGGGAGAAACCTTAAAGACATGAATCACCCCCGCAAGGGCGGTACAGAGCGCAGAAGAGAGAAGTCCGATCTGCAGAGAGAAGCCGAAGGACTGACGGCGCAGAATACAGTGGGCCAAGGGATACCCGAATCCACCCCAGGTAAAGAGGGTCAAAAGCCCGTCCAACGCAGAGCCGGTGTAGAATCCGATGCCAACGCCCGCAGCAAGGGCAAGGAACATGGGATAGAGGGGAATGCGGTGCATCGTTTTCTCCACCATATCGGGCTCGCTGTCCCCGAAGCCGACATGACGGTTGGGCACCTTCACCACCTGTTCCTGTGTCCCCCCCACTGTGGCCGCGGCAAAAAACGCATTGGCGGCTAAGAGCAAAAGCCCCCACACAAGGAGGGTTCCGTCATTATCCACCCGCGCCAGCAAGGCACCTGTCCCGAGAATCGAACAAAGAATCCCGAGCAGAGGAAAAAGATAATTGGAATTGTTTTGTTTCATGGATCATTTATCTCCTGTCATATCCCCGAAATCGGGGGAGCAAGGTGTTATGATTATCATAGAGTATTAAACATTATACTATATATTAGCAGTATTGTCAAGGGAAAGAGCGCAAATACCATAAATTGTTTGGAAAAAAGCGGTTTTTTCGGCACGAATTCGGTTTCATAAAAATGACACAAACAGTTCAAAGTTTATCCATTGAAATGCCAAGTAAATCCAGGTATAATAGTTTTAGCACTTTCAACACGAGAGTGCTAACTCACAAAAAACAGTCATATGATATTTTTTGAACGGAGGCGTTTTATAATGACTTTAAAACCTTTGCTTGACCGCGTTGTCGTCAAGACCGTGGAAGCGGAAGAAACCACCAAGGGTGGCATTATTCTTGCCGCAGCTGCCAAGGAAAAACCCCAGATTGCCGAAATCGTTGCCGTCGGCCCCGGCGGAATCGTGGACGGAAAAGAAATCAAGATGAACGTAAAAGTGGGTGACCGCGTCATCACCGCCAAATACACAGGCACCGAAGTGAAAATCGACGACGTGGAATACACCATCGTGCGGCAGGAAGACATCCTTGCCATTGTGGAATAAGATAAGGAGCGATTGAATTATGGCAAAAGTTATTCTCTACGGCGAAGAAGCTCGCAAGGCCCTGGAACGGGGCGTCAATCAGCTGGCAGACACCGTTAAAATCACCCTCGGTCCCAAGGGTCGCAATGTGGTTCTCGACCGCAAATACGGCTCTCCCCTCATCACCAACGACGGCGTGACCATCGCCAAGGAGGTAGAACTGGACGATCCCTTTGAAAACATGGGCGCTCAGCTGGTGAAGGAAGTTTCCACCAAGACCAACGATGTGGCCGGTGACGGTACCACCACCGCCACCCTGCTGGCACAGGCCCTCGTCCGCGAAGGGATGAAGAACGTCACCGCAGGGGCAAACCCCATCGTCCTGAAGAAGGGCATTCAGAAGGCCGTGGCCGCCGCTGTGGCCGAAATCAAGGCAAACTCCAAGACCGTTGCCTCCTCTGACGACATCGCCCGCGTGGCCACCGTCTCCTCCGCCGATGAAACCATCGGCACCCTCATTGCCGAAGCCATGGACAAAGTCACCAACGACGGCGTCATCACCGTGGAAGAAAGCAAAACCGCCGAAACCTACAGCGAAGTGGTGGAAGGCATGATGTTTGACCGTGGGTACATCACCCCCTACATGGTCACAGACACCGACAAGATGGAAGCGGTCATCGATGACGCCTTCATCCTCATTACCGATAAGAAGATCTCCAACATTCAGGAACTTCTTCCCCTGTTGGAGCAGATCGTTCAGTCCGGCAAGAAGTTGGTTATCATTGCTGAAGATGTGGAAGGGGAAGCCCTCTCCACTCTGATTGTCAATAAGTTGTGCGGAACCTTCACCTGCGTCGCCGTCAAGGCCCCCGGGTTTGGCGACCGCCGCAAGGAAATGCTGCAGGATATCGCCATTCTCACCGGCGGTACCGTTGTCAGCGAAGAGATCGGTCTGGACCTGAAGAGCGCCACCATGGATCTTCTCGGCCGTGCAAATCAGGTTAAGGTTCAGAAGGAAAACACCGTCATCGTCGGCGGCAAGGGTGACAAGGACATGATCGCCGCCCGTGTGGCTCAGATCCGCAAGTCCATTGAAACCACCACCTCCGATTTCGACCGTGAAAAGCTGCAGGAACGCCTTGCTAAGCTGGCAGGCGGGGTTGCCGTAATCAAAGTCGGCGCCGCCACCGAAGTGGAAATGAAGGAAAAGAAGCTGCGCATCGAAGATGCCCTGGCCGCCACCAAGGCCGCTGTGGAAGAGGGCATGGTTGCAGGGGGCGGAACCGCTTACGTCAACGCCATCGCCGCCGTTACAGCCCTGCTCGATGCCACCGAAGAACCCGATGAACGCACCGGTATCAAGATTGTCCTCGCAGCCCTCGAAGCGCCCGTCCGCCAGATTGCTGCAAACGCAGGCATCGACGGCTCCATTATCGTGGACCGCATCAAGAGCTCCGACAAGAAGAACTACGGCTATGACGCCTACAAGGAAGTCTACTGCGATATGTTCGAAGCGGGCATCGTAGACCCCACAAAGGTCACCCGCTCCGCCATCGAAAACGCAGCATCTGCCGCCGCTATGATCCTGACCACCGAATCCATCGTGGCCGACAAGAAGGATCCCGCCGCAGAAGCCGCTGCCGCTGCCGCCGCTGCAGGCGCAGGCGGTCCCGGAATGTATTAACGGTTAGATGCAACCGAAAAACGAGGCTGTCGCACAATGCAACAGCCTCGTTTGTTTATTCTTTGCTTTATGTTGTCTTAGACCCTTTCCTCGACAGGAACCTTTCGGGTGATCTCCACCGATTCGATGCGACGATTTTTTACGGATGTAACATGTAAGATCAAATCTTCCGTCTCTACCGAAGGCGTGCTTCCATCCTCCGGAACAATTCCCAAAAGATCCAACACGCACCCCGCAAGGGTTTCATTCTCGCCCGATTGCAAGGTAACACCGAGAACTTTTTCCACCTCTTCGGGAGCGGCAGAACCATCCACCTGCCACACGTTTTCCGAAACCGCACGCACAGGAGAGCATGCTTCTCCGTGCAAGTCTCCCACCAAGAGATCAATTAAATCATGCAGCGTCACAATCCCCTGCATACCGCCGTACTCATCCACCACCACAGTAAACCGTTTTCCCCGCTTCTTCATCTCGGAAAAAAGAGCATCGGCTTTCATATGCTCGGGGACACAGTACGCAGACTCCACAGAAGAGGCCATATCTCCTGTGCGGAAAAACCGCTTTGCATTGAGAACTCCCAAAAGATGATCCACATTATCACCGCAAACGGGGTAAAAGGAATATTCGGTGTTTTTCAGAATTTCCCTCCATGCGTCCTCACCGTCTTCTTGGTATAAAACCGTCAAATCACGACGGTGGGTACAGATTTCGGACACTTCCGTATCATCAAACTCAAAAATATTCCGAATCAGCTCACTTTCTTCCCGATCCAACGTTCCCTTTTCCTGCCCCGATTGAACAAGGATACGGATGTCCTCTTCCGTAACGCCGTCATCCTTTTCATTGGGATCAATACGCATCAAACGAAGAACACCGTTGGTAACCTTGGTCAGGACCCAAACAAAAGGAGCAAAGGCCTTGGAGACAAAATACAGCAGCCCTGCCAACGCAAAGGCGGATTTGTCAGGATTTTTCATAGCCACCCGCTTGGGAACCAGTTCTCCGAACACGATACTGAAAAAGGAGAGCAAAACGGTAATCAACAGCACGCAAATGCTGTCCAACGCCTCCGCAGACAGAGGAACTCCCCACGCCAACAACACCCCAACCAAAGGTCCTGAAAAATTTTCTGCAGCATAAGCACTGCCCAACAATCCGGCCAAGGTAATAGCAACCTGGATGGTGGAAAGAAAGCGGGAGGAATTCTCGGTCAATGCCAAAATCTTTTTGGCTTTTTTATTGCCCGCCTCTGCCGCCTGCTCGGTCCGTGCGGCATTGGAGGAAAGCACCGCAATTTCCGCAGAAGCAAAAACCGCATTTAATACAATCAATACAATTTGTAACAGAATCGCGCCTATCATGGCAATACCTCAAATCTTTCATCATCTTCTTCAAAAAAGCAAAAAAACGGATATGCTCTATGGATTTCCACAGAGTATACCCGAATATTATTCACAGAAGAAGAGGATACATAACGGTAGATAAGGGGGCAATCCCCCGTATACTGCCGCAATCGTCCATTCCGTGTCACCGACTTTCATGTTGTAATTTTTATCAATTATATCATACTTTTTGAGGTTTGTCAAGGACAAAAATCGGAAGATTCTATAAGAACACAGGAATAAAGTGATAGACAAGCATCTTTATACCCATTATAATAAAAGAAAAAAGATCGGAGATTGCCCTTATGGAACGCTTGATCCCTTGCGGAAAAATCAAAACGAAATCCGCCGCAGACATACACCACACCCGCCTCGGAATCGGCTTTGAAAAGCTGGATCGGAAGGCCTTTCAACCCGAAAAAGCATATGACAAAATTGCCGCCCTGGGAATCCATTGGGTGCGCATCCAATCAGGATGGGCCCGATGCGAGAAGGAAAAGGGAGTCTACGATTTTGCATGGCTGGACGAGATCGTTAATTCTCTGCGTGCCCGCTCCATGAAGCCCTGGATTAACCTCTCCTACGGTAACGGACTCTACACCGAATGCGCCGTAACCTCCTTCGGCGGTGTAGGATGTCCACCCTTGAACAGCGAAGAAGCCATGACCGCATGGCTCGATTATGTAGATGCTCTGGTTCGCCATTTCGAAGGCCGTGTCTCCTACTATGAAATCTGGAATGAGCCCGATCTGGGCTACAGCTGGAAGCATGACGGCGAAGAAACACCCCGTCCCGATGCCTCGGAATACGGGGATTTTTGCCTCGCCACCGCAAAAACCATCCACAACGCATCCCAAACCGCAAAGGTTATGGGTTTCGGTGTGGCAAACCTGACGAGACACCTGGACTTCATCGCAGAAGCGCTGGAAAAGGATTTGCTCCCCCATTTGGACGCAATCTCCTTTCACTCCTACACCACCGACGATTTCAACCGTTGCCGCCGCATCGAGGATCTAAGAAGCCTCTGCCGTGCGAAGGGAAAGGACGTAGAGATCATTCAAGGAGAAACGGGCGCCCAATCCCGCAGCGACGGCAGCGGCGCCATGCACCACTTCTCCTGGACCCCGGAAAAACAGTGCAAGCACCAGTTGCGTCACATGATCTGCGATTTTGCCGCAGACGTAACCTTCTCCTCCTATTTCACCACAGTGGATATGATGGAAGCCCTCCGCGGCAAGGTGGGAGACAAATCCTCCTATCTGGACTTTGGCTACTTCGGCGTTCTGGGCGCAGACTTCGATGAGGATGGCGTCGCCACAGGAAACTACACTCCCAAGCCTTCTTATTATACACTGCAGAATTTAGCGGCAATCTTTGCGGAGGACTGGACGCCCGCCCAATTGCCCATTTCCCGCCAGGTTCTCCCCTCCCGCAGAGTCAACGGAGAGGATTGCAACGACATCACCTATATGGGCCACGGGTTCCGTCGCCCCGACGGCACAGCCGCCTATGCCTATTGGAATGCAGTTCCCCTGTTGACCCAAGCCTACGAGGGCACCGTCTCCTTCTTCGTGGCAACAAAGGAGAAAATCCGACTCATCGACCCCGTCTCGGGGAAGGTATATGCTATCCCCGAATCCATGACCGAAGAAAAAATCGGCGGAACTCTGCTGAAAAACCTTCCCATCACCGACACCCCCCTCGTCCTCACCCTCGGCAATTTTGTCGAAACCGAATAAGATGGATATGAAAAAAGGCGTTGTCCCACTTTCGGACAACGCCTTTTTTATCGATAGATCTTACTTGCCGTGCGTCTCTGCGGTACAATATGACCGAGAAAGAACTCAGTTTTCGCCTTCTGCGGCAGACAGAGGGAGCTTGGTTTCGCGGATTTTGCGAACGGCTTCATCGCCCACCTGTGCGGTGGTGGCGGTGCCGCCCATATCGGGGGTGAGAACCGATTTTTCCACCAGCATTTCCTCGATGATGTCGATCAGACGGGCCTCCCATTGGGGATAGCCGAAATAATTGAGCATCTGAGCGCAGGACCATACGGTGGCCAAGGGATTGGCCTTCTGTTGTCCCGCAATATCAGGGGCGG
>JAGAOU010000033.1 GCA_017623595.1 Clostridia bacterium
GGGCGATGGTTAAAGGGCAATTGGGTCAAATCACAAAGACTTCCCATGCAGCCCCCCTTGGGGTCCATGGCGCCGATGTACACCCGACGAATGCGGGCATTGATCACAGCTCCCGCGCACATGGGGCAGGGCTCCAGGGTGACATACAAATCACAATCGGACAAGCGCCATCCACCAACCGCCTTGCAGGCGCGGTGAAGGGCGATCATTTCCGCATGAAGCAGGACACTTTTATCCTTTTCCCGACGGTTGTAGCCCGTAGCAATCACCTTTCCATCCCGCACAACGACAGCACCGACGGGGATTTCTCCGAGGGCAGCGGCCTTTTTGGCGCAGGTAAGGGCCCGCTTCATGAATGAATCTTGACCGCTCATTCCGAAACAACCTCGGCCACGAGATGAATATCGGTCTCACTGGAAAGCATGTGATGGAAGGACATGGTATACTTCAAGTCCAGCTCTCCCCCGTTTTCTCCCATGGTGGAAGAAATTTCACGGGTGGTAACATGGACGTTCATCATACGGTCATCGGAAAGACATTCTACCGTAGGTCCCTTGCGGAAATCGAACAGAACCGAATCCACTCCGTTGTCCGCCTGAACGCGGACATGGTCTTTATTTTTAATATAAAACTTCACATGGTCCCCGATTTCGGAGAGAACCTGCTCTCCGTCGAATTCCACCACATAGCCTCCCTGCTCCCGACGGAAGGTTCCGTAGGTGAACAGATCGGAAAAGGGCTTTCCATCGCGGGTTGTATCCATGCGGATAATGGCTGTTTTCATAAGATCCTTTCAATCGTCGGTACAGAGATCCACCTTTTCGATGGCTCCGTCAATATTCCGATCAAGGAACATCCCGGCAATATGAGAAAAATTACTGACCTCGTCGCTGACATAATAGTGACGGGATCCTTCTGTCGCACAGGAAAGTTGTTCACGCTCCCGAAGAATTTCTCCCAAAGCAAGAGCAGCCTCCCGCCCCGAATCGATCAGACGAACCTGCGGCCCGAACAGTTGACCCAACACGGGCTTCAATAAGGGATAGTGCGTACAACCGAGAATCACCGTATCCACATCTGCGGCGATCAGAGGCGCAACATATTCCTTTGCGACCAATTCAACGATTTCTCCCTTCAGATACCCGTTTTCCACCAAAGGAACAAAGAGTGGGCAGGCCCGGGCAACAACGGAGATTTTGGGATCCACCGCCGCAATCGCCCGCTGATAGGATTGGCTCTTAACGGTGGCAGAAGTGCCGAGAATCCCGATTTTTCCGTTCTTGGTCGCCTTGCAGGCCGCCAGGGCCGTGGGCTCCACCACGCCGACAATCGGAACATCGGTCATTTTGCGAAGATCGGGCAACGCCACGGAGGAAATGGTTCCGCAGGCAACCAAAACGGCTTTCACATTTTTATCCAAAAGAAAGCGGAGATCCTGCTTGGCGAAGGTTCGAATCATCTCCTCGGAACGGGTTCCGTAGGGAACACGGGCCGTATCGCCAAAATAGACAAGATTTTCGCCGGGGAGTATCCGAATCAGCTCCCGCACCGCCGTAAGGCCGCCGAGACCGGAGTCAAACACACCGATTTGCAGTTCAGACATGGGAAACCTCCCTTGATTTTCGGGCGCCGACCACCCGTTCCACGCCACCGTAATCCCGCACCCGCACAGGGTTGGTCAAGCCGGCGGAGAGAAGCATCTGCTCAATGGAATGAGCCTGGCCGATGCCGCATTCGAATAACATAACACCGTCTTCCTTCAGAAGGCGGACAAAGCGTTGGATCAAAATCCGATAAAAAAGCAATCCGTCCTCTCCCCCGTCCAGCGCCGTGATCGGCTCCTGCCGCACATCGGCCCCAAGGGAAGAAATTTCCCCGGAAGGAATATAAGGAGGATTGGAGAGAATCATATCATAGGTCCCATCAATGTGGTCGGTCAGCACATCCGCCTGCAAAAGACGGGCCGAAGGACAGATACGAGCGGCATTCTCCCGAAGCAGGGAAAACACATCGTCAAACTTCTCCACCTCCGTCACAAAAACCTGCCGTTCTGCGCCGAGGGTAAGTCCGATGCATCCTGTACCGGCACAGAGATCGAGGATCTCGTCTCCCTGCTTCAGGTAGTGCAGGGCGGTGTCGATCAGAATCTCCGTATCAAATCGGGGAATCAGAACGCCGGGGCGAACCACAAAGGAGCGTCCGTAAAAATCCGCCGCACCAAGCAGATATTGCAGGGGTTCTCCCCCAACACGGCGGTCAACAAGAGCACAAAGCGCACGTTCCTGTTCCACAGAAGGGAGGGGAAGGGCATCGGTCAACTGAAGCAGAAGAAAACGATCCGCAGGGATTCCGACGGCATATTCCGCCATCAGAGCAAGTTCCCGCCGCGGATCGGAGGAGGTCTGCGAAAGGCGCTTAAGAAGCGCATCGTAACAATGGTTCATTTCTCTTTTTTCTTGAAGGCGATGGAATAATCCACCTCGCCGTTTTCGTTGGTCAGAGCCGCATTGACCGCCACAACCGCAACCTCGATCTGAGCATCGGTGGGCTCGGCGGTGGTGATCTTCTGCATCAGCTTCCCGGGGGCAGCGATGATGCGGGTCAACAGGTTGGTGTGCCGTCCCGTCCACTGCTGAAGCTCAAAGGTACAGCCCGCCACAAGAGGAAGGCAGAGCAAATGGATCCCGAGACGCAAAATGCCCTCCACGCCATAGGGAAAAATCAGAGGAAGAATGAAGGCATGAAGCAACGAAAAGAACAAAATGGAAAAGAGAAAAACCAGAAAAATGAAGCTGGTTCCGCAACGGGGATGGAGACGGGACATGCCGCGAATGTTCTCCACGGTCAGTTCCTTACCCGCTTCCACGGCGAAAATGGTCTTATGCTCGGCACCGTGGTAGCGATAAAGGTCCTTGATATCCTTCATCAGAGAGGTGGCAAGCACATAGCAGATAAACAGAGCAATGCGGATGATTCCTTCCAGAAGAATGCGGACCCATTCCATGTTTTCACGGATGGTTTGAGGAAGCAGACTCCCGATCCATTGAGGCAGGAACATGAACAGTCCCACCGCAAGGGCAATGCCAAGGACCAAGGACAGGACCATCACAAGCCCCGAAACCCATTTATTTCCGTTTGTTTCCTCTTCCAGTCCCGACAATTCGGCGGAACGCATGAGGGATTTATATCCGACGACAAGACTTTCCACGAAGGCAACACAGCCGCGCAAAATGGGAATCCGAAGGAATTTGACCCGTTCACGAACCGACTTTGCCTGCATTTCCTCAGTGACGATCTCCCCGTCGGGAGTACGGACGGCAAGAACCGAACGAAGGGGGGATTTCATCATAATCCCCTCCATCACGGCCTGTCCGCCCACGGCGGCATATTGGTGTTTGGACATGAATATTTCCTTTACAGCCGATTATTCGGCAGAGATGATGAAGTAGTACACGGGCTGACCGCCGTTGATCAGATTGATCTCGGCATCGGGCAGTTTTTCCTGCATAATGGCCTGCATGGCTTCCGCTTCGGATTCGGAGACACCCTCACCGTAGAAGAGCATGACGGAATAGGCTTCTTTGATGTCATCGCAGAGGTTTGCCATACATTCCTCGCGGGAATCGGTCACATAGCGGACCTTATTTTCCACCAGACCGAGGATCTGATTTTCTTTAATCTCACGGTTATCAAAGGTGGAATCGTGAGCCGCAAAGGTCATGGAGAGAGAAGAAACCGAGGTCATCGCCTCTTTCATAGCCTCCACGTTTTCTTCCACCTCAGCATCGGGGTTGAAGGCCAGCATTGCATTGATGCCCTGGGGCAGAGAAACCGAACGCAGAACCTCAACGTGCTTATCCTCCACAAGCAGCGCCGCCTGAACGGCAACCATGTAGATATTGCTGTTATTGGGAAGCACGATAACATTTTCGGCGGGGGTCATGCGGATGGCCTTCAGCATATCCTCGGTGGAGGGGTTCATTGTCTGACCGCCGATCACCATTTGATCTGCACCCAAATCACGGAAGGCAGAAACCATACCTTCCCCGGAGGCAACGGCCACAAAGCCGTATTTCTTCTCGGGAGCGGCATCGGTGGGTTCCTCCGCAGGTGCGGCAGGAGCCTCAACAGCGGCACCGGAAGAAAGGGAGGAGTGCTGTTCTCTCATATTCTCGATCTTGACGGTCAGAAGAGAACCGAACTTCAACGCCTCGGAAAGCACCTTGCCGGGATCGGAAGTATGAACGTGCAGCTTGATGATGTCGGTATCGTCCACAAACACGGCACTGTCCCCTGCGCCGAGAACAAACTTGTGCAGGGATTCGGCCTTGCCTTCGCCCAAATATTTTTCGTCCTTCCCGACGATGCACTCGGTACAGTAGGGGAAGACGATGTCTTCGGTATTGAACTGTTCAAAGGGAGAAGCGGGTTCTTCTTCCTTAGCGGCACCGGCATCGGCCAACACCACGGGATTGCCCTGCAGATAGCGGACCATACCCTCAAAAATAACCACAAGACCGCGTCCGCCTGCGTCCACCAATCCTGCCTGCTTCAAAACGGGAAGCATTTCGGGGGTCTTCGCCAGAGTATCCTCGGCAACAGAGAGAACATAGGGCATAAAGTCTTCCACGCGACCCTTATATTCCTCTGCCTTTTCCAAAGCCTTCTCCGCAGAGACACGCATAACGGTAAGAATGGTACCCTCAGTGGGCTTCATAACCGACTTGTAGGCGGCATCCACACCCCGCTTGAAGGCGGCGGCCAGCTCGGGGGTATCCACCGTTTCCTTGCCCTTGAATTCCTTGGAAATTCCGCGGAAGAAGAGGGAAAGGATAACGCCGGAGTTCCCGCGGGCACCCCGCAGAAGCATGCCTGCAACCTTGTCGGCGCACTGCCCCACATTACCGGTAAAGGAGGGCAGGTCACTGCGGACTGCGCCCATGGTCAGGCTCATATTGATTCCCGTATCGCCGTCGGGCACGGGAAACACGTTCAGGCGATTGATGTTATCCTTTTCGTTTGCCAAATTATTGGCACCGGAAATCACCATATCGCGGTAAGAAGTTCCGTTTATAATCATAATCAATTTCCTTTTCGTACATTTCGGGGTTATTTTGTGATGATAGAATCCACAAACACGCTCACTCTATCCACGGGGAACCCGATGTACTCAGAAACAGAATAGGTGATCTTATGCGCGATACTTTCGGTGATAGCGGGAATGTTCACACCGTACACCACAGCAATATGGATATCGATAGCAAGACGGTTGTTCTTGGTATAGACGCGAACGCCTTTATCCTTGCGGTTCTTTTTCAAGAAGCCGAAGATCTGCTCAGACATATTTTTCGCCTTCATCTCCGCAATTCCGAAACAACCGGATGCAACGATGGAAGCAATTCCTGCGATAACAGAATCATCCACGGTAATAAAACCGCGTTCGTTTTTCAATTTCAGCATATCAAACCTCCGTAATAGATCCTCCCGCATATGTGGGACGAGTATTATTCTATATACTATAATACACTATGATGAAAGTTTTTACAAGAGTATTTCCCTTTTGTTTGCCGAAATTTACGATTTTTGTACCATTTCACCGTTATTTCCCCCAAATCAGTCGGTAAAAAGAAGGGCGGCAAGGATGATCAGAATCAAAGGATCGTCCCGATCCGACTCATTGAAAAGCAAAAAGAGCAAACCGAGGATCAGAAGATCATCCTCCTTCACACGGGAAAGAAGAGATCTGACCCCACCGAAAAGAGAAGAGGAAAGCGCAGAAGCTGCGGCAGACTCCAACGGCGGATCCTCCTGTTTGTGAGGGGGTGACGCAGAGGCACGAGCGTAGGCACTGCGGGCTTCCCTCTCGGCTTTGGCACGACGCATGCGGTATTCGGCATCGGACACAGAAGTATACACGGCAGACTCCTTTCAAAAAAAAAGAGACCGTTCCACAAAGTTGAACGGTCCGGAACAGATTAACGAAGATTGGAGAGCATATCGATCACTCGGATTGCTTTTATAGCGCGGTCGATCTTTCCCGCACGGGAGGATCGGAGATAGGGACGCACCGCATTGAGAAGAGCCATTTCACGGCTGTGCCCTCCTCCGGAAGAGGACAGTCCCGAAAGCAGACCCGTCAAATCGGCATTGTCGGACGGAACAGAGGGAAGTCCTTCTGCGGGAACCGCATCGGAGGGCTCGGAAGAATCCTCCGAGGAGGCCAGGGATGAGGCTATCTGACGGATTTTTTGCGCCGATTCGGGATTGGACAAAAGCTCAGACACCTTGGAAAAAAGATCGGGCATATCTCAACCTCCGTTCAGGGAATTTTCTTCAGAAATTCATGCAACGCGTTCTTCCCCTGGGAAGAGCCAAGAACCCTGCGCAACAGATTGGGATCGTTGAGCACCTGATTGACCACCGCCCAATCCTTGGGGCTCAGAGAAGCGGTCAACTGATTCAACGAACCCCGATCCCGTGCAAGGCGCTCGATTTTGGCCGCATCCTCGGAGGAAAGGTTCCGACGGGCGGCATCCACGGCACGGTCTACGGCGGCTTTGTTGGGAACATCGGACATAAGAGTCACACCTTTCGGAATTTTTTGTCTCGATTCATACTATGAAGGCATTGACTTTTTTGCCAATCCGATGTATAATAAAAGAAAAAACAACGGAGGCAACCCTTGAAGATCCTTATTCTGTCCGATACCCACGGCGAAATTTCCGCCGCGGAACGAATCATCCGTTGGGAAAAGCCCGATCAGGTCATCCATCTTGGGGACTGCATTCGGGACGCAGAGGACCTGGAACGTCCTTTCCCCTATTTACCAATATGCAAGGTTCCGGGAAACAATGACTGGTTTACCGATTGTCCCAAGGAAAAAACCGTCCGCTTCGGAGACACAAACGTATTTCTCTGTCACGGACATACCACAGGGGTCAAGGGCGGCCCCCACCTGCAGATCACCCGCGCCCTGCAGACCGGCGCTACCGTGTCCCTCTTCGGACACACCCACACCCCCTATCTGGAGGAAGAAAGCGGCGTTCTGCTGATCAACCCGGGATCGATCACCTACAAGGGAACCTATGCTCTGTTGTGGATCATCCCCGGAGAAAAACCGAAAGCCGAGATCAAATACGACCGATAAAAAAGGAGAAAACTATGCTGAATTTTGAATTTTGCAGTCCCACTCATTTTGTGTTCGGAAAAGACACCGAAGCCAAAACCGGCGCCCTTGTCAAGCAATACGGCGGCACCAAAGTGCTGATCCATTACGGCGGCGGAAGTGCCGTGCGAAGCGGACTTCTCGACCGGGTCGAAAAATCTTTGACAGAGGAAGGTATCCTTTTTGAAACCCTGGGCGGCGTTCAACCAAACCCCAGAAGCAGCCTTGTCTATGAAGGCATCGATCTTTGCCGCAAGACGGGAGTGGATTTCATTCTCGCCGTCGGAGGCGGCAGCGTCATCGACTCGGCCAAGGCCATCGCTGCAGGGGTTCTGATCGACGGAGACTTCTGGCAATATTGGGAAACCAAGACTCCCGTCCCCGCCTCCCTTCCCATCGGAACGGTGCTGACCATTCCCGCCGCAGGAAGCGAATCCTCCCACAACAGTGTCATCACCAACGAAAAGACCATGGTCAAACGGGGAACCACGGGGCAATGCCTGCGCCCTAAGTTCTCGGTGCTCAATCCCGAGCTGACCTTTACCCTGCCCGCATGGCAGACCGCCAGCGGCGCATCGGATATTATTGCCCATGTCCTTGAGCGTTATTTCACCAATACCGAAGATGTGGAAGTCACCGACCGTCTTTGCGAGGCCTTGTTGCTGACGATGGTTCATGAGACACCCCGTGTTATCGAAAATCCCACCTGCTATGAGGCCCGTGCAAATATCATGTGGGCAGGGGCATTGGCCCACAACAACGTGGTCGGCGTGGGACGGGAGCAAGACTGGGCGACCCATGCGTTGGAGCATGAGCTCTCCGCCCTGCGGGACGTGACCCACGGGGCAGGACTTGCAGTGCTCTTCCCCGCATGGATGGAAAAGGCTTTACCTCATAATCCCAAGCTTTTTGCAAAGATGGCCACCCGTATTTTCGGCATCGAAAACACGGGAGACGATACCGAAACGGGACGTCTCGGCATCTGCGCATGGAGAGACTTTTTCCATACCATCGGCATGCCCTCCACCCTGCGGGAATTGGGCATGAAGGAAGAGGATCTTCCCTATATGGCAAACCGTTTGATGCTGAAAAAGGACGGCACCTTCGGCAACTTTATCCCTCTCACTCCCGCCGATGCGGAAGAAATTTACCGCGCCTGCTTTTAAAAATTTAAATACAACAAAAATGCAAAAAAATACGCCGATTGGTCTTCGGCGTATTTTTTTCCCGATTTTCCGCAAAATAACGCCAAAGGAGGATGAACAATGATTACCTTTTTCGTCCAAAATGCCTCTTCCTTTCTTGCTATGGGAGTGGCGGCGCTGATTGCTTTGCTTCTACGTGCCGCTGCCCTTAGGTACGCACAAAGGGACGAGGAATAAAAAACTGCGGCGGTTGCAATAGATACCGTCGCCTTGTTTTAACAAAAAAAATCCTCTTCGTCTTCAGAAAACTACAACTTTAAGTTGTAAAATTTCGAACAACAACTAAAAACCGCTTGACATTTGGACAAAAAACAGATATAATAATGGAAGAATCCGAAAGGAGCGAGGCTATGAATACAGAACTCTTTGCCCGAAATCTGCGGGCAATCCGAAAGGCCAGAGGCATTTCCCAAACCGAAGTGGCGAAACGACTTTTTGTTACGCCTCAAACCGTGTCAAAATGGGAAAACGGAAACGCCCTGCCCGATGTAACAAATCTTTGTCATCTGTCAGAGTTGCTCCAAACCACACCAAACCGTCTGTTGGGGGTAGGAGAAGCGCATGACCGAGTGTTTCTCGGCATTGATTCGGGAGGGACGAAAACCGACGTTGTTCTCTTCCGTGAGGACGGAACGGTTCTGCGGCGCAAAATTTTCCCGGGAGCAAATCCCAATGCCTGTGGCATGGAACGCGCTTTGGAGATACTGTGCCACGCCATTGAGGAAACCTGCTCGGAGCATACGCCCTGCGGCATTTTCGCAGGAGTTGCGGGGTGCGTTGCGGCAGACAACAAAACAAAAATGCTGAGCGTACTGAAAAAGCGCTTTGCGGGGATTCCTCTTTCCCTGGAATCAGACATCGAAAACGTCATCGGCTCAGTGCGGGGTGCAGATCGCTGTGTGGCCGCCATCAGCGGGACAGGGACCGTAACCTATGCATGGGACGGAACTACACTGCACCGTCTGGGTGGATACGGATACTTATTTGACGGAGCAGGAAGCGGCTATGATATCGGTCGGGACGTTCTGACGGCCTGCTTTGAGGCGGATGACGGACTGCGAGCTCCCTCGATCATGACCGACCTTGCCACCCAAAAGCTGGGCGGACGGGCCTGGGACAAGCTGGACCTGCTATACAGAGAAGGCAAAAACACCATTGCCGCCTTTGCCCCCATTGCTTTTGAAGCCGCAAAGAAAGGGGACAAAACCGCCGAAGAAATTCTGCGGCACAACTTTGCACGGATCGCAAAACTGATTCTGCATGCACAAAAAACCTTTGACTGTGCAAACACGGTGATCTGCGCAGGGAGCATTGCCGCAACGGAGGAATTCCGCACCATTCTGAAGGAGTGGGGCATCGATCCCATTATTCCCCACATGCCGCCGGTTTACGGCGCCTGCGTGAAGTGCACACAGCACTATGCAGATACCGACGCAGAAACCTTTGACCGAAACTTCAACCATACATTACCAAACTGAAAAGGAGATTACAGTATGCACACCACCGAAATGCGAAATCCCAGAACCACACATATCGACAAAATGGAAACCCTGGAAATGCTCACCGTCATCAACGATGAAAACCGCCGCTCCGTGGAAGCCGTAGAGGCGGCTCTGCCTCAGGTTGCAAAGGCGGTGGATGCCGTCGCAAAGGCCTTTGAGCAGGGCGGAAGACTGATCTACGTGGGGGCAGGCACATCGGGGCGCATCGCCGTTATGGATGCGGCGGAATGTCCTCCCACCTTCGGTGTGGATTACGGTCAGGTAATCGCAATCCTTGCGGGGGGCGCAAAAACCTTGGTGCGGGCCGCAGAAAACGAGGAAGATAAGGAAGACATCGGTCGGGCCGATCTTTTGGAAAAAAATATCACGGAAAAAGATGTGGTCATGGGAATCTCCGCCTCGGGCAACGCCGCTTATGTTACGGGAGCAATGGAGGAAGCCAAGGCCCACGGATGCGTGACCATTTCCCTTTCCAGTAATCTCCCCTGCCGTATTGCATCGGTGGCGGACATCGCCATTTTCGCCGACACGGGAGCGGAGGTTATCACGGGCTCCACCCGTATGAAGGCAGGAAACTCCCAGAAATTTGTGCTGAACATGATCACCACGGGGGCGATGATCAAAACGGGCAAAGTCTACGAAAACCTGATGATCAATCTGCGTCCCACCAACGAAAAGCTGACCCGCCGTGTTGTGTCCATTGTCCGTGAGATTACAGGATGCGATGAAGACACCGCCCGCAACACCCTGGACCAACATGACTGGAACATCCGAGAAACCGTAAAAGCATTGGGAATTGAATAATCCGCAAAAGAGTAAAAAAAGCAAACATATTACGAGGTGTCGTCTTTTATAAAGGCGACACCTCGTAAATTACTTGTAGCAAACCTCTAAAATTCGAGCCGCAGCGCAGTTTTTCAGCAAGTTAAAACAAACAACCGCTCACAACAGCATTAGCAGAACAGCTCCTCCAGCATATCGCCGAAATGGTCAAAAAAGCCGGCCTTTTCCACCGCTTCCGTCGCCACGACAGGGACAGAGAGTACCTCTTCGCCCCCGTTCAGGAAGCGGACCGACCCAACAACCTGCCCCACCGCCACAGGTGCCTGAAGGGACTCCTCCAACAGAACCTCCGTTGTCAATGCGGAGGTTTTTCCTTTTTTCATCACAAGGGTCAACGAGCCTTCCGCCGCAATAGACACAACATCCTTTTTTCCCTTTTCCACAGGAATCGGCGCTAAGGGGCCCACAGAGCGACGCACCACCGTATATCCCGCAAAACCGTAATCCAGCAATGCCGCAACGGAAGAAAAACGCCCTTTACTGGTTTCTCCCCCCAGGACAACGGCAATCAGCGTCATGTCCCCTCGGGTAGCGGTGGCGGAAAGACAGTGCCCTGCCTCCTGCGTATAGCCGGTTTTCATTCCTGTAATCCCCTGATAGGTTTTCAGCAGCTTATTCGTATTGGCAAGTCCGAACCCCCCGTTGCGCAGAGAATCCATCCAAATGCCCGTATAATCCAAAATGTGGGGGTGCTTCAGGATCTCCCGCGTCATCAACGCCACATCATAGGCACAGGTGTAATGATCGGGGTCGGGAAGCCCGCAGGGATTGACAAAATGGGTTTTTGTCATCCCCAATTCTGCAGCTCGGCCATTCATCCGCGCCACAAAGGCATCCTCACTGCCCCCCACAAATTCCGCCAGTGCCACCGCAGCATCGTTGGCACTGTTGATACAGACAGCCTTCAGAAGATCCCGCAAAGACATGGTCTCCCCCGGCTCCAAATAGATTTGCGTTCCCCCATAGGAGCAGGCGTTTTCCGAAGCAGTGACCGAATCCTCCTCGGTGACTACCCCTTCCTGCAGCGCCTCCATCACAAGAAGCATAGTCATGATTTTGGTGACGCTGGCGGGATAAAGCTTTGCATCGGAATTCTGATCATACAAAACCGTTCCTGTTTCCGATTCCATAAGAATCGCACCCTTTGCATCCAACTTCAACTCCCCGCCTGTTTCCGAGGCGGAGGGTATCTGTACTCCGTTTTCGGAGGCAATCAAAGGCATCCCCGCCATAATGATCCAAAGAACAGACAACACCGTGCCGATCCATCGTTTCATAACCGAACCTCGCTTACATAAAAAATAGTCCTCATCCCAAGGTATGAGATGAGGACGTGTTTTATGCAACTTATTCGACGGGATCTTCCGAGGAAACTTCTTCGACAGGTTCTTCCTCCGTAGGGGTTGCCACATACCGCAGCAGCACGGGAAACACCAGCGCATTGGACACAAAAAACAAGGTGGCAAAGAAGAGGAACAGAATCACGGGGAAGGTCAACGGCCACAAAAGGAAGGTCAAAAACAGAAGAGCAATTGCAACTCCAAGGATCACCAGATTGCGCCAAAGCTGCGTCATAGCCAGGATAAAGCTGTTGTAAAACAACTGCTTTATGGTGAGATTAAAGGAAACCATCATGGGATAAAGATAGAAAGAACCGAAGAACATCAGATATCCCACAAGGAAAATCACAATCACCGCCATCGTGCGCCACCCCTCGGAGGCACCCCAGGAAGCGGAGGTCCAGCTGAGGAAGGAGGTCACCAGCAGCACCGTTGCAAAGGTTTGAATCAGGCCGACAATCAGCCCCTGCTTGAAATGCTCTTTACACTTCTCCACAAACTCGCTGAAAAAAGAAATCGGTTTGCGCTGTGTAAAATTGCGACAAACGTAGTTCAGTGCCGCCGTTGCGGGACCGATGGTAATAATGGGAACGCAGGCAATAAGATAAAGCACGTTCAACAGAACCAATTGCCAGAAGCGATGTAAATACTCGGTAAAAAACAATTTAATGGGAGATTCGGAAGCAACATCCTCCGGGGTCAACCCCTTCCCCTCTTTATTGTAATTAAAAAAATAACTCAAGACGAACCCTCCGTTCTTTGTTTATTATACCAAATTCAACGGAACATGTCAAGAGGGTAACGGAATTTGTGCGGAATTTACCGATATTTTATATTATTTCCCCGATTCCCGACAAAATCAGAGGCGCCATAAACAGATCCCACAGAAGAACAAAGGAAGTACATTGAAACAGAACCAGCCCCTGCAAAAAATATCCCCGAAGCGAAGAGAAAAACCCCTCGGGGTTTCCCTTGAGACTCCGAAACAGCGAAAAGGACAGGGGGAAAGCATCCCCTGCGGCACGAATCATCAAGGCGCATTCCGCCGCCGCAGAGGGAAAAAGACAAAGTCCCAGAGGTAAAAAACCCTTTGTACCCAAGGCCGCCAAAAACAGTCCTGCCGTATAACCGTATCCGTAGGCTTTGTAGTAAAGCAAAGGATAAACCAAAAGCCATCCAAAGAAGAATACCCCGAAACAAAGAATCAAGAGAACAAAAAAGGGGCCCTTCAAAAAAGCCTGCCACCAATCGGGAGAGGCTACCGCAGTCACATAGGAAAAGACGTAATCCTTCCCTCCGCCGCCTCCCAGCATCACCGTCAAAACGCCCGCAAGATATCCGGCAAACACCGTCACCGTTCCCACGGCAAACATCCGTTTCTTGTCCATATCCTTCATCCTTTCCCTCAAAAAGGCTGTCCTGCTACAACAAGGATATGAACCGCGCCGAGAAAATATGCAACCCCCTCCACAAAAAAGCGAAGGGGGCAAAACATGGGATATACAATTCAAAAGCACTTAAATCAAAGCCTGATTTTCAAACCGATTTGGTTTAATTCAATCGTGTTTTCGCAACATGGAATTCATAATTTTCTCGGTTTCTTCAACGGATTCCGCCGACGGAATCCAATCGGGATTTCCATTATCGGGATTACCCAGCGGAATCTGCTTGGACCCGCCGTAAGCATGGTAGGCAATCACCTCTACCCCCTCGCATCCCCGCAGGGAAGCAGCCAGAGAGGCCACGGCAAGCGCATGCTCTCGGGTATCGTTGATTCCTCGGAGCAAGATACAACGAAGACGAATCTTCGCCCCCGCAGCATCAAGAGCCCGCAGGTTGGACAAAATCCGCTGATCGGACACTCCCGTGTTGCGGAGATGGCGCAATGCATCCGTATCCTTTACGTCAAACAGAAACAGATCGGTCGCCCCAACCGCCCTCGGAATCAGTTCGGGGTCAAAATAACCGCAGGTCTCCACCGCTGTGGATATGCCAACTTGCTTACAAGCCTCCAACAAAGCCAAGGCTCTCTCTCCATGAGCAAAGGGCTCACCGCCCGAAAGAGTCACTCCTCCCTCAGCACCGTAGAAGGCTCGGTCCCGCAGAATCTCGCAAACCAGATTCTCCACGGAATACTTTTTCCCGCAAATTTCCAACGCCCCCGTAGGACATGCTGAGGCACACTGTCCGCAAGCAATGCAGTCCGAACGGGAAATCACATGTTCCGATGCAAAAGAATGAACTCCTTGCGGGCAAGAGGCGCAGAGTCCGCATCCAATACATTTTTGCGGAAAATAAAGCAACTGCGGGGCAAACTGTTGGGTTTCGGGATTATGACACCAGCGACAGCGCAGGGGACAACCCTTCAAAAAGACGGTGGTTCGGATTCCCGGTCCATCATGCATGCAAAAGCGCTGAATCTCGGTAACGGTCAACAAATCACTGTTTCTCATTCTGCGCAATCACCATATCCTGCCAGTGTCGATCCAGCGTAATAAAACGGGCATTCCACCCGGAAACCCGCACCGAAAGGGTTCTGTACTCCTCGGGGTGCTCCTGTGCTCTGCGCAGAATTTCCCCATCCGCCACATCAATCTGCATAAAATAACCGCCGAGAGCCACAAACCCACGCAGAAGTCCTTCAAGCGCCGCCAAGCCGCCCTCCCCTTTCACCGAAGAAGGAAGCAAACGAATATCCAGCGCAGAGCCCGTCACAGTCTTGCGCAGGTCGGGCTTACAATAGGAGCGGATAATGGCCGTTGCCCCCTTGGTGTCGGTGCCGGGGGTGGGAGAACTGTTTGCCGCCAAAACATCCCCCGTCTTTGCTCCGAAGGGGGTCGCCGGGCGGCTTCGACTCCACTCCAGCTGACGACCGAAGGTGCTGATTCCGCAGGGAATACGGTAACCGCATCGTCCTTCCAGATCTGCGCAGATTTGAGCAAAATCGGAAATCAGTCTCACCGCGATTTCGTCGGCCTCATCGTTGTCATTGCCGTAATATTCGTATTTGTTCCGCGCATATTGGCGCAGGATCTCATTTCCATCCCAGTTATCCCGAAGCACCCCGCAAAAATCGGAAAAGGAAATTTTTCTTTCATCAAACACCATTTTTTTAAAAGCATACAAGCTATTGACCGCATCGGCAAATCCACCGAAATGGGGAGAATACACATTGTACACAGGTCCACCCTCATGGTAAGACAAACCCTTTTCCATACACCCCTGCTCAAACACCGAAACCACGGTGCAGGGAGGTCTTGTCTTCCAAACGAAGCCCTCAGAGGAATCTTCGGTGAAGTATTTACAAAGTCCTGACACAATCTCATCCACTCGCCCCCGCAAATCATTGCAAAAGGCATCGTAAAGAGATTCGAAATCCTCGTATACGGGACAGTCTTCATATCGCTTCAGTGTACGCTCCAGCAACACCTGAAGGCCGTCAAAGGGACGGTAGATAAAGAAGGTTTTTCCCGGGATCTGAACCTCCCAGCAGCCGTCATTGGCAAACATGCGGGCTTCCGTCAGCGGATATCCGTAATCGGTCAAGGCATCTAAAATCAAATCCTCGTTGTACACCGCCAACGCACCGCCGCCGTAGCGCATCACCTCCGCCACGCGCTTAATCAACCGATCCTCGGTCTGACGGCTCAGACGCACCGTGGTGGGGAAATCTCCGATGGGCAATTCCTCCAAAATGTCAAGAACAAGATAAGTAACTTCATTGACAACCTGACACCCTCTGCGGTCCACACCGCAAAGAACAAGATTCTGATAATGCTGAGCATCCCCCGAGCCGCACACCTCCCCACGAACCCATTCACAACCCTTGATAAAAAAATGGGCAAGAATCTCACGGGCCTCCGAAAGAGTCAAAACCCCGTTCTCCAGATCCTGTTTCAAATAGTCACCCAAAAGATAGTCGATACGTCCGATACCGGGAAAGTTCCCGCAAAGGCGCAAAAAAGCAAAGGTGAACCACAGGCTTTGCACCGCCTCGTAAAAACTGCGGGGTGTTTCAAAGGGAACACGCAGAAGCGCATTGTAATTTTCCCTGTGTTCCTCACGGTCCTTCAAGGCGGCAAGGTACCGACCGTGCCACTTGCGAAACGAATTCAGACAGTTGACGCAACTTTGGGCAAAGGCTTGCTTTTCCGTCCCCCGATACCGCTCCAAAGCAACCATCGCATCGGTCTGCAGGGCAGACACCCCCCGTGTCAGCACCGACTCGAAATCCACCGTCAAATGGCTGACGCTGGTAAAGGATTCCCCTCGGAAAGTGGCGGGAACGCGGTGCATAATTCCCAACCCCAGGGTTGCCGCTCCGCTGATTCGTTCCCCTTCACAGATCCGAAGGGGAGCCTCCGTGGCAATGGCATCCACCATAGCATCGTACCGCTCCAACTCGGAAAGGGCCTCAAACCCCTCCACAGAATCCATCACAACACAAGGGTGAGCCATGGCATCGCGACCATACTTCCCCTGCAGAGATTCAAAAGCAAAGGCACGGGTCTTTTCGCACAAGCGCACGGGGCGAGAACCAAAAGAAGAATAGAACTCCATATAAAGCACCTCATAGAGTTGTTTTTTTTAAACCGATTTGGTTTATATCACACCAGTTTTCCAATCAATCGACCAACGTTTTTTGCAGTAAATTCAAGGGATTTTTCAGCTTTCGCCATAACAGAATCAAGAGACATGGGCGCAGGCACCGTATCAAAAAGGGCGGTGATGCCGTGCTCATAAAGATCGCAGGCCGATTCCATCACGCTTCCGCTGATCAGAAGCACGGGTACATCGTATTTCTTTGCGGTCTGTCCCACACGGCAGGGAAGCTTGCCAAAGACGGTCTGGCCGTCGGTCTTCCCCTCTCCCGTGATCACAAAATCGGAAGAAGAGATCTTCTCCTCCAATCCCGCCGCCTCGGCGAGAATATCAAATCCACTGCGGACGCTACCCCCCAGTGCCGCCAGAAGACCGCCGCAAAGACCTCCTGCCGCACCCGCACCCGGGACAAGGGAAATGTCCCGTCCGAAGCAGTTGGCAAGCACTTGGGCAAAGGAGCGCAATCCCGCATCCAAAAGCTTCACCGTTGCCTCATCTGCCCCCTTCTGAGGCCCGTAAACATAGGCGGCACCGGTCTCCCCGTACAGAGGATTGGTAACGTCGCAGGCATACAGAATCTCAACTCCGTTCAGCGCCACCATGTGGGATACGTCGGCACGGACCACGGAAGAAAGACTTCCGCCGCCTGCACCCAAGGGAATCTTCCCCCCACGTTCATCGTAAAAATCCACACCAAGGGCCTGCAACGCCCCCAAGGCTCCGTCGGTGGTAGCACTGCCGCCGAGCCCGACAATTACCCGTTTACAGCCGCGAGAAAGGGCGTTTCGGATCTGCATGCCCACCCCAAAGGTGGAAGCACGCAACACATCACGATCCTCAGGCTTCAAATCGGCGATTCCCGCCGCCATGGCGGTCTCCACCACAACGGTGGAATTGCGCAAAAGGGCATAATCGCAGACCTTCTCACGTCCGAACAAATCCGGCACCGACTCGGTCCGAACCTCACCTCCGCAAGCGGCGGCCATGCAGGCCACCGTACCTTCCCCACCGTCTGCCATGGGAATCAAAAAGTATTCTCCCTGTACCCCAAAGGACAAGCCCCGACGCACCGCCTCGCAAGCCTGCAAAGCAGTCAGGCTTCCCTTGAAGGAATCCATTGCAACCGTAATTTTCATAATATCACCCTTAAATCTCCCTTCGGACAAACCCGTCCCAAGCGGTCCAGATAAATACCGCCATGTGGGCCACAATGATCACAATCGCCTCAATGAGAGTCTGATTCGGGAAAATCGAAGTATTGGCCATCACCGCAGGCAGATCCAGATTTGCAAACAGAATGTACCGTCCGAAATCCAGGCCCAAGCTCGAAAGAAGCTCCACCAAAGCGGTTCCCGAAAGATAGGCAAACAACCCAACCCCGATGGAAACCGCCGTACTGCGCATCAAAGAAGAAAGGCAGAAGGCCATCGTTGCAACAACCACAACCTCAACAAAGGCCCATCCGTAATACCCAAACACCTTCAGGAAGGGAGAGACACCCCAAGCAACCCCGTCCTTCACAAGAACAACGGAGTCATCAAAGCCATAGGTGCCGAACACCGCCAGAGATGCGGCGGCGGAGGCAAGATACATCACAAGGGTGAACACCACCGCCAGCGAAAGCACCGTAACATATTTGGCCATAACAATCTTCCAGCGCTTCACGGGGCTGACCAGCAGAAACTTGATGGTGCCCGAAGAAAACTCTCCGGCAACGATCAGCCCTGCAATAATAATCACCAAAACGCCGACCACGATAATGAATTCCGACGAGGCGGCAAAGCTTTCCCAAAAGACCGACTTCCCCCCTGCGGACACCACGGATTCTTCGCCGAACACATAACCGATGTCGGCCTTGATATTGTGATCCAACCGATAGGTGGCAACAGCCAATTTATCGAGAACCGCCGCACGGTTCTCCGCAATCTGCTCCAACGTAAGCTCCGGCTTTTCCATGGAAGGATCGCCCGTGGAAGGATTGATATAGCCCGGTGTATTGCGCGCATATTCCTGCTGGCGGAAATACGCCAACGAGAGCTTGGAGCTTGCCACCGAAGAGATCAACTCATCCCGCCACCGCTCATTCCCCGGACGGAAATTATGCTCTGTACGGTAATTATACTCATACCACACCGCATCCAAAACCTCGGCTTCCGCCATGGGATAGAGATAAGAATAAGTAGCAAGCTGTTGCTCCGCAAGCCCTTTGTAATAGGTCTTCCAATCGTCGGCTTGGATCAGACCTTCCAGACGATCATATTCCGCTTTATGCTTGTCATAATTGTAGTTGATATCCATCTGAAGCTTATGCTCAAACATCTCTTCCACAATACCGCTGGTATAGCGCCAATCGTAGGGAGAATATCCGTTATCCACCAAATATTGCAGCATCAGCGAACGGTTGCGAAATCTTCTGCCCCGATCGGAATTGTCGGCATAGGCATTGTCCAGATAGTGATCGGGGGCAAAAAAGCGCTCCAGCTGCACAATCTCCTTTTTCCATTCCTCAACCAGATATTCCTCGCCCGAACTGTCCTCGGCAACACGGCTGAAATTAAACAGAAGAACAACGCCAACAGAAAGGATGACCGTAACGATCAGCATTACGGGGAGAGACTTCCGCTTCACCAGCTTGATCATCTCGTTTTTCACGAGACGTACCATCTTACCCAATCTGATCATCTCCTTCACTGCCCGTCAGTTCCATAAAGACATCCTCCAGGCGTTTGTTTTCCTTGCGGGACACACTGTAAAGATCGATTCCCGCCTGCACAACCTCACGGTTGATCCGTGCAAGCAGTTCCCTCTCATTGGCTTTGGGAATCACCAGCTCCACGTCGCCGTTTTCATGCAACGTCTTTCCCGGCGCGGGAATAAAATCAAGCAGGGCAAAGACCGCGGCTCCGTCCCCCGTTTCAAAAATAAAATCGGATTTATCCATGGCGGTGGAGGAAACCAGCTCATCGATGGGCTTCACGTCGATCAGATTGCCCCCCACAATAACCCCCACACGGTCACACATCAACTCCATTTCGCTCATCAAATGGCTGGAAACCAGCACCGAGGCGTCCTCCTCGTGGGCGATACGTTTCAGAATATTGCGCAATTCCTTGATCCCCGCAGGGTCCAGACCGTTGGTGGGCTCGTCGAGAACCAAAAGCTTGGGACGGTGCAGAATCGCCTGGGCAACGCCCAAGCGCTGGCGCATACCGAGAGAATATTTCCCCACCTTATCATGGATCCGATTATCGAGACCGACCAAGTGAACCACTTCCTTCACCCGTGCCTCATCCTCCACACCCCGCAGGCGGGCGTATTGCAGAAGATTATCGTATCCACTCATGTATTTATAAAATTCGGGGGATTCGATAATACCCCCCACATTGGCCATGGCCCCCTCAAAATCCTTTTTGAGCGTTTTACCGCAGATAGAAACATTTCCGTCATCGATCATCAGATGGCCCACCACGGTTTTGATCAGCGTGGTCTTCCCCGCTCCGTTGGGTCCGAGAAAACCGAAGACCTCGCCCGCATAGGTATCAAAGCTGATATTGTGGAGCACCTGCTTTTTCCCGAAGAACTTCGACAGATTTTCAATGCCGAGAATCACTTGACGTTCCGTTGTCTGATTTTGCACAATGCTCCCCCCTTACTGAATTTTGTCGACAGACTTGGTATACAGCTCCGACATCAGAATTTTCCATTCGCCCTCTTCCCGCGTGAGGTAAAGACTGCCCGAAATCAAAATCTCCGTACTGCGCAGAGACGTAAACAACTCGGAGCCTTCAGGGTAAATTGTCTCAATCAAATAAGAGGGTCCCGCCCCAAGATAAAGGGAGGGCTTTTTCGATATTCCCACAGTGACATATTCTACGGGGAGATTGTTGATCTGCACGAAAGCATAGGAATACCCCTGCCGTTCAAAGGTGATCTGAAATTCATCGCTTTCCGCATCCACCCGCACCTGCTGCAGATCAAAAGCGGCGGTGCGTCCAAGCCACAGAGACAGACTCTCGGGAATCTCGGAAGCATCATATCCGTCATAAACCGTAATACGGGAGGCAAGCGTCGGATCCGCATAATACCGATCAAGAATCTCCGCAAGTCCCGCACGGATCCGTTGCTGATCCGCATCTCCGATGGCAGTACCCGCACTCGATTCCATGCCATCGTTCAGGTTAGCAAGATCCGTGATGTATTGCACGATATTATCTGTAATTTCCGCCTTTTCTCCTTCAAAGCGAAGGTTGTCCGTTACCACAAATCCAACCAAAAGAAGGATCAGAATCAATCCCAGCACAAGGCCTCGATTCATTCGGGAAAAGAAACGTTTTATTGTTCTTGTTCCGCCCATATGCTACCTCCGAACAAAAATATAAAAAAAAACACCTTTTGTCCGGTGGACAAAAGGTGTTCGTTTCTGGTGCCGGTGGTGGGGGTCGAACCCACACGGTATCGCTACCACGGGATTTTGAGTCCCGCACGTCTGCCAGTTCCATCACACCGGCGGCTAACGTTGCATAGTATACCACATTTTTTCTGTTTTGTCAAGAGGGTTTTTAAAATCTTCTCATAAATTTTTCTTTTTTCCTCCATTTCAAAGAAAAGCGGGAGAAAAAAAACTTTTCCGTCCTGCGGAAAACCGAATTTTTTGCAAATATTCTTGACATTGTGATGAAAGAGTAGTAAAATTAAGGTACGTAGTATAATTACAATCAAGGAGATGTTCTTTATGACGAAAAGAGTATTCGCACTTGTTCTTGCAATTTTGACAGCGGTATCCATTGCCGCATGCTCCGCAGAAGCCCCGAGCACCGACGGAACCCAATCGGCGCAAGGATCCTCCGAAACGGTGATCACGTCCACCCAAACGGACGGCACGGACAAAACCGACACCAAAACCGACTCTGCCACCTCCTCCGAAACCGATCCCGTCGGCTCTGAAGGGAGCTCCGGTACATCGGTCTCCACCTCCGAGGCAACGCAATCGGACAAAACCGAGACCTCATCGGACAAAACCGATATCTCCTCGGACAAAACCGATACCTCCTCGGACAAGAACACCGACCGTATCGACCAGACCATCGTAAGCACCGATTCCTCCGACACCGACAAAGTGACAAATACATCCTCGGGTACAACCGATAAGCCTACCACAACCACGAGCAGTAAGCCCACCACCACAACCTCCACCACTACCACGTCCACAAACACCTCCTCCGGAGATGAGACGCAGGACGAAGAGACCCCGGAGGAATACAAACCCTTCAAGGAAATCACCCCCGATGAGTATTACGGCAAAAACTGGCTGAAAAAGCAAGCCAACGGAGATGCTCTTGTTGCCGCATACGAATCCATCGCAAAAGCGGCCTATGATATGGAAAAATCCGCCGCCTTCAACAAGTCCATCACAGAAGAACAACTGAAAACTGTCTGGGCCTGCTACCGCAACGACTATCCCCAGCATTTCTGGCTGGACAGCGGATTCTCTTACACCTCGGTAGGATCCGAAATCCGCTCCCTCACCTTCGGTTACACCATGTCAAAAGATCAAAAAACAACCGCAGAAGCGCAACTCAACGCCGCGGTGGAACAATTCCTACAGGGTCTTCACGGAGGGATGAACCAATTCAAGCTGGAAAAGGCGATCCATGACCGCTTGGTCCTTTCCTGCACCTATACGAAAAATGCCACCCACATCCATGACGCCTACGGCGCTTTGGTGGAAAAGAAGGCCGTCTGCGAGGGCTATGCAAGAGCCTTCCAGCTGCTCTGCCGAAAGGTGGGGATCCATGCCCTGATTGCCGAAGGCTCCGCCCTCAATCCCGCAACCAACACCCCCGTGGGCCACGCATGGAACGTGGTGCAGATCAACGGGGATTACTACCATTTGGACTCCACCTGGGATGACGCAGGGGAACCCGCACAGGAGGAAGCCATCCATTACGCATGGTTCAACGTGACCACCGCACAGATTCTGGAGGATCATGCCATTCAGCTCCACGGCTATGAGCTTCCCCTCTGCACCTCCGAAAAGGAAAACTACTTCCGCAAAACCGGAAAGTATTTGGAGACCCTCACCGTTGACGGCATCCGCAGTCAGCTGAAGGAAAAGAACGGCGTCTACTACGCCCACATTTTCATCAAGAATCAGACGAATGCAGCAAACTGGATCTCCCAGAACATCACAGCTATCATTTCCGGACTGATCCGGGGCGGTTGCAGTTATTCCGTTCAAACCACGGGCCACGGTCTGTATCTGGTCATTACTCCAAGCACTTGAATACTGCACAATCAAGCAAGTTCGCCCTTCTGCGAAGAACAGCCAAAACGGATCACTTAAAAGAGGAGATTATACCATGAAAAAAGTAAAACTGCTTTTTCAGGGAGATAGCATCACCGACGCAGGACGGGATCGGGAAAACATCCACGATCTCGGCCGCGGCTATCCCAGCTATGCCGCAGAATTTCTGAAGGCACAGAATCCCGATGTAGAATTTGAATTTATTGACCTTGGTATCAGCGGAAATCAGACCAAGGATCTGGTAGCCCGTCTGGACAAGGATTTTATCGACATTCAGCCCGACGTGGTTTCCATCATGATCGGCATCAATGATGTATGGCATTACGCAGGCAAGGAATGGCTGGACACGGATCTTTTTGAAGAACGCTTCCGCACGGTCCTTTCTGCGCTGAAGGAAAAAACAAAAGCCAAGATCATGATCATCGAGCCCTTCCTCATTCCCGGAGCGGGAAAAGATTATTTCCGCGAAGATCTTTGGAAAAAGATCGAAGTTGTCCGCAAGCTGGCACGGGAATACGCCGATGTGCTCCTGCCCACTGACGGACTTCTTCAGGCTGCCTTTATCGGAGACGATCCGCTGACTTATGCCGCTGACGGAGTCCATCCCACCGCAAAGGGTGCCGAATTCATCGGTAAACTCTATGCGGATTACATCAAACCTCTGCTCTGAGAAAGGAAGAATTTCCATGCCCTTTTCCGAATTTTTAAATTCCCGACGGCAGGACTGCAAGGACCTGGTGGCGGAGTTATCCAAATCCTATTCCTACGTCAGTATCCTCGGATCCGACGTGCGTTCCACCGCCGTGCGGGCCAACCGATCCACCTCCGCTATCGGCGAAGGCTCCATGTCCGAATGCGGATTTGTCATTACTCTGCATAACGGACGGTCCTTCTTCGAATACTCCCTGGATGACGTACAGGGTGACAAAAAGGCCCTTGCCGAAACCATTCTCTCTGCCCTAAAGGTGGATGCATCCCTGGAGGACCGCTCCATTGAAGTGGCGAAAATCCGCGACGAAGCCATGGTGAAATCCTTTGCACGGGATTGCGACTTTGACCGCTACACCGACGAAGATTTGCTGGATTTTGCAAAGAAATACAAAGACGAAATTTTGGCCGCCGACGAAAAGATGCTTAACGCCACGGTGGCGATTCTCCCCTTCACCGTTTCCAAGCTTTTCGTCACCAAAAACCGGGAGTTGGATCAGTTCTACTCCTGGGTCAACATTCTGGCAATGGCCGTTTATCGGGACGGCAAGATCGTCTCCGCACGGGAAGGCACCTATTCAAACCTCATGTCCGAGGCCATGGAGCAATTCCCCGCCAAGATTCCTCTTCTCGTAGAAAAGGCGAAAAAACTTGCCACAGCAAAGCCCATCGTTCCCGGGGTGTATGACGTGATCACCGATCCCTCCATTTCAGGTCTGATTGCCCACGAAGCCTTCGGCCACGGGGTGGAAATGGATCAGTTTGTCAAGGATCGCGCCCTTGCAAAACAGTATGTGGGAGACTATGTGGCATCCCCCCTCTGCAATATGAAGGACGGCGCCGCCTCTGCCCTCTCCACAGCATCCTATTTCTTTGACGATCACGGCGTTCTGGCCCACGATACGCAGATCATCAAAGACGGCATCCTCGTTTCGGGCATTTCCGATTTGGTCTCGGCCTCGGAATTGGGCACGGAACCTACGGGCAACGGACGTCGCCAATCCTATAAACGCAAGGCCTATTCCCGCATGACCAATACCTTCTTTGAAGCAGGGAATGACAAGCTGGAGGACATGATCGCCTCCATCAAGCACGGCTACATGCTCTTCGAAACCAACAACGGCATGGAAGACCCGAAGAACTGGCAGATTCAATGCACCGCCGAATACGGGATTGAAATCGTGGACGGAAAACTGACCGACAACTACGTTTCCCCTGTGGTCATGAGCGGATCGGTCCCCGAGCTTTTGAAATCCATCTCCATGGTTTCCGATGAATTCAAGGTCATCGGCTCGGGCTCCTGCGGCAAGGGATACAAAGAATGGGTGCGTGTCTCCGACGGAGGCCCCGCCCTGAAAGTGAAGGTGAAGCTGGCATGACCGAACGCATTCTCAATATTCTCAAAACCACTCCCGGCGTCAGCGATTATCGACTGAACACCGTTGTCACAAAATCCTACGAGCTGTTTTTTGTCCATAAGAAGCTGGAAACGGTCCGTGCCACCGACACGGCAAGCCGCAATGTGACTGTCTACGTCAAGCACGGCGATTTTATGGGAGATTACACTTTCCCGGTCTATGTCTCTCAAACCGATACCGAAATTGCCGACAAAGTGGCCGATGCGGTCAAAAAGGCACAACTGATCGACAACCCCTATTATGATCTGCCCGCCGAGGGCACCCTCTCCGCCGCCGCAGACTCAAATCTGGAAAGCATGCCTGCGGAGGAATTGGGCGCAAAGATCGCAGATGCCGCCTTTGCCGCCTCTTGTTACGCAAACGGCTCCATCAATGCTTTGGAGGTTTTTCTGTATCGGGACGAGGTCTCTGTGATCAACAGCCGCGGCACAGAAAAATCCGAGGTACGGCTCCATGCCATGATCGAAGCCATTCCCACCTGGAATAATGGGGATGAATCGGTGGAAATCTATGAAGACCACCGTTTCACCGAATTTGATGCCGCCGCCATTACCGAAGAAATCGATCGCAAGATGCAGGAAGTGCGAGACCGCTGCTTTGCAAAAGCACCCAACGAAAAGTTGACCTGCCCCGTGGTGCTCAATGCCCCCGAGCTGGCCTATCTTGCCATGGATCTGGCGGGTGAACTGAACTACGCGTCGGTTTACAACAAGACCAACGCATTTGCAAAAGGAGATTCTCTCCAGAAGAATCCCACGGGAGACCTGCTCAACATCACCCTGCGGGGTCGGATGAAGGGATCGGTACGCTCTGCTCTCTTTGACGCAGACGGCACCGCCATGACCGACACTACCGTGATCGAAAAGGGCTCCGCCGTGGGATATTACGGAGCATCCCGCTTCGCCCAATATCTGCAGCTACCGCCCACGGGCAACCTTCCCTGCGCAGAGGTAAATGTGGGAACACTGACCGCAGAAGAACTGAAGGCACAACCATACTTTGAGTGTATTTCCATGTCGGGACTTCAGTTGGATATTTACAACGACTACATCGGCGGAGAGGTCCGCCTGGCCTACTATGTGGACGGAGACAATAAAACCCCCGTCACCGGCATTTCCATCAGCGGAAAGCTCAGCGATTGCCTCTCGGAAATCCGCCTCTCCTCCACAGAAACGGTTTACGGCGGCTACAAAGGCCCCGACAAGGCCCTCTTTACAAAAATCGAAATCGTATAAAACACAAAAAAAAACTGTTGCCGACGGATGTGATCCGTCGGCAATTTAGCTTACATACAGAAAAAGGCACCGACTATCCTCGGTGCCTTTCGCAGAGTTTGATACTCTGCGAGAATAATTTTACCATATTATGTATCGGATTGCAAGCATTTTTAAAAAAAGATCAGATTATTCACAAAAAGTTCTTTTTTTCTTTCGTCATTCCGTCTTTTGCCGTAAATAATTCGAAAGAACAGTATATTTTGCCATCCCTCCGTGAAATTGAATGTGCATTTTTTATCAGAGTATCAAACTCTGCGAAAAAAACGTGCGGAAAATCCGCAAAAAAAATTAAAAAGGAGACAAACCATGAAAAAGACACTCGCAATTCTGCTAAGCTGTATGTTGATCGTCGGCGTAGTTTTCGCTATGGCGCTCACTTCCAGCGCGGAAAACGCAGTAGCAGCGTCTGTCAAGATTGCCCATACCACTGGTGAAACGACTCTGGATGCAGCCACAACATCCCTTGATCTCACCACCGGTACTGCAACCTTCGACGCAGCTACAGGTACCCTCACCCTGAACGGGGCTACGGGTATTTACAAGATCTCTTGGGTCGACGGCACTCTGACTGTCAAGGTTGTCGGTGAAAACACCATCACCAACGCTGAAGCAAACTATGCCATTTGGGGTAACGGAGTCGATGGCAATTTGGTCATCACCGGAACCGGCACCCTGAACCTCACCGCAAAGGCCTATGTTCTCGGGTCTCAGACCGGAGATCTGACCATTGACGGTCCCAAGGTAAATGTCACCTCCACCGCAGGCACCGCAATCCATACTGCCGCAAACGGCTTGGACAGCGTAGTGACCATCAAAGGTG
The DNA here is from genome assembly GCA_017623595.1 of Clostridia bacterium. Lineage (GTDB taxonomy): Bacteria > Bacillota > Clostridia > Oscillospirales > UBA644 > RGIG995. The sequence continues at coordinate 27,185 of JAGAOU010000033.1, forward strand.
ATTCCGTCCTTACCGTTAATGCTGCAGGTATCGGTATTGACGCAAAAGGTATTGCTCCCGCTGTATACGTTCAGGACAATGCCAAAGTAGAAGTCACCGCAACCGGCACCGGCATCAATGTTCAGGCCAACACCACTGTAAATGAAACCATCACGAAGGGTTCTGCGACCTTCCATATGTCCGGAAAGTCTCAGGTTATTATCCACAAGGGTAATCAGGCCACCCAGACTGTCGGTATCAACAACACCAACCACATTTCTACCGTTATCATCGAGGACGAAGCCTCCTACAAATCCGTTTCTTCCGGACAGGGCATCGTCTGCAACGGCAACTATACCGGCTCCGACAAGGCGGTTCTCCAGATTTTGGACAAGGCAACCGTTGATATCGACGTAACCGCAAATGCCGGGAACTACGGTCAGGCTCTTGACGTTCGTTCCGGCGGCAACGGCTCCGATGTTGATATCACCACCACCGGTACCGTTAATCTTAAGACCACCGCAACCGGTTGGAACGGTGCTTTCTGGCTCCGCGGTCAAGCTGCTCCCCATGATGTTCTGATCAAGGATGCAAAGATCACCATCGAAAACATCCAGAAGGATCACAGTGAAGTTGTTGTTGCCTTCTACGTTCAGAACAAGGCAAACATCACCGTAGAAGGTGCGGCTGAAATCACCGCAAAGGCTACCGCAAACTCCACCGTAAAAACCAACCGTAGCCATGGCATTTACCTTGCAAGCGGTTCTACCATGACCGTTAAGGACGATGTAAAAATCACCGCTCATGTTGACGGTACTGCGGCCGCATCTTGGGCTACGGGCTCCGGTGCACTCTACTTGAACAACTCCACGCTGAACATTCAGAACAATGCTTCCGTTACCGCAACTGCAGGCGGAAAACTGACCTCTGCCTTTGTTTCTCAGAAAGGCACCCTGAATGCTTCCGGAAATGCTCAGGTAAAGCTGGAAAGCACCTCTGCTCACGCAATTCTCCGCGCCGATGTAACAACCATTAATGTTACCGAAGGCGCTGTTATCACCGCGAAAGGCGCCACGGCTGTTGCCTCTGTCACCGATGCTGACGTTGTCAACGCAGCCGTCAAGGGCGCTCTCGCAGACAAAGAAGCGATCCTTGCATCCAAAACTATCGCGGCTCCCACCAACCTGAAAGCTGCCGATCCCGCAGAAAACAAAGTTGCCCTCACTTGGGACGCAGTTGTAGGCGCTGCTTCCTACAAAGTGTTCTCCGGTAACGATCTGGTTGCCACGGTTGACACCAACGCAGCCTCCGTCACCGTTGCTCCCGGAACCGCCTACTCCTTCACCGTGAAGGCTATCAATGCTGCCGATGTGGAATCTGCCGCTTCTGCCGCTGTTGCTCTCACCACCCCGAAGGAAGGCGCAGCTGCCGCAGTCACCGTTATTCCGGCTGACGGATCTGAAGTTGTCCTCAACGCCGAAAACGCTGCCATCCTCAACGGTGCAGTTTCCTTTGACGTTGCAATGGGCGAGCTGACCCTTAACAATGCCACCGGCATTAAGAAGATCACCTGGACCGATGGATCCCTCACCCTGAAGGTTGTGGGCACCAACACCGTTACCAGCGATGATCTCTCCAACAGCATCTGGGGTTATGGCAAGGATGCCACCCTCACCGTTACCGGCGACGGCACTCTGAATGTTACCGGTAAGGCCTATGTCCTCGGTTCTCAGACCGGCGATCTTGTCATCGACGGCCCCACCGTCAACGCTACCGCAACCAACGGCACAGGCATTCATGTTGCTGCTGACGGTCTTGATAGCGCCATTATCGTAAAGGGCACCTCCAAGCTGAACGTTACCTCCAAGGGTTACGGTATCGATGCCGCAGGTATTGCTCCCTCCATCATTATTCAGGATTCCGCCACCGTGAAGGTTAATGCCCAGAACGTTGGTATGGCCGTCCGTCCCAACAAGGTTGCTACCGATACGGTTGCCAACAATGCTACTCTCCGGATTCTGGATAAGGCCAATGTTGAAATCACCTCCGTTGGCTCCGGTATCGTCATGAACGGCAAGGTTGCAGACAATGTCTGGACCACCACCGAAACCACCATTACCACCGAAGGTAAGGTTGTTATCAACTCCACCCTCTCCGGTTGGAGTGCTGCCGGCATCTTCTTCACCGGTTCTGTTGCAGACAAACCTCACAACTTCACCGTGAAGAACGGTACTTTGGAAGTCACTGTTAAGCAGAACGATTCCTCTGAAGTCTGCTGCGCGATCTATGCTCAGAGCAAGACCATCATGGTCATTGAAGATGCTACCGTCAACGCCACCGTTGATTGCAGCTCCACCGTCAAGGGGAACCGCGGTCAAGCCATATACCTCGCCGCCGGCACCGAAGCCACCGTTAAGGGTGATTCTGTCGTCAATACCCTCAACAAGGGAACTTCCGCCGCTATGACTTGGCAGCCCGCTTCTTCCTCCCTCCATGTTCACAGTTCTACCCTGACCATCGAAGGTAAGGCAGTTGTCAACGCAAAATCCGATGCTCCCACCGGAAAGGTTACCGCTCTGGCTCTCCAGGACGGTAAGGTAATCGTTAAGGGCAACGGTAAGCTGAGCTGCGATGCCAACGGCCAAAGCGCCATCTTCAACTGGGACAACAAGACCAACTCCCTCGAGATCCTCGAGAGTGGTTACGTCTCCCTGAAGAGTACCGCAAGTGCCATCCGCACCATTCCTACCTTCACCATCAATAAGGAAGCTGTTCAGGAAGGTAAGTTTGCCGATAAGGAAATGACCATTACCGGCGCAAGCTATACCGAAACTCCCGAAACTCCTGAAAATCCTGAAGTTCCCGGAACCTCCGATGTGAACATCACTGCCGCCGTTGCTCTCTGTAGCATCGCGGCTCTCGCCGGTCTGGCCGTTGTGATTCTCCGCAAGAAGGCTCATAACTGATCATTCCTTCCCTGCCTTTAGGCAATAGAAGTTTCTCCCCCGGACGGCACCCTTTTTGGGTGCCGTCCTTAATTTATAAACAAAAGTAAAAAAGAGAAACGTATTCTTTCGTATCGCAGAGGGATTCTCGCGGTACTTTTTTTACAAATAAAAGGAATTTTTAATTTAGCATTGACAAAATCAAATCAGTATGATATAATATGGTTATCTGAAAGAAAGGATCTTATTTCATGGATGACAACATTCTGAAAGCCTTGGGAGAACCAAAACGGTTCCTGCTCCTGAAACTGATGGCGGAACGGGGATATTGCGTGCGGGCACTGGCGCGAAAGAGCAATCTGTCCGAATCGGCGGTATCCCAACACCTGAAGGTGTTACGGGAAGCGGGCCTGGTCTATGGTGTCAAAAAAGGATATTACACCCATTACGGACTGAACAAAGAAGTCTTGACCCAAGTCATCTCCGCTCTGGAGGTTCTGCGGGACACCAAGCGTCAGCCCTGCGACGGACCTTATTACGGATGCTCGGAATCCGAATATCTTAAATGCAAAGCCTACGTACCCCCTGAGTTACGCGGAAAGGAATAAACAATCATGCTGAAACGATTTATCGGTTATTACGGTCCCCACAAAAAAATGCTGGCGCTGGACATGCTGGCATCCCTGCTAATCTCGGTCATCGGCATGGTCTACCCCATTGTCACAAACAAGATGCTCAATGTATACATCCCCGAAAAGATGTATACCACCATCGTCATCGCGGGACTGATCGTGCTTGTGCTGTATGTCCTGCGAATGCTTTTGCGCTATTTTGTGCAGTATTACGGCCACGTCATCGGTGTTCGGATGCAGTCTCAGATGCGGCAGGATTTGTTTGTCCATCTGCAGAAGCTGCCCTACCGTTTTTACGACAACAACGAAACGGGACGCATCATGACCCGCATCACAAGCGACCTGTTTGAAGTCTGCGAATTGGCCCACCACGGTCCCGAAAACCTGCTGATCAGCTCGGTGATGATTATTTTGTCCTTCTCCTATCTGATCACCATTGACTGGATTCTGACCATGATCATCTTTGCCTGCGTTCCCATCCTTGTGATTGTCACCATGCATTACCGCAAGGCCATGAAAAATGCCTTCGATGACCGCCGCAAGAGCAACGCCACCATCAATGCCGCCGTAGAAAGCAGCGTCACGGGAATCCGCGTCACCAAGGCGTATACCAACGCCGCCCGTGAAGTGGAAAAATTCAGCAAAGGCGATCAAGAATTTGTGGACTCCTCCAAGAGCGCCTACAAAGCCATGGCGAAGTTCCACTCCTCCACCACCTTTGTCACCGATGTTTTCAACGTATTTATCCTCATCGCAGGAGGCCTGTTCCTCTACTCGGGACGGATTTCCTTCGGGGATTATTCCACCTTCATCGTCTCGGTCAACCTCTTCATCAACCCTGTCAACACTCTGATCGGCTTTATGGAACAGTTCCAGAACGGCGTCAGCGGATTCAAGCGCTTTGTGGAAATCATGGAAGAAGAGCCCGAAACCGATCGGGAAGGAGCACGGGAACTCACCGATGTTCGGGGCGAAATCTCCTTCGAAAACGTTACTTATTCCTACGATGAAACAAAAGAAGTTCTGCACAACATCGACCTGAAGCTGGAAAAAGGACGTAAGCTGGCTTTGGTTGGGCCTTCGGGCGGAGGCAAAACCACCCTGTGCCACTTGCTTCCCAACTTCTATCGCATTGAAGACGGAAACGGCGTCATCCGCATCGACGGAATCGACACAAAAGACCTTACCTTGGATTCGGTGCGCCGCAACATCGGCATCGTTCAGCAGGACGTGTTCCTCTTCGTGGGAACCATTCGGGAAAACATTCTCTACGGCCGCCCCGACGCCACAGAGGAAGAGGTCTTTGAAGCCGCCAAACGAGCCAACATCCATGATTACATTATGACGCTGGAAAATGGATATGATACGGAGATCGGTGAGCGAGGCGTAAAGCTTTCGGGCGGACAAAAGCAACGTCTCAGCATTGCCCGCGTCTTTCTGAAGGACCCCGCCATTCTGATTCTGGACGAGGCCACCAGCGCATTGGACAACACCACCGAAGTGCTGATCCAACAAGCACTGGACGAGCTTTGCAAAGGACGCACTACCCTTGTCGTCGCCCACCGTCTTTCCACCATCCGCAATGCGGACGAAATCGCCGTTGTCATGGAAGGCCGCATCACCGAGCGTGGTACCCATGAAGAACTCATGGCCCAAAACGGCACCTACAAGAGCCTCTACTCCCTCCAATTCCGCGACAACGATTTGTTTGAATAAAAAAAACCGTCCTTCGGATTTCTCCGAGGGGCGTTTTTTTGGCGTGATGTTTCAGAGCAACTGACCCGACAACGGCAGATTCCGCAAATTCCCCCTAAAAAGCAATAAAACAGTCGGACACGTCATTTTGGAGAAATCCATCGTGACGTGTCCTTTTTTTGAAAAAACAATAGAAACTCTTTTTCGACTATTCTTCCAGCATCATACGAACAATTTCCTTATCAGTCTGCGCCATACCAACCTTTCCGATATATCCCACGCAAGAAATCGTTTCCCCTGCGTCCTCCTTCAGAATTCCGGTAAAAGCGGCGTAAGATTTTCCTTGCATAGCAAACGTATGGGCCATCATTGCCGCATCCAATGCGGTTGCAATTTTTGCGGCGCAGGAAGTCTTTGCCCCGTCACAGATCACACCCGGAATATCTGCAAGGGTATTATCGATGGTGGCTTTGATCTGATCCACAGTTCCCCCGACCATATAAGTAACAGCAGCCCCGGCGGCACAGGAAGCAGAAATCGCACCGCAAAACGCAGACAGTTTCCCAATAAATTCCTTTTGATACACCGTCAAAAGAGAAGAAAAGATCAATGCACGATAGAGCCGATCTCTTTCAATCATCTTTTCCCGCGCATACACAATCACGGGAACCGTAGATGCAATCCCCTGATTTCCACTGCCGGAATTGATAATTACCGGCATGTCGCAACCATCCATCCGAGCTTCCGAGGCGGCGGCCGCATAGGCACGCATCCGCGTAATAACACTATCGGGATAGTGATCCCGAAGAAGCCTGCCGATCCCCAAACCGTAATTACCCGACATTCCTTCGTAAGCAATGTCCATATTGTACCGAATCTGTCGGCCAAGAAGGTATTTGATTCTCCCAAGATCTACCGTATCGGAAAACTCTTTAATATTTTCCAACGTCAGGGAAGAACGATCCGCAACCCCCTCCGATTCCGCAGACTGCTTGCGGAAAAGAACATTACCGTTCTTTTCGATATAAACAATGTTCGTGTGATCGTACCGAACCTCAACAAGAACACGGTCGGAAGCCGCCGACACCTCAATAATGAAGTGCAAAGGGATTTCGGATTCCAAGTATTCCACACGGCACCGCCCTGCCGCAAGAAACGATCTGGCAGCAACAAGGGTTTCCTCCGTCACAGACTCCAGGACCTCCATCCCCCGAACCACATCGCCCCCGAAAGCCCCCAAAACGCAAGCGGATTCCACGCCGGTCATGCCACGGGAATTCGGGATTGCCACACAACGGACAGTCTTGATAATGTTTCCGCTGCACCGAGCAACAATATTCTCCGGAACCCTCCCCAGAACTTCCTTTGCACGGGCAGACGCAAAGGCCAGAGCTATCGGCTCTGTGCAGCCCATGGCGGGGATCAACTCCTCTTCCAGAATCGCAAGAAAGTCAGAAGCCATTTCTTCAGAAATCATAGACACATCCTCATTCTTCTTAAAACTCTCGGTCCACCGTTGAAATACCTGTGTTTGATTCTATTATAACACGAAAATCCGCCTCTGTCAAGAACATTTTTTCGGTCTGCACAACCAATAAAGACAAAGCAAAAAAGAATAACTAAAGTTACCATTAAAAACCCCGCCCCTTGGAGAGATCTGAGGGGCGGGGTTTTTGTATCTTAAAAGAGGTCGACAAGATTGATATTATATTTTTTTGCCAGGGCTTCGGCTTGGTCAAAAGCGCAGTCGATGGCATCGGCGGCGTGGCAATCGGAACATATGATCACCTTTGCCCCGTGTTCACCCCAGAATTTCAAAATTTCCTCGGAGGGATAGGGGGTAATACGTCTACCACGGGAGATGGCTCCCGTATTGATCTCAAAGATTTTCCCCGCATCGATAAGCTTCTTTGCCGCCTTTTGCCATGCGGCAGTATAGCGGGGCGTAGGAAGAAAGAGGGGAAGTTGTTTTTCGTCAAACTTGGTGATCAGGTCGAAGTGCCCGATAAAGCCCACATGCGGATCCTCGGCGTAAGAGGCCACTAAATCGAAATAGTCCTCCGCAAGGCCGTCAACATCTCCGTTATAAAAATCGCGGATCGCATCCCGCAAAATCTCCTGAGAATGATCCATTTCGATGTAACGGTCGCCCTTTTTGATCCAATGCACCGAACCGATATAATAATCCAATCCCGTGGGGACGGGGATTGCCAAAGCATCCTGCTCCAACCCCACATAAATCTTGATTCGGTCCGCATATTTCTCCTGCAAGCGTCGCAGGGTGGTTACATACTCCTCCAAACGGTCCTTCGGAACACTCCATCCGCCATAAAAATCGGTATACGCATGATCGGAAAAGCCCAGTTTCTCAAAGCCGAGGTTGATGGCGGCCTCGATCATTTCCTCGGGGGTGTTTTTTCCGTCGCTGAAGACAGTGTGGGTATGATAATTGCTTTTGATCATATTCTAACATCCTTTCGGGATTGAAAAACACAGTGCACAGCCATCCTGTGATCAAGAAATCACAAAGCTATGACAATTTGCCGACTTATTCCTTTGCGGAAGGAACCATGCCGAATTTCTTTTTATAGAGACGGAAAAAGGAGGAATAGCAGGAAAACCCGCACTCCAAAGCCGCCTGCTGAGCCGACATACCGGAGGAAATGCGACGACGGGCCTTCAAGAGCCGCTTGGCAAGGCAATACTGCCCCAAAGTGGTTCCCGTAACCGACTTAAAAATGCGGGACACCTGAGAGGTGCTCATATGGAACTGATCGGTGACCATGGTCACAGTCACGGGGTCACAAAGATGAGCATTGACAAAGTCCACAATCTCTGCACCGACAGAGGATCCGACAGCAGATCTTGCCGCCTTTGGAGACGAAGATTGAAGCAACGCAAGCAGAGCGGGAAGCATGGTACGGATCCGAATGCGGTCATTGTCCGAGGGAATACACATGGCGGAAAGCAGGTCCCGCGGCGTGACTCCGGGGAAATCCTCTCCCCGATAGCAATTCAATTCTCCCAGAGGACGGTCCCGAAAAGGAGCCAACAAAGACTCACGCAATTCTTCGGGCAAAGCTTCGAGGGTGAAGTTGATCACAAACCGCTCATAGGGCTTATCGGAATCCAAAATGGAGGTATGCAACTCCCCCGGACGCATGAGAAGAACACTGCCGTATTCCAGCTGAATCTCCCGCCCCTCAATCATATAGCGGGTGTCACCCGAAACAAAGCAGTACAGCTCATAGTCATTGTGCATGTGGATCCGCTGAGATGCCTGATCCGGCTTTTTCGACAGGTTATAGAGAAGTACAATATTCTCGTCTCGATACGAAAAGATATTCATATTTGCTCCACCATCAGCATTTTCCTCTATTATACCACAAGATGACGAAAAAAGCAATACATTTTGCAAAAAAAGTTTATTGCATTGTCCTTGCCGTCATGGTATAATGAAAGAAAATGATACTGCAGGTGATCCTATGAGTAATATCAAGCTGACCCTTGCCGCCTTCGCGGACGAAGCCTCGGGGGATCTGAACGGACAGATTGAGGCCATGAAACGAAACGGTCTGACCCACATTGAAATCCGCAACGTGGGAAAGAAAAACAGCGTTGACCTCACCCCCGATGAGGCAAAAGAAATCCGCAAGCGTCTGGATGCGGAGGGGTTAAAAATCCGCACCATCGGCTCGCCCTTCGGAAAATCGAGACTTACCGACGACTTTACACCCGAACTGGAGCGGTTTCAACGCATGACCGAGCTTGCGGAGATTCTGGGCGCGGAAAAGGTGCGCCTTTTCAGCTTTTTCCGCGAAAAAGGAATGGAAGAAACAAAGGGACGGGAAATGGCCCTGGAACGGCTGCAGAAGTTTGTCGATCGGGCAGGGGATCTGCTGCTTTGCCACGAGAACGAAAAGGGCATCTACGGGGACGGCTGGGAATTCTGCAAGATTATTTGCACCGAAATTCCCGCTATCAAAGCAATTTTCGATCCTTCCAACTTCATTCAGTGCGGCGTGGACACCTTAGAAGCATGGAATGAGCTGAAGGATGTGGTGGATTATCTCCATCTGAAGGACGCCCGCGCCGATGGAATTGTGGTTCCCTGCGGGGACGGTCTGGGGAATGTTCCTTATATTTTGGGAGACTTTATTGATCGCGGCGGCCGATTTGCCACGCTGGAGCCTCATCTTGCCAATTTCGCCTCCAAAAAACTGCTGGAAAAAGAAGAATACAAAACCTGCGGATACGCCTACAATGACGAAAATGACGCCTTTGATGCGGCGGTCAAAGCAGTAAAAATCATATTTGAAGAAAAAGGAGTGGTTGTCATATGATTATCGGCGCTCAGCTTTACACCCTGAGAGATTTTTGCAAAACCACGGAAGATTTTTCCGAAACATTAAAAAAAGTGGCGAACATCGGTTACAAAACCGTGCAGGTCTCGGGCGTCTGCCCCTATGACGGCGCATGGCTCAAGGAGGAACTGGACAAAAACGGTCTTACCGCCCCCATCACCCACACCGCCCCCGCGCAGATCAAAGAAGACCCTGCGGCAGTGCTGAAAAACCATCGGGCCTTTGGCAGCCACCGCATCGGAATCGGCTCCTGTCCCGGCGGAATCAGCGATAGCACCTATGCCGGGTTTGTTGCGGACTTCCGTCCCATTGCGGATTATTTTGCGGAAAACGGTGCGAAATTTTACTATCACAACCATTATCAGGAATTTGTCCGCTCCGCAGACGGAAAGCGATTCATTGAAAAACTCTGCGAAGATTTCCCGGCAGACAAACTGGGCTTCATTCTGGACACCTATTGGGTTCAGTTCGCAGGGGGAGATCCCGCCGAATGGCTCTCCTGCCTGAAGGGACGGGTTGACTGCATCCATTTCAAGGACATGACCTACTTGAACAAAACCCATTGTATGGTTCCCATCGGAGAGGGGAACCTGAACTGGACTCGAATCATCCGGACGGCAGAAGAAATGGGAACCGAATACGCCTTTGTAGAACAGGACAACTGTAACGGCGAAGACCCCTTCGATTGCATGAAAAGAAGCTATGAATTTTTGAAAGCCCAAGGCTTGGATTAAGGAGAAATTGTTATGAAAAAGAAAATCAGACTCGGCGTTATCGGCATCGGCAACATGGGCACGGGTCACATTAAAAACATTGAAGCGGGGAAATGCCCCGAAATCGTCGTGGGCGCCGCAGCGGATATCAACCCCGCAAAGGAAAACTGGCTCAAAGAAAACGTGAATCATCCCGTTCCCTTCTTCACCGATGCGGAAGAGATGATGGACAGCGGACTTGTGGATGCGGTCATTGTAGCAATTCCCCACTACGGTCATCCCGTTTATGCCATCAAGGCCATGAAAAAGGGCATTCCCGTCATCATCGAAAAGCCCGCCGGCGTATACACAAAGCATGTAAAAGAAATGATGGCCGTGGCCGACGAAACCAAGGTTCCTCTGGCCATTATGATGAATCAGCGCACCAACTGCATTTACCGCAAAATGCGGGAGATCGTGCAATCGGGTGAAATGGGCGCCATCAAGCGCACCAACTGGATCATAACCAACTGGTACCGTACCCAGGCCTATTACGATTCGGGCGATTGGCGTGCCACTTGGTCGGGTGAGGGCGGCGGCGTTCTGATGAACCAATGTCCCCACCAGTTGGATCTGTGGCAATGGATCTGCGGCATGCCGAAGAGCATTTTTGCCCACATGTATTTCGGAAAATGGCACGATATCGAAGTGGAAGATGACGTAACGGTTTTTGCGGAATACGAAAACGGTGCCACGGGAACATTCATCACCACTACCGGTGACTGCCCCGGCTCCAACCGTTTTGAGGTGACGATGGAAAAAGGAAAACTCATTGCGGAAAACGAAAAGCTCCTTCAATGGGTTTCCGAGGAATCTGAACCCGAATGGACGAAAAACTGTCCCGACGGATTCAAGAAATTTCCTATGGAATTCAAAGAAGTGGAAACCGATGGCAAAAACGAACAACATTCCGGTGTTCTCAATGCCTTTGCAGCCCATATTCTGAGGGGCGAACCCCTTATCGCAGACGGTCGGGAAGGCATCAACGGTCTTTCCATCTCCAACGCCTGCCATCTGTCCGCATGGACGGGCAGAAAGGTAGACCTGCCCCTGGATGATGAAGAATACTACAATGAACTGATGAAGCGTGTGGCAACCTCCCGCCGCAAGGAAAGCATTCCCGGCGCAAGCCCCACCAATCTGGACGGAACCTATTGACAAGGAGATAGCGCCATGTCGTTACGTTTTGGAATTATCGGCGTGGGGAACATCGGCTCCGCCCACGCAAAAGCCCTTCACGAAGGAAAAGTGGAAGGGGCAGTGCTGCATGCGGTCTGCGATATTGATCCCGCAAAACGGGCTTGGGCGGAAGAGAACTTCCCCGAAGCAAAGGTCTATGCCGACAGTGAAACCTTTTTTGCCGAATCGGGGGCAGATGCGGTGATCCTTTCGGTGCCTCACTATTTCCACCCTCCTTATGCCATCAAAGGCTTTGAAGCAGGGATGAATGTGCTGACCGAAAAACCCGCAGGGGTTCAGGCATCGGCAGTAAAATCCATGAATGAGGCGGCAAAAGCATCGGGCAAGGTCTTCGGTATCATGTTCAATCAGCGCACCGATCCCATGTATACCGAAATCCGCCGTCTGGTACAAACCGAAGCCATCGGAAAGCCCCTGCGCCTGATGTGGGAAGTGACCACTTGGTTCCGCACGCAGGAATACTACGATTCGGGCAGTTGGCGTGCCACCTGGTCGGGAGAAGGGGGAGGCGTTCTGATGAATCAGGCGCCCCACCAGTTGGACCTGATGCAATGGATTTTCGGTCTTCCCCAATCGGTGCGTGCAGAATGCCATGTGGGCAAATATCACACCATTGAGGTGGAAGACGAAGCCACCCTCTACTGTACTTATCAAAACGGTGCCACCGCCATCTTCCACACCTCCACGGGGGAAGAACACGGAGTCAACCGTCTGGAGATCGTGGGAACCGAAGGCCGCATTGTGGCCGAGGATCGGATTCTTACCGTGTACAACAAAAAAGAAAAGGTCTCCCGGGTTCCCTACCCCGACCGAGGTGGACAGCACGTGGGTATTCTGAACAATTTTGCAGAAGCAATCCGTAGCGGATCTCCCCTGCTGGCTCCCGGATATGAGGGGATCAACGAAACCGAGATCTGCGACGCGGCATATCTCTCCGCATGGACCGACACCGCGGCGACAATTCCCACCGACACTGCACTGTTTAACAAGCTTTTGAGCGAAAGACAGTCCGAATCCTCCTGCAAAACCTCCGAAACACCCGAATCCTTCGACGGGGAATACAAAGCCCGTTGGAGCAACATGTAACGAAAAACCAATGGTTTCTCAAAGGAGTAGTTCTAATGAAAACACTGAATGTGGCCATCATCGGCCAAGGAAGAAGCGGCAAAAACATCCACGGTGCTTATTTCAGAAGTGCCGACAATCTGTACTATCGGGTCAAATATGTGGTTGATGCGGATGCATTCCGTCGGGAAGTTGCGGAAAAAATCTACCCCGACTGCAAGACCCTTTCGGACTATCGGGAGCTGTTCTCCTATGACGATATTGATCTCGTAGTCAACGCATCCTATTCTGACCAGCACTATCCCATCACGAAAGATCTTCTGCTGCACGGGAAAAACGTGCTCGTGGAAAAGCCCTTTGCCCGCTCCCGTTACGAATGTGACGAGCTGATCCGCATCGCCGATCAGCAGGGCGTAACCCTTGCTGTGTTTCAGCAGACCTTCTTTGCTCCGTTCTACACCTTTGCCTACGAAACGGTCCGTTCGGGCAAGTTGGGCGACATCAAGCAGGTCAGCATCCGCTACAACGGCTTTGCCCGCCGTTGGGACTGGCAGACGTTGCAGAAGAAGTGCGCAGGCGGCGCCTACAACACAGGCCCTCACCCCATCGGCATGGGCTTGGGATTTCTGGACTTTGACAAGGATGCAAAGGTGGTCTACAGCAAGCTGGACACCGCACTGACCAGCGGAGACTCGGACGACTATGCAAAGATCCTTCTTGCCGCCCCGGGGAAACCCGTGGTTGACATTGAAATTTCCTCCATTGATGCCTATTCCGAATACAACCTTAAAATTCAGGGCACAAAGGGCACCATGAAGGCAACTCCCAAATCCTATGAGATCACCTACCTTCGGGACGGAGAAAATCCCGAACGTCCCGTGGTGGAAGGTTTCCTGAAAGACGAGGAGGGCAATCCCATTTACTGCTCCGAAAAACTGGTCAAGCATGTGGAGCAGGACTCCTTCAAGGGAACCGCCTTTGACGTGGGCACGGCAACCCTGTACAAACAACTCTATTACAAGATCACAGAAGGCAAAGCCATGACCGTCACGCCAAACATGGCCGCAGCCATTGTTTCGGTCATTGAGACGGTCCACGCCGAAAATCCCCTGCCGCTGAAGTTTTAAAGGAGCCTGCCATGAAGCGAATTGCCATCCTGGGGTGTGAAAATTCTCACGCCGATGCTTTTGTGAAGTTTATCAAAGAAAAGGAAGAATTTCGGGACGTTGAAGTGGTTGGAGTGTACAGCGATGACCCCGCCGCCTCGGAAAAGCTGAAGGAAAAATTCGGCGTTCCCGTCATGAACGGGTACGCGGATGCCCTCGGCAACATCGACGGGCTGGTCATCACCGCCCGCCACGGGGACAACCATTACAAATACGCAAAACCCTACATCGACAGCGGAATTCCCATGTTCATCGACAAGCCGATCACCATCAGCGAAGAAGAAGCGGTGGAATTCATGGGGCGGCTGAAGGAAAAGGGCGTGCGCATTTCGGGGGGATCCTCCCTGAAACAGGATGCATTTGTCCGTCAGTTGAAGGAAGAAGGGGAACAAGATGCGGGAGGAAAAACCGTGGGCGGCTATGTCCGCGCCCCCTATCAGAGCGAAAACGAATACGGTGGATTTTTCTTCTATGCCCAGCATCTGGTGGAAATGGTCTGCGAAATTTTCGGCAGATTTCCCCGCTCGGTCATAGCAAAACAAAAGGGGCAACAGATCCACGTTCTGTTCCGCTACCAAGACTACGATTGCGTGGGCCTTTTCTGCGACAAAAGCAATTTCTACTACGCCTCCCGCATGGCAGAAACGACAGCGAGCGGTTCCCCGATTCCCTTCACCTACGATTGGTATTACCGGGAATTCAAGGAATTTTACCAACTTCTTTCGGGAAATCCCCAAACCGCCCCTTACGAAGAATTCATCTCCCCCGTCTTTGTGATGAACGCCATTGTGCGGTCTCTTGAACAGGGGACCGAAGAACCGATACACCCCATTTCACTGTGAGGAATCCCCATGGTACAGTATAAACTTTCCGCCTTTGCGGACGAATACGACAGTCTTACGGAAGAACAGTTGCGGGGATTGGCTCGGTTTGGCATCGATTACATCGAAATCCGACATCTGAACGGTACAAACATTTCCCTCCTCTCCGAAAAAGAGGTTCGGGAAACCAAAGCAAAACTGGATCATTACGGCATCCGTGTTTCCGCTATAGGGTCTCCCCTCGGAAAAATTCGTTTGGATGAGGATTTGTCGGACCATTTGGAAACGGCCCGCCGCATCTTTGCCTCGGCCAATCTTCTGAAGACCGATTTTATCCGCATGTTCAGTTTTTATGCTCCCCAAGGCCAAGACATCACCCAAATGAAAGGTCAGGTCTTTGCCGCACTGGAGCAGATGGTACTGTTGGCACGGGAATACGGCGTTGTTCTCTGCCATGAAAACGAGGCGAAGATCTACGGAGATCTCCCCTGCCGTTGCCGTGAGATCTCCCAACACTTCAACGGGGAGATCCGATGCGTGTTTGACATGGGCAACTACGTTCTGGAAGGGGTGGATCCTTACCCCGAAGCCTATGAACTGCTCCAACAGGACATCGCCTATTTCCACATCAAGGACGCTTTGGCAGAAGGGGCCATCGTGCCGCCGGGCAAGGGGGACGCAAAGATCCGCGAGATTCTCCAAGCCCACAAGCAGTATGCAAAAAGCGATTTCTTTGTCTCTTTGGAACCCCACCTGCAGACCTTCTCGGGTCTCAACGCACTGGTGGGACGTTCCTTCCGCAATCCCTATCAGTACCCCGACGCAAAAAGCGCCTTCGCCGACGCTGTGACGAAATTCAAGGAGTTGATCTGAATGAAAACCTTTCGGAAGGACAAACTGACCGTCAATGTATACGAAACAAGAAGCGAGATGGGAACCTCCGCCGCCAAAGACATTAAAGATTGCATCCTCTCCCTACTGAAAACGAAGGATACCCTGCGCATGATCTTTGCCGCCGCCCCTTCCCAGAACGAGGTTCTGGCCGCCCTGGCAACAGACAAGGAGATCCCTTGGAATCGGATCTGTGCCTTTCACATGGACGAATATGTGGGACTGGCCGCCGATGCCCCTCAAGGCTTCGGCAATTTTCTGAAGGCTCATATATTCGGCCTTGCGGACTTTCAAAGCGTTCAATACATTGACATTACCGCCCCCGATGCGGAAAAAGAATGTGACCGTTACGGGGCGCTTCTGAACCAAGCCCCCATCGACATTGTGGTGCTGGGCATCGGAGAAAACGGGCATATTGCCTTTAACGATCCCCCCGTTGCGGATTTCGAGGACAAAAAGGCGGTCAAAACCGTCACACTGGACGAGATCTGCCGCAATCAGCAGGTCAACGACGGTTGCTTTGCAAAAATCGAAGATGTCCCCACCACTGCCATCACCCTCACGGTTCCCACCCTGTTTGCGGGCAACCACCTGTTCTGCATCGTCCCCGCAAAAACAAAAGCAAAGGCGGTGTACGCAACCCTTCACAACGATATCAACGAAGCCTGCCCCGCCACGGTTCTGCGCCGTCACGAAAGAGCGATTCTCTATCTTGACAATGACAGCAGTGCGCTCCTGTGAGGAACTATGAAACGGATCAAGAGCAATAAAATCATCCTTGCCGATCAACTTTTTGACGGCTATATCTACTTTAACGAAAATAAAATTACCCACGTGACAACGGAAGAATTCCCCGTTGACCGAGAGTACGATCTGACCGACCTCTACGTCAGCCCCGGATTCATCGACATTCATACCCACGGCGGGGGCGGAAACCCCTTTGAAGGAAGTGTGGATCAAATCATCGAGGGATGCAACTTCCATCTGAAGCACGGCACCACCTCCATCTGCCCCACAATCTCTGCGGCCCCCATTGACAGCATGGCCCGCTCGGTGGAACAGATCCGCAAAGCCATGTCCGATCCCCGTGTGCAGGGAACCATCCTCGGCGCCCATCTGGAGGGGCCCTATCTTTCCACGGCTCAAACCGGCGCCCAATGTGCGGACTTCATTCAGCCCCCTCGGGAAGAGGACTATCTTCCCCTGCTGAAAGCCCAGGGGGAGGTCATTGCCCGTTGGAGTTATGCCCCCGAATATGATACCAACCAAGCCTTTGCTAAGGCATTAAAGCAATACGGCATTATCGCCTCCGCAGGGCACACCGACGCCATCTACGCCGATATAAAAGCCGCCGCAGAGCAGGGCTGCAGGCTGATCACCCATCTGTATTCCTGCACCTCCACCATCACCCGAGACCACGGATTCCGAAGGCTGGGCGTTATCGAATCGGCCTATCTGATGGACGATCTATTTGTGGAAATCATCTGCGACGGGAAGCATCTGCCCCCCGAACTGATTCGCCTGATCTATAAAATCAAAGGCCCCGACAGAATCGCCCTTGTCACCGACAGTCTGTCCCTTGCGGGAACCGATCAGACCCACGGATTTATGCAAAGCACGGAATTCATCATCGAGGACGGGGTCTGCAAGCTGATCGACCGAAGCGCCTTTGCAGGCAGTATCGCAACGGCCGACCGTTTGGTGCGGGTTGCGGTACAACAAGGGGGAATCCCGCTCTTGGATGCCATCAAAATGATGACCCTCACCCCCGCAAACATCATGAATCTGGCACACAAAGGCCGCATCGCCGACGGCATGGATGCGGATTTTGCCGTCTTTGACGAGGACATCCACATCAAACACGTCTTCGCACGGGGAACGCTCCTGGCGGAAGGATAATCCGCTGAAAATCGACCCCGCCGCAAGCAGGCGGCAGACAATAAAAAATCATAACTGAACTCCATGGTATGGCACAAAAGGAGTGTTGAAATGTTAACAAGCAGAATTCGGGAATGCAACGGAAAACCTGTCCTGTTTATTACCGATCAGCCCGTTGCGGCAATGGCGTACACCACCTATTTTGAAGAGCGCAGTCGCTACGAGGATTTCATCGAGGCAGGATATCGCATTTTCTTCGTCAACGTTTCCTTCACCACCGCACCCATCAACAGTTACAAAACGGGATTTACCCCCTTCAATATCGGTGTTTTTAAGGATCCCTGCCATCCCGATTATTCGGAATTCGAGGACGCAGTACATAAAATTCTGAAAAAATGCCCCGATGCTGTCATCTTTCCCCGTATCTACGTCAGCATGCCCCAATGGTGGGTCAAAGCGCATCCCGACGAAGTAATTCCCACAAAAAAAGGCGGATTGCGGGAAATTCTCTTCTCCGAGGTCTTTCGGAAGGACGGAGCCGCTCTGCTGACCCAATTGGTCCGACACATAAAAGCATCCGACTACGCACCCCGTATAGGTGGATGGCAGCTCTGCGGAGGACAAACGCAGGAATGGTTCCATCCCGACATGAACGGATGTCTCAGCCCCGCCGCAGAAAAATACTACCGTTCCTGGGTCAAGCAAACCTTTGGAGAAGATAACGCAACCATTCCTCCGTCGGAGGTATTTCAGTATAAGGGAACCGTGGTTCAGACCGACGAAAACGCAAGACGGTATTCGATCTTCTGCAACGAGGGGGTTGCGAAAAGCATTGATTACTTCGCAAAAACCCTGAAAGAGGAAACCGATTTCACCCAAGTGGTGGGTGCCTTCTACGGATATTCTTTCGAAGCGAACAATTCCGTACTCTTCGGATCTCACGGATTGCGTTGTCTGTTGGACTCTCCGTATCTTGACTTTTTCTCCTCCCCCAATGCCTATACCTGCAACCGTGCCTTCGGCATCGATTGGGCAGATATGATCCCCGTAGATTCGGTCAAACACCATCAAAAGCTTCCCTTTATCGAATGTGACATCCGCACTTATTTGACCACAAGCATTCAGGCCGCCCGCCCGGGGCGCTATCCCGACGATATTTACAAGACAAAAAACGGAACCTCGGTATGGGAGGGACCGCCCACCCCCGAGCTTTCAAGAGAAGCTCTGCGCAAATCCTTTGCCCATCAACTGACAAAAGCATCTGCCATCTGGTGGTTCGACATGTGGGGCGGTTGGTACAATGACCCCATTCTCATGGACGAGCTGAACCGCATGAGACAATACTACGAAAAGGACGCGCAAACGCAAGAGCCTTCCCCTCTGTCACCGGAGGTGGTCTTCTTTGCAGATGAAACGGGTTATGCAAATCTGTTCAGCGGCTCCCCTCAGCTAAGCGGTCATTTTGAACCGGGCGGACTGATCATCACCCGCACCGCCATGGGAACGGTGGGTGCTCCCTACGACTCCTGCCTGACCGAAGATGCCGAAACACTCCTCGGCAATTACAAAGCCGCCATCTTCCCCTTCCCCGTCCCCTCCGAGGCGGGCAAGCGAGCCATGGAGCTTTGCGATGCAATGAACATCCCCTACCTTACCGCAACTCCCGACCACTACACCTTGACCACTGATGAAATCCGCGCCTTTTTGAAGGAAAAGGGAATCCACCTTTACACCGAAGAGCAAAACGTGGTCTACGTGGGGAACGGATACCTGGCCCTCCACGCAGCGACAGGCGGCACAAAAACCGTGACATTGCCCCAAAAGATGCGCGTCACCCCCATTTTCGGAACTGAGATCTCCCCCCAAGTCACGGACAAGGTCCGCTTTGAACTGAACGAAAACGGCACCGCTTTGTTCCGCATACAAAAAGCATAAACAATCAAAAAAGGATGTCCTCCCCACGGGAAGTCATCCTTTTTTTTACAGTTTTACAAACCGTTTCGGTTTATTTTTCATCGATTCTTTCAATTTTGTCCGAGCAGGGAATACAGTAGGGATAGGATTGCCCGATCTTTGAGGAATCACAAAGAAAATATCCCCTTTCGCTCCGTTCCAGCATAGCTATTTTTATATCCCGTTCCGGTTTAGAAGAATCAAAAGCTTCATCATCACGAACTCCGCGGGCAGAAAAGAAGCATTTATGAGCACGAATTCCCCGCACAAAGGCCTCGGCATCCGATCCCACAAGGGCTACCGACTCGGTCAGCATCTCTCCGCCCGTACAGAAATTTTTTACTTTCATCTCAGACAAAACCACGCAAAGAAGAGGATTGTTGGTGATCACCGTCACATCCTTGCCTTTCAAATAGGGGGCCATAAAATAGGTTGTGGAGGACGCATCCAGAAAAATCGTCTCCCCCTCCCGTACCAAGCGAGCCGCCTTTGCGCAAATCCTCTTCTTTTCGGGGATATGGGTCGCAGCTCGTAACGCAAGGGGCAACTGCTCCGCATAGGTCTCGGTCAAAACGGCACCGCCGAAGGTCCTCTTCAACATTCCCTTCTGCTCCAACTCAGTCAGATCCCGACGCACAGTGGCAGGCGAATAAAAAAGCGTGCCGCAAATCTCCTTGACCGTCATCTCTCCGGCATCCCGAAGTAACCGCAAAATATCATTTTGTCGCCGATTTTTCATATATTCCTCCAAAAAACAATCAATTTCAATCATATATCCCCCTTATTATAGATCATCTCTGATCGTTTGTCAAGAGATTGCGAAAGAATTGACAAAAAAGAGCAAAACGAGTATAATAAAGAAAAAAATATCGGGAGGAACCTATGGAACTCACGGATATTCTGAATCGTGATATAATCTGCCCCTGTGGGCGCACCCACCGTTGCGACATTCGCCGACTCTGCATCGAAGAAGGCGCCCTTGACCGACTGTCCGACCTGGTCACGGAGTCGCATGTGCTGCTCGTAGCGGACACAAACACTTGGGCCGTCTGCGGTGAAGCGGTGCTGTCACAGTTGAAACATCGGGTGGAGAACCGTTGTATCTTCCAACGACAGGGACATCTTGTTCCCAACGAAGAGAGCCTTGAGGAATTGAGATCCCACATTACCGAGCACACCGATTTAATTCTGGGCATCGGCTCGGGCGTCATCAACGATCTGTGCAAATATGTTTCATGGCAAAAGAACCTTCCCTGCGGCATTGTGGCCACCGCCCCCTCCATGGACGGATTCGCCTCCAGCGGGGCGGCCATGATTCTAAAGGGAATGAAGGTCACAGAAACCACCCATGCCCCCGATCTGATTCTGGGGGATGTAACCCTGCTGAAGCAGGCACCCATGAATATGATACGCTCAGGATATGCGGATATCATCGGAAAATACAGTGCTCTAAATGATTGGAAGCTGAGTGAACAAATCTACGGAGAGTATCTGTGCCCCATGGTTTATGATCTGGTCAAGGAAAAAACCGACGCCATCCGCGCCGCGGCAAAGGACTTGAACCAACGGGATCCCGAAGCCATCCGTCGGCTGACCGAAACGCTGGTTCTCATCGGAGCATGCCTTACCCTTTTGTCCACTACCCGTCCCGGATCGGGAAGCGAGCATCATCTGTCCCACTATTTTGAAATCACCGGGCTGATTGAGAAAAAGCCCTATTTTCTCCACGGCACCGATGTTGGGTATTCAACCATCGTCACAGCAGGGCTGAGAGAAAAGATCTGCACTGTAGCATCGCCCGACTTCCAAAGCATCTCCAAAGAAGCACGTGAGGCCTGCTACCGCAAGATTTATAAGGAATTCTGGCCGGAGGTTCAGGCATTGCAACAAAAGGCCGGACGATACGACACCCCCATTTATCACCGCTATCGGGAACATTGGGGGGATGTGATCAAAATACTTTCGGAATGTCCCACCGCCGCAGAAATCGCCGAAATGCTCACAGATGCGGGCTTCGATCTGTCCGAATTTGAAGCACTGTACGGCAAAGAAAGAATAGAGCGAGGCATCTGGTTCGGCAAAGACCTGAAGGACCGCTATTCGGTACTATGGCTTTACTATGATCTGTTTATCAATGAAAGCGAGGCAAAAAACATCTATGAATCAAAACACCTTTGAGTTCATGCGTGCCGCCGTAAAGGCGGAACAAGTCGCCCTTGCCGCTCTGTGGGAAACCATGGATCGCAAATCCTTTGAGACAGCACTGCAATATATTCTCGATTCCGACCTTGTCATCACCACGGCCTGCGGCTCCTCCGGCTTTGCGGCAAAGAAATTCTCCCATTCCCTCTGCTGTGTCAACAAGCCCGCAAAATTTGTCCCGCCCTCGGAAGGAGTTCACGGAGGAATGGGAGCTCTACAACCGAACAACCTGTTGATCCTCGTTTCCAAGGGCGGAAAAACCGAGGAATTACTGCCCATGGCGGAAATCGCAAGGCGTAAAGGGTGTAAAACAGCCTTGGTCACAGCAAAGAAAGATTCCCTCTTGGCAGAACTCTGCGACGTACTTTTATTACTTCCCGATGTCCCGGAAGCAGACCGATATCAGGTCATGTCCACCGCCAGTTTTTCGGCAAACATCGCTATCTTTGATGCCTTGATGATGGGCGTCATGGAGGAAACGGGCTACACCGATCGAGATTTTGCGCTCATCCACCCGGGTGGCGCCGTCGGAAAACGCATTGCAAAACCGTAACCAAAGCACAAAACGGAGACGCCTCACAGGAAGCGTCTCCGTTGTTTTCGGTTCAAATCGGTCAAAAGGTCTGTTTTTCCCGGTAACCGTGGGTATAAGCATACCGGGAATAGGGCTTTTTATCGGTCAAAACGGTCAGCACATTCCGCTCCACACGCTCCCGCATCAGAAGCCGCGCCGCATCCATGGTGGCAGAAAAGGTGCTTTTGCCGACACTATCCACCCGATTGCGATCGTTGAGCTCCTTGGGGCCGTCCAAGGACAAGCCGATCAAGAATCCGTTCTGCCGAAAGAAACGGCAATAGGCTTCATCAAGAAGCGCTCCGTTGGTCTGCAAGCTATACTGCACCCTTGCCCGACATACATTTTTCTCCTGCACAAGACGGACAAATTCTTCATAAAACTCCCGTCCCGCCAACAGAGGCTCTCCCCCCTGAAACACAAACGAAATGTTCCGCGGCGCCGGGGCAAAAACCTTCGAAAGCAACTCCGAAACCGTCTCAGGCGCCATCATGCCGCAGTTTTTCAAAGAGCGTTGGGCGGAAACCTCTTCATAAAAGCAATAGCGGCACCGATACTGACACCGGGCAGAGGCGGGTTTGATGAGTAAGGTTATGTTCCGCATCTCTACGAACCCCATTCTAATCTCTTGTCCCTATTATATCAAATATAGAGTTTTTTGTCAATATGACTTCACTAATATTTCTCAAAAACAGAGTATAGGATAAGACGCAGCATAAAAACATGAAACAAAGACATTGAATCACAAAAAAGTCACAAAAACGACCTATGTTCTTTCATTCTTTATGATAGACTATACTTGCGACACAGTTTAATATCTACCAAGACAGGCATACTATGTTAAAAACGTATGCTTTGATTTCTCATCCCTGTCTTGGAATGGAACTGTGTCGCAACAGATGGTCATCGCAACGTTTTTGGTGCGTGGCTTCGGCGACGCACTTTTTTTATAACGTTGAACATAGTATGAAAGGAAGATATCAACATGAAAAAAACATTTACTCTGATGCTCTGCCTCTGCCTTCTGCTTGCCACATTCTCCGGTTGCATTCCTGAGGAATCAACAGAGAATGCAGACACCTCATTCGGAACAAACGCAACCATTTTGACTCCCAAAACGGATAATACAAATGTAGCAACAACCTCAGATAAAGAGTCCTCAAAAGAAACATCTTCAAGCAAAACCGAAAACACAAGTGAAACAAAACAACCCTCAACAACTTCAGACAAAACATCCTCAACAACCTCAAGCAACTCTTCCGAAACATCCGAACAAATAAAAGATGTGGTTTACATTTATCCTACGGGCACAAAGTACCACAGCAATTCATCCTGCTCCAGAAAAAATAATGCCCCAACAGAAATTTCCATTGAAAAAGCAGAATCGCAAGGATATTCTCCCTGCAAAAAATGCCACTAATGACAAAATCGCCTGCGAAATATTTCGCAGGCGATTTTTCTTTGATATTTTTCTGTTATTCGGTGCGCAAAGCCACCACGGGATCCTTCTTGGCGGCACTGCGGGAAGGAATAATACCCGCCACCAGGGTCAGAACAACACTGATCACCACCAGGAACAGGGCAAATTCCCATGTCAGGTGGGCGCGCAGGTTTTCTATCTCGGTCAACCCTTGAACAATGGCATTGATGGGGAAGCAGAGAAGCCACGTGACGGCAACCCCCAATACCCCGGAGGAGAAACCGATGATCATGGTTTCGGCGTTGAACATGTTGGATACATTCCGCTTGGAGGCACCGATGGCGCGGAGAATTCCGATCTCCTTGGTGCGCTCCTGAACGGAGATCAGAGTGATGACGGCGATCATAATGGCCGACACCACAAGAGAGATGGAAACAAAGGCAATCAACACATAGGTGATGGCATCGATGATCGTTGTGATGGAGGACATGAGAATGCCCACCATATCGGTATAACGGATTTGAGACAGGGCATCCACCGACTCATTGTATTTTCCGATGGCATCCTTCACCACATCCTTGGACTCAAAGGTGGCGGAGTAGAGATTGATCTTGGAGGGGTCATCCAACTCCACATAACCGAGAGACAACAGATTCTGCTCATAGGAAGACTCGGAGAACACCAACACCTCGTCATAATAAGAGGCACATTCCTCGGTGGTGTAAAGGGCCATTTCCGCATCCAGCAGGGATGCCAGAAATGCGGTATCGGTCTGGGATCCCTCGGGGACCTTCATCATTCCGCTTGCGGCTACCTGCAAATAAAGGGCGGCAAGATCCGTATCGGAAAGCTGAGCTACATAGGCCATTGCGGCGGCAGGCTCCAGTTTCTGCTGCGCCATAACGGCGGCAACCGCACCCTGCACCATAATATTTTTGTTGACGCCGTTGTAGGCAGTGCGGATGGCGGCGGCGTATTGCATTTTCGCAATCTCGGTCACAAACTGACGGTAAAGATCGGTCAACTCTTCCTCTTCCATGCCGTTGAGATATTCGGTGACATCCTCCTCGGAAAGTCCCATCTGCTGAACCAACCCCTGAACAAGGGCGGCCACCATTTTCTCCCGCGTCACATCCTTCATGGCAGATTCCAGAGCACTTTCAAGATATGCCTTGGGCATAACCGCCTTCACGGAAACATAGGCGACGGCCTTTCCCGCTTCGTCCTTCCCCGCAATATAGTTACGGAACTCCGTTTCCTTCTGAGCGTCGGTCAGCTTGCCGGTTGTTTCCTTAAAGGGAAGGCCGGTGAAGATGTCGGTATGAGGATCGTTCTTCTGTTCCTGAATGATGTTGGCATCCTTGTTGTGCTCAATCACATATTCGGTCAACGCCTTGGTATAAGCAATGGATCCGGTGAGCATGGTGGAGGAAGCCTCTTCATTGGGGCGAAGAATCCCAACCACCCGCAGGTCAAAGCCCTTTTCGTTGTAAAGCTTTTTCAGTCCTTCTTCCGACTCACGCAGGTCGGTATATCCACCCAAAACACCGGGCTCATAGCAATCGGAGCCCAAAACCACACGATAGAGGCGGTTGCAGATTTCCTCATAGCTCCAGGACTTCTGCTGAACATTCAGTTCTCCTTGGTTGAGCACCGCACGGAACACGTTGTCCACCTCTTCCTTGGGAATCAGCCCCAAGGCATAGAGGGTCAGATCATCCAATTCGTTGTTCTTGTTCAGAATCAAAACCACTTCATTGGCATCGTTGGGCCAGGATCCGTAAATCAGATCGTACTGCCCCTGAAGGACGGGGCTGATCAGACTTCCGTCCTTGCCCGAGAGCATTTCACACCAAAGGACGTTCTGACTCATAGGGGAAAGGGAGGTCATCATAGAGGTCATGCCTCCCGCATTGTTTGCCATGCCCATCATGGCATTCATATCCACATTGAAGAATTCCTTGAAGGCCTCGGTGAGAAGCCGGGTGGTATCGGAACGAATCACGCTGCCGTCCACGTTCTTCGTGTAGACCTGCAGGTCGAAATCATAAGCATACTGCACACCCGAAAGAGCATCTCGCAGATCGGAGATCTCCTCCTCGGGCTTGGCAAGCTCACGATCCAGGAAGGTTTTGAACTTCTTCAGATCGTTTTCCATGGTTTCCATGTTGTTCCAGGCGTTGATCATTTCAAACAAAACCGCCTGGGAATAAACACGGTCATTTTCATGGGCATATTCGGAGGTGTCCGCAACTCCCATGAAGGTCTGCATCAGCGTCTGAAGATCCACAGTAGTGGCTTCCAGCGTAAGAGGATAGGAGGAAAGGGTGTCCTCCTGCACATCGTCGATATACCCCTTTGTGCCGTTGGAAACCGCAAAAATCAGCGCAATGCCGATAATTCCGATGGACCCGGCAAAGGCAGTGAGAATGGTTCTTCCCTTCTTGGTCAGAAGATTTTTCCAGGAAAGCCCCAGAGCGGTGAAGAAGGACATGGAGGGCTTCTTTGCCTTTTTCTCCTTTTTCACATCGACCAAGGCCTCGGCGTCGGCGGTGTAGGGATCGCTGTCGTCGGTAATTTTTCCGTCCAGCAGACGGACAATACGGGTAGCATACCGATCCGCCAGCTCCGGATTGTGGGTCACCATCACAACCAAACGGTCCTTGGCAACCTCCTTGAGGATCTCCATGACCTGCACGCTGGTCTCGGAGTCAAGAGCCCCCGTAGGCTCGTCGGCAAGCAAAATCTCGGGATCGTTGACCAGAGCACGGGCAATTGCAACCCGCTGCATCTGTCCTCCGGACATCTGATTGGGCTTTTTCTTCAGCTGATCGCCCAGCCCCACCTTTTTCAGCGCTTCCACCGCACGGGCACGGCGCTCCCGCTTGGAGACTCCCGAAATGGTCAGCGCGATCTCCACGTTGGCAAGAACGGTCTGATGAGGGATCAGATTATAGCTCTGAAACACAAACCCCACCGAATGATTGCGGTAGGCATCCCAGTCCCCGTCCTTGTACTTCTTGGTGGAAATGCCGTTGATGGACAAATCCCCGTCCGTGTATTGATCCAGGCCGCCGATGATGTTCAGAAGGGTGGTTTTGCCGCAACCCGAGGGGCCCAAAATCGCCACAAATTCGTTTCTGCGAAACTCAACCGAAACGCCTCTCAGCGCCGCAACCTTATCGTCACCGGTGGGATACTCCTTTACGATGTTTTTCAAGCAAAGCATGTTGTGCTCTTCCTTTCCGAAATATAACCGCTTATAAATTTTCTTTTCATTATAATATCACACTTTTTTCTCCATTTCAACGGGGGAAAGGAAATTTTTTGTAATTTACACAAAAAAGTAAATTTTCTGTTACATCCAAAACAAAAACAAATTGAAAAGTCCATATTTTTTCACGGAATGTACTTGCTTTTTTTTCCAAAGTATGATACAATGGTGATAATTACAGAGATAGGGGGTTACCCATTATGTTCCGAGCAAAACTGATTTCATCCCTGGAAAAGTGCTTTATCGACGAAACCGTGCTTCTCAAGCCGGCACTCACCTCTGCATCCATGCTGAAAAACGAGAGATATTCGTTCCAGCTCTGCTATGACAACGGCGGAGAATTGGTTCGCGGAGCAAGAGATTACAGCATCAAAATCGAATCTCCTCTGGAGAAGTACATCTCCGTGTACAACGTGCGGCAGATTCCTTCCTATATGCCCTGCTTCCCCGAGCATATCGACGACAACTATCTGCGCACCAAGCCCGGTCTGTATCCCGACCTTTTGGAGCCCTTCCGCTACAAGAGCGATTTCTTCGGCCCCGACGGTACCCTGCGTGCCCTGTGGTTTGAGGTAGATCCTCAGAGTGCCGTGGAAGCGGGGGTCTACCCCATCAAGATCCGCATCCGTAAGCGGGGGACCCGTAAAGACATTGCGGCCTACACCCTGAATGTGGAGATCATCAATGCGGAACTTCCCGCCCAGAAGATCATGTATACCCAATGGTTCTACACCGACTGCCTTATGGATCAGTACGGCGTGCGAGCCTGGAGCGAAAAGCATTGGAAGATCATTGAAAACTTCATGGGAAATGCCGTGAAATACGGTCAGAATATGATCCTCACCCCCATCGTCACCCCCGAACTGGACACTCACATCGGAGGGGAGCGTCCCACCACACAGCTGGTAGACGTGACCAAAACCGCAGAGGGCTACAAGTTCAACTTTGATAAACTGGGCCGCTGGGTGGATCTGTGCGACAAGACAGGCATCAAGTATCTGGAAATCTGCCATCTTTACTCCCAGTGGGGTGCCGCTGCCTGCCCGAAGGTGGTTGCAACCGTGGATGGCAAGCAGAAGAAAATCTTCGGCTGGAACACACCTTCCGACGGAGACGAATACAAGGCATTCCTGTCTGCCCTTCTGCCGCAGATGATCGAATATCTGAAGACCGAAAAGAACGGTGCGGACAAGCGTTGCTGGTTCCACATTTCCGATGAACCCAGCGAAAACCATTTGGAACAATACAAGCGCCTCAGCGACTTTTTGAAGCCTCTGCTGAAGGGCTACCCCATCATGGACGCCCTGTCCAACGTGGCCTTCTATGACGAAGGATTGGTGGAAAATCCCGTTCCCGCCACAAACCACATTGAACCCTTCCTGGAACGGAACATCCCCAACCTTTGGACCTATTACTGCTGCGGACAGTGCAAACAGGTTTCCAACCGTTTCCTGGCAATGCCCTCCGCCCGCAACCGTGTCATCGGAACTCAGTTCTACAAGTACAATATCGCCGGATTCCTGCAATGGGGTTATAACAACTATAATACCCGTCAGGCCTACGCAAAGGTGAACCCCTTCATGTTCTCCGACGGAGATAACTGGGTTCAGTCCGGGGACCCCTTCTCGGTCTATCCCGGAGCCAACGGTCAGCCCTGGCCCTCCCTGCGACAGGTTGTCTTTGCGGAAGGACTGCAGGATCAGAGAGCCCTGGATCTTCTGGAACAGCTTTATGGCAGAGAAAAGGCTATGGAAGCCTTGGAAGCGGGCATCGATCCAATCACCTTCAAGCAATATCCAAAGTCCGCCCAATGGCTTCTCGGTCTGCGGGAACGGATCAACCAACTGATCAAAGCAAAAGTGTAAATCGGAGGTAACGAATTATGTTGCGAGCAAAAATCATTTCCTCTTTGTAAAAATGCTTTTTGGACGAGACCGTCCCTGTCAAAACACCTTTGGGCAAGATCTCCATGCTGAAAAACGAACGCTATTCCTTCCAGGTCTGCTATGATCGCACCGATATCATCGATTCCAAGGTAATCGTATACCTCGACGTGGAATCTCCCCTGGCAGATGTGATCAAGGTCACCAAGGTTCAGCATATTCCCTCCTCTATGCCCACCTACAACATCCGCGTGGACGACAACTATCTGCGTACCGCTCCCGGACTCTATCCCGACCTTTTGGAGCCCATCCGCGAAAAGGACCGCCTTGTTTCCGACAAAAATCTCCGCACCCTGTGGTTCGAAATCGCACCCGAAGGGAAAATGGAAGCGGGAACCTATCCCATCAAAATCACCCTGACCAATGAAAAGGGCGAGGTTGAGGTCGAACTGGAAACAGAGGTTGAAATCATCAACGCAGAGCTTCCCAAGCAGGATCTGATTATGACCCAGTGGTTCTATACCGACTGTCTGATGCAGTATTACGATGTGGACGTCTGGAGCGAAAAGCATTGGGAAATCATTGAAAACTTCATGATCTCCGCCCGTACCTACGGTCAGAACATGATCCTCACCCCCCTTGTCACCCCCGAACTGGATACCTATGTGGGCGGATACCGTCCCACCACTCAGTTGGTCGATATCGTGAAAGAGGGCGACCGCTACACCTTCGACTTCTCCAGGCTGGGGCGCTGGGTTGACCTGTGCGACAAGGTGGGTATCGAATACTTTGAAATCTGCCACTTCTATTCCCAGTGGGGCGCAAAGGCATGCCCCAAGGTGATGGCAACGGTAGACGGGGAAGAAAAGCGCATTTTCGGATGGGACACCGAGGCAGCAGGAGACGATTACAAGAACTTCCTGACCCAGTTCATTCCCGCCTTCCTCAAATACATGAAGGAAGAAAAGAACGGCGCTGACAAACGCTGCTGGTTCCACCTCTCCGACGAGCCCAACGAAAAGCATCTGGAGCAGTACAAGCTGCTGAGCAACTTCCTCAAGCCTCTCATCGAGGGCTATCCCATGATCGACGCTCTGTCCCGTTATGCATTTTACGAGCAAGGCCTGGTGGATCATCCCGTCCCCGGCACAAACCACATCGAGCCCTTCCTGGAGAATAATGTCCCCGAGCTTTGGACCTATTATTGCTGCAGCCAGGCGGTGGACGTTTCCAACCGCTTCTTCTCCATGCCCTCTGCTCGCACACGTATTCTGGGCGTACAGCTCTATAAATACAACATCTACGGATTCCTGCAATGGGGCTTCAACTTCTACAACAACCAGTATTCCTACGCCACCATCAATCCCTTTGTCTGCTCCGACGGCGAGGACTTTGTTCCCTCGGGAGATGCCTATATCGTCTATCCCGGAACCAAGGGTCAACCCTGGTCCTCCCTGCGGCAGGTTGTCTTCAATGAAGGCCTTCAGGACATGCGTGCCATGAAGCT
This sequence comes from Clostridia bacterium, assembly GCA_017623595.1. Lineage (GTDB taxonomy): Bacteria > Bacillota > Clostridia > Oscillospirales > UBA644 > RGIG995. The sequence goes on from JAGAOU010000033.1 coordinate 57,386, forward strand.
CCTTGAATCCCTGTACGGCAGAGAAAAAGCCATGGAAGTTCTGGAAGAGGGCATCGAACCCATTACCTTCAAGAAATATCCCAAGGACGGCGAATATCTCCTGCACCTGCGCCGTGTGGTCAACGAGCTGATCAAAGCAAAAGTACAGTAATTGATTCCGTATATCCCTCTTTTCGAAGAGGGATATACGTCTATTGTGAGGTTACAACCATGATGCGAGCGAAAATTATTTCCTCTCTGGAAAAATGTTTTTTGGATGAAAAAATCTTCGACAAAGCCGAAGCAAAGGACTTTTCCATGCTGAAAAACGAACGGTTCTCTTTTCAGATCTGTTACGATCTGGAAGAAACGGTCATGAACCATAAATGGGTTCAGATGAGAATCGAAACGCCGTTGAAGGAGCATCTGAAAGTTTACCGGGTGCGGCATATCCCCTCGGCCCTTCCCGTATTTCGGGATAAGACCGACGATTATTATCTGCGCACCACCTCGGGGTTGTACCCCGATCTGCTGGAACCCTACACAGAGGGCGAACGTCTGACGCTGGACAACAACCTGAACTCGGTGTGGTTTGAGATTGCCCCCGAAGGAAATGCGGAGGCGGGAATCTATCCCATCCACATCATCTTTTACAAAAATGACACCGACGAAGCAGAAGCGGAGCTGACGACGGAAATCGAAATCCTCGACGCAGAACTGCCCAAGCAAGAGCTGATCTACACCCAATGGTTTTATCCCGACTGTCTGATGGATTATTACCGCACCGACTCCTTTGATGAGGAGCATTGGCGCATCATTGAGAATTTCATGATCAACGCCCGCACCTACGGCCAAAATATGATTCTCACGCCACTGTTCACCACCGTTCTCAACTCTGCAAAAGGAGAGGTTTCCCGTTCCAAAACCCAACTTGTGGGAGTAACCAAAACCAATGGGCGGTATATTTTCGACTTTTCTCTGCTGGGGCGCTGGGTAGATCTGTGCGATAAGGTGGGTTTTGAGTATTTCGAGATCGGCCATCTGTTCTCCCAGGGCGGAGCGAAATTCTGCCCGAAGATCTATGCAACGGTAGACGGAGAAGAAACCGCTTTGTTCGGATGGAGCACAGCCTCCGATGATCCGGAGTATTTTGCCTTTCTTGCGGCTCTGATTCCCGCATTTCTCAAGTACATGCGGGAAGAAAAGAGGGGTGCGGACAAACGTTGCTGGTTCCACATTTCCGATGAACCCAAAGCATCGGACATCGAACGCTACTGCAAGCTGAAAAATTTCGTAAAGCCCCTGATCGGAGACTGCACCATCTTTGACGCACTGTACGATTATGCCTTTTACGAGGCGGGGATTGTGGAGCATCCGGTGCCCTCCACAAACCACCTGGAGGCATTTTTGACGCATAACGTTCCGGAACTCTGGACCTACAACTGCGGCTGGCAGACAAAGAATCATCTCACCAACCGATTCTTCTCCATGCCCTCCGCCCGCAATCGGGTGCAGGGGATTCAAATGTACAAATTCGCTCTGCAGGGCTTCCTCCATTGGGGCTACAATTACTACAATTCCCAAGGATCTTACCATCACATCAACCCCTTCCTCTGCTCCGACGGCGAAGGATGGGTCCCCTCGGGAGACACCTATTCGGTCTACCCCGCCCCCGACGGTACTCCTTGGCCCTCTCTGCGACAGATCGTCTTCAACGAAGGATTACAGGATCTTCGTGCACTGAAGCTTTGCGAATCTCTGTACGGAAAAGATCGGGTCATGGAAGAGCTGGAAGCAGGAATTGACCCCATCACCTTCGAACACTATCCCACAGGCTCAGAGTGGCTTTTGGGTATGAGAAAACGCATCAACGGACTGATCCGACAAAAAACAAAAAATTAAGGAGAACATCATGAAACGTTCCGAAATCAATGCACTCATAGCAGAGGCTTGCAATTTTTTCAATCAACACCACTTTTGCCTGCCCCCCTTTGCCAACTTCACTCCCGAAGAATGGAAGAATAAAAATCATGAGTATGATGAAATCCGTCGTAACCATCTGGGTTGGGATGTAACGGACTTCGGTAGCGGCGATTACGAGCACGCAGGGCTCTTTTTGTTCACTGTCCGCAACGGAAATGTGAAGGTAGCGAGAGACGAAAAGGTTTATGCCGAAAAGATCATGATCGTCAAGGAAGGACAGGTCACTCCCTATCACTTCCACTGGTTCAAGCAGGAGGACATTATCAACCGGGGCGGCGGAAATCTTATGGTCAAGGTCTACAACGCCACCCAAGAAGACGAATTTTCCGACGATGATGTGGAGATTCAGATGGATGGACGCCATTATACCGTGCCCGCAGGATCGGTCATACGTCTTCACCCGGGAGAAAGCATCACCATGCAGCGCCGCCTTTACCACTCCTTCTGGGGAGAAGAGGGCTGCGGGACCGTTTTGGTGGGCGAGGTTTCTCAATGCAACGATGACGAAAACGACAACCGTTTCTATAAGCCCTGCGGCCGCTTTGCCACCATTGAAGAGGATGAACCGCCGTTTCGCCTGCTTTGCAACGAATATCCCGATTATGTTGACTGAAAAACGGACGTTTTTTCCATTCTGACCGAAAAAAATCACATTATACCCTCTTGACAGAATTACGTTTCTCTATTATAATGTAAAGAGAGATATTTTTTTGTCGGAGGGTATATTTTATGGACAAAAAAACAAAAACTACCATAGCAATTCTTGTCGGCGTGGCAGGGCTTCTGCTTGCCGTCATGGTTTGTGCTCTTTGCATTCTTCTGATTCCTGCACCCGACCCCATTCCCGAATGGGGCGAACAGACACAGGTGCCCACAGGGCCCGATCCGTCCACCGTGGTGCGCTCTCCCGCTATCACCGGAGAAGAACCCTACGGTAAGGTTGCCGTGGGAAGACGCAAGAGTAAGGAACTGATCGGCGATCTGTTTGCCGACGGGCATGCCATTGCCTGCGATCGGGACAGCTCCACCTTTTATCTTTCAGTCTCCGATGACACTATCGGCAATTATCTGGGCGTAGCCTTCTCGGTGGTAGGCTCCAAGGGCGAAGAGGATCTGTCCATCGTGTTCGAGGATGAAATCGATAAGCACTCCTACTTCCAAGTACCGAACAACAATAAAACCTATCGCCTGATTGTATACAACGACACTCACTATCAAAGCGCCATGCTTTACGTCACAACCATGCCCTTTGTCACCATCGAAACCGAAGGGGGTAAGGGCATTCCAAAGGACAATGACGTAAAATGCACCATCACCCTTCGGGACGGTAACTGGCGTGAGCACGGTTCCGCACCGGTTACCACCAGCGAAGCGCTGATCCACGTCCGCGGGGCCTCTTCCTCAAGCTTCCCCAAAAAAGCTTATAAAATCAACTTCAGAGAGAGTGACTACGAAACCAATCGGGATCTTTCTCTGTTGGGGCTGCGCAGCGACGATGACTATGTCCTTGACGCCATGTACATCGATCCCACCCGCATGCACAACAAGCTTTCCACCGAAATCTGGAACGAAATGAATCCGGAAAACAAGGCCTCCGACGGAGAATATGTGGAGGTCATCCTCAATGGCAATTACGTAGGTCTCTACGATCTGATCGAGCCCATCGACAAAAAGCAGTTAGATCTGGATGACACCAACGGTCTTCTGATCAAATCCTTCTCCTGGGAAGGTACCTACTTCGACAAATACAGCGGCAAGCCCACCTCCAACGTCTGGATGGGATTCGAATTGAAGTATCCCAAAGAGAACATCAGCTTCAAAAACTGGGGACTGTTCTATGAGATTTTGAAAGCCACCGCAAACGCAAAGGAAGATCCCGACAGCTTCATCGAAATGACCGACTATCTCGATCATGAGAATTTGACCGACTACTGGCTTTGGCTCACCATCTTCTCGCTGAGAGATAACCGAGGCAAGAACCTGTTCTGGTCCACACCGGACATCACCGACAATAATGCAATCTATCTGATTACCCCCTGGGACTGCGACCTGGGCTTCGGATATCGTTACGGGAAACGGGATACCAACATTCTGGATCTGCCCCACCACCGCGACCATTACGAAAATGACTATATCGATGACTTCAAACTCCTGAAACGTTATCTGCAAATGGATGTCAACGATGCGAAATTCACCGTGGAAAACCGTTGGGACGATCTCTCCGCAGAGGGCGGCGTCCTTTCCAAGGATTCGGTCAAGGCACGCATCGAAAAATACCGCACCTACCTGGAGGATACGGGAGCATGGGACCGTGAAATGGCCACATGGCCCGAAGCCATGAACCCCGATCCCGATGAAGAATTCGAATACATGGATGAATGGCTGGACGGCCGTTACGAATGGATGGAAAAGCGCATCATGGAAGTAGTCTATGATGTTCCCATTGTTAAAGAAGAAGATGAAGAATAATTGCTCCAATGATGAAGAAAAACTGCTGACCGCCCGCATTTTGGATGCGGCGCGGCTGGCGGAAAAGAGAAACTGTCCCGTTTATACCGATTTTCTATCCCCTCTCCAGCAGGTTTGGGCAAAAAAAGCTGCAAAAACCGTAAGTTTCCTCAACTTTCAACTGTGGGGAGGATATGAATCGGCAGAGCGGAAAATGGGCGTTTTTCTGCCGAAGCAAATGGAAAATTTCACCTTTCCCATCACTGTTCTTGCACTGAAAACACGAGGCGAATATCCTGCCCATCCCGAAATTTTAGGCGCTCTGACGGGATTGGGCGTGCGACGGGAAAAGATCGGAGACATTTTGGCCTCAGCTCAGCCGCCCAAGCTAATCTGTGACGCAACCATAGCCCCCTTTCTGGCCGAAAATTTCATAAAGGCGGGGCGCAAGGCCTTCCGCACAGAGGAAAGCGAGCTTGGGGAAATTCCCGAAGCGGAGCACGAAGAAAAGACATTCACCGTGCCTTCTCTGCGGCTGGACTGTGTTGCGGCGGAAGGATTCGGCATGGCGCGGACGAAAATGACCGATCTGATCAAAAAAGGAGGGATGTCCCTCAACTGGGAAGAGACCGATTCTCCTTCCGACGCGGTTTCCGAAGGCGATGTGATCTCTCTGCGGGGACACGGACGACTGGTGGTCAGCCAAATCGGCGGACACAGTAAAAAGGACCGAATTTTTGTCACAGTAAAGAAGTATACTACCCGAAAATAACCTGCGAAAAAACACCCCTTGAAACATTATCCTGTCAGAACAATCAAAAAGGAGATTTATTATGGGATTGATTAAAGCGGGCATCGGCGCTCTCGGTGGCACCCTTGCCGATCAATGGAAAGAATTTTTCTACTGCGATGCGCTGGAAAAGGATGTCCTTGTCACAAAGGGACAGAAGCGCATTTCCGGTCGCTCCTCCAACACCAAGGGAAGCGATAACGTCATTTCCAACGGCTCCGGAATTGCCGTGGCCGACGGACAGTGCATGATCATTGTGGAGCAGGGCAAGGTGGTGGAATTCTGCGCCGAACCCGGCCAGTTCACCTATGACAACTCCACCGAGCCCAGCATTTTTGCCGGTTCCTTCGGAAAAAGCGTTCTTGACACCTTCAAGACCATCGGTAAGCGCTTCACCTACGGCGGCGATACGGGGAAGGATCAAAGGGTTTATTATTTCAACACAAAAGAACTGATTGACAACAAATTCGGCACCCCCAACCCCATTCCCTTCCGCGTGGTGGACAGCAAAATCGGACTGGATATCGACGTTTCCATCCGTTGCTCGGGTATTTATTCCTACAAAATTTCAGACCCCATTCTCTTCTACACCAACGTCTGCGGAAACGTGGAACGGGAATACACCCGCAGTGAACTGGATGCACAGTTGAAAGCCGAGTTCATCTCTGCCCTTCAGCCTGCCTTCGGACGTCTGTCCGATTTGGAGCTGCGCCCCAATCAGATTGTAACCCATAACACCGATTTGGAAAAGGCCATGAACGACACTCTGTCGGAAAAATGGGGCAAGCTGCGCGGTCTTCAGGTAGTCAGCGTTGCCCTCGGATCGGTCACGCTCCCCGAAGAGGATGCGGAAATGATCAAGCAGGCTCAGCGCACCGCCATCATGAAGGATCCCACCATGGCTGCAGCCACCCTTGTGGGCGCTCAAGCCGATGCCATGAAGGCCGCCGCCTCCAACGAAGGAGGAGCCATGAATGGGTTTATCGGCATGGGGATGGCCATGAACCAGGGCGGCATGAATGCCCAAAACCTCTATGCCATGGGACAGCAACAGCAGCCTCAGCCTAAGGCAAACAACACCGTCAATGGCTGGCAATGCGCCTGCGGCACTGTGGCAGCAGGAAAA
>JAGAOU010000034.1 GCA_017623595.1 Clostridia bacterium
ACTGATGTTGCCATAATACAAATCTTCAAGTGTTGTCATTTTAATATCACCTCCGCATAAGAGAAGAGCGACTTCACAACGGCGGTTACCGTTATAAAGTCGCTCTTTTTAATTTTATTCAGTTTTCGTGCCATTTGTAGCACCTCCTTTGCAGTACAACAACATACCACAAAGGTTTTAGCAAGTCCAGCGAATTTTTATTTAAAAATATATTTTCGAAAACTTAAATTCAAGTTTTATGGAACAAATACAGGTATTGTAATTGCACTGCTGTCATAATATCCCTCAATGTAAATGGTAACAACTGCATTTCCTGAGTCTTGTGGGATAAATGTAAGCGACGTTGTATCGCCGTCCCAATCTCCCCAAACGCATTCGACAACATTTGAATTATCAACATCGCATGAAACTGAATATTCGCCTGTTATGTTGTGTGCAGTAATATAAGTGATGCCATTTCCATTTTCTAAGTTGAATTCGGATTCAGTGGATGTTATAAATGGATCTTCAAATTCAGAGTTGGAAGACAGGTCATCATCAACGTATGCAGAAACATTGATTTTTACCGAACAGCCTTCATAACCATCAATGTATACCGTAACAGTTGTTTTTCCTGTTGAAACAGGAATAAAAAGCAGCTGTGCAGTATTATCGCCCCATCCACCACGTTGTATTTCGACAACGCTTTCATCTGCTATCTCATAGTCAACAATGGCATCAATATTGCTTGGATTTGCATAAAAGTATACCAATTGAGATGTTCCGTCCAATTGTAAATCTGTTTCTGAAGCTGTAAGTGTAGCAGAAGTAGTAGGTTTTTGAGTAGTAGGTTCTTTGGAAGAGGAAGGCTTACTTGTTACACCTTCTTTGTCAGTTGAGGTGTTTGCTACAGATATAATTATGTAGTAATATTCACCGTCTACTGCAACAACATATTTTACACCATTGTGCACATAACCGTCTTTTGTTCCTGCATTTTCTACAATATCCATACCTAAATTAGAAGCAGTCTTAAAATCCAATTCAGGATCTACGGCACACATGCATCCAACTAATATCGGTGGAACATCGTTGACATCTTCGACCAATACATTGATTTTTGTAATAATATTTTCTGTGTAATCTTCCTCAATAGATAAGGTTGTGTCAATCCCCTTAACAAAAGAAATCATACCGGCACTTCTTACCTTTTCGTAGCCACCACTAATCTCTGCCAACTCATAGAACAACGAAGTTTCGCCGTTCATTCTCATATATGTATAATTATATTTTTTGGCATCTTTATCGGCCTCATCGAATAGTTTAACAAACGAACGTGCTGAGAATGTAAAATGATCATTTGATATAAACGATTCTTTAGTTTCTTCAATATCATCATCATTCTCAATATTTGTATCTGAAGACACATTAGATGAGATGTCGTGTGAGTGGGTATCTGTTTCATCTTTTTGTGAAAAGCCACCGAACAAAACGACTGTTGCCAATACTAATAAAATCACAGCAGCAACTATAATTAAAATTTTGTGCCATAATTTTAACTTCTTAGTGCCCTTATTACAATCACTTGCGTCTCCGTTGTTTTCCTTGGTGTTTTTGACAAATTCATCTTGATTTAATTCTTCTATGCTTTGGGAAATATCGGTTTTCTCTTCCTGTTCAAGCATAGAAGATATGGGGCAACCGCAATGAATGCAAGCCGTTGCTTTATCGGATATTTTCTTTCTGCATTCTGGACATTTTATTAAAGCCATTTTATTTTCTCCTAACTATAAAAGCAACATTAGGAATCATGTTCTCTTATTTTATTTTCTCCCATCCATTTTTTGAAGCATCTCTGTCGTTTTCAATTACCGTTATTGAAAAACTCCACTCAGCATATGAAGAATTTAGAATTTTTTGATTACATTCGTGTAGTTTTTGCTCGTTTATAGGCGTTTGAGCTCTAAGTCTTTTAGCTTCCTCGGAATAGTAGTTAAACTCGCTTTTATAATCAATTTTTCCGGTACTCAAATGTACGGCAGCTGCATCTGCAGTATTATTTGCTTTGAATTCTACATAACATCCTTGTTTTTCTTCGTCAAAATACAACTTTGTAATTTTTATTGATGCCTCTAAATCTTCCTCCAATAATTCTTCAACAACCGATTTTGCTTTTTTTGCAGTTATTAATTTGCTGTTGGATGTGCTTTCACTACTGTTGTTTTTTTCGGGTGTTTCACTTTGGGTCGCTACATCCTCTTTTTCATATTCTATATTGAGTTCACCGGACAAATCGATTTTTATACCTTTTTGAGTACAGTTTACATCAAAATCAATTTTTTCATCTTTGGATACAGTAAGCACATAGTTATCATACATATCCCAATCGTCATCGCTTCTGACTTTGATTGTGTGCTCTCCCATACCAAGTACTACATTACAAGTTTTGGTTTGTCCTTTTTCAACATCCAACTCCCAAGAATCGTCTATATATACGGAAAATTCAAATTCACTACCAATAGAGCAAAATGAGAGATCAAGTGTTCTTTGCGGTTCAATTATAGAAATATAGATTACATTACAACCGTTATACTGAACATTTAATTGGTAACCATCCGAATTTTTAGCAGAGAAGCTTTTCTCCTGCTTTTGAAAATCTACGGTAAATCCTTTTGATTCACATTCAGAAACATATGTATTGTATTCAGAAAATGAGGTGTTCCCTAAATATATTGAAAAACCTTTTTCATCATTTCGTTCAATGTATCCTAAAGTAGATGCAGGGGTGGGTAACAGTGATGCGATATTGGATGTGGCCCACTGAATTGTTTTCATCTCCATTGGCGCATCTACATTGATAGTCATCTTTTTATCACTTTCATAATAGTATAAAGACAATTTATATCCATCCGCATTAAATGCTATGTAAGAAGCATCTTCTGTTTCAGCCTCAATATTAAACCCTTCATCTTTACACGTAGCAACATATGAATTATATTCATCTAAAGACGTACGATGAACATACAAGTATAGATAATCTTTTTCATTTGACGAAAGATCACCCCATTTAGATTCCGGCTCCGGCAAAACACTACTAAGTTTAACCTCGCTCCAGTCATATCGAGAAAACACCTTTGGAAGAACAATGCAGGAGACAATAATTGTAATAACAGCGGCAGCCGCTACGATAATATGCCATAACTTTATTTTTTTGCGTGTTTCCTTATTCTTTTTTGGTGAAGCATTTTTAACAACTTCTTTTTCAACTACCTGTTGTTCGTTTTGCTTAGAAACAGGACAGCCACATTCGTTGCAAAATTTTGAATCATCAGCAATTTCTTTTCCACATTGACTACAGTACATTTTTATCTCTCCCACTATTTTTGAAAAATATTTTATTCGAATTAATTTATTAATTTAACCACGTAACTTTCAAATGCTTTTATTAAATTGCGTTTAGACAAATTATATTTCATACATAGATTGTTTTTCTCATCTTCAATCCATTGAGCATCTTTTTCTCGTTCATCCATAGGTGGATAAACAATATCACTATTGTATAAGTAAAATATATTTTCATCGTGTAAAACAATGAAGATTATTTGTCCACAATCATCCATAAAAATTGTTGCATTATAAAAAGGCGAGTACCTTGTTAATATATCAAAAGACATTTCTTTTGATATTTCCAAACTAAAGGAATATTGATGCTTTAAAATGTTTAATTCATTCAAATCTGTCTTAGCATCATATCTTTCCAATAAGTTTTCAAATTTCCTATCTTTGACTGTTTCTGCAAATAAATTTGAAAACTGCGATATTTTAGTGCGTGTATTACTTGCTCTTAACTCAAAAACATATTCGTTATTGTCCATTAATAATTCATCTAAGAAATCATAGATGTTGTTGTAAACGAAATCTTCGGAAAATAAAAACTTACTCCCGTGAATTGTATTAACAATCAAATCATCCGATGTGAAATAGTTATCAATATTATCGAGAGCACACAAACGCTCGTAGAGATAATTGTATATAATATCGAATGTATTAAAAAATAATAAAATAATCTCGTCATAACTTGCAATTTCAAGTCCGAAGTGAGTTATGGAATTTCTTGCGTTGGATAATTGCTTTAATACTTTCTCAAACTTTTCTGATGTTTCACCAGTTAACTCTATATATTTATCCACTATCTCATGATAATCTATTGTTTGAAAGTTCCCGTCTTGCAACAACACATCCGCTAATGTGTTTTCGTTATTTACACAAGATTGCGCTCTTTTGATACGCTTGGACTCGGGACATTTATAAATACATGTTTCATCGATTGAAACCAAAATTGCTTTTAGCAGTAGTTCTATTGAATTTTCTAAAAATACCAGTGATATCTTTATTTCTTCATCTACTTCACTTTGGCTTAATTTATTTGAATATTTAGTGTAATAAAAACTCTTGAAATGCTGTATAGCAATATGAAGTGAACTAATGGCATTCTGAGATAAAGTATATTTCAATATTAACACCTCAAAAATATATTAAAAAAGTGCGTGACCGAAGCCACGCACCGAAAAACGCAAACCCCGTTGCTGCTACGCAAACTTAAATAGATCAAGCATTCGCTGTAATACTACTTAATGGAATTTGCATTTTTGCCAAATTCAAAAATAGTATTACAGAAAAAAGGTATAGTATCCCTATAGAGAAAAATACCTGATCTGCGTGTATTAAGTTTGCGTAGCTTATATAGTATACCACAATACAAATAAAATTAAAAGTGTTTTTGAAAAAGTTGCGAAATTTGTTGATAAAAAAGAAAAGACAGCATAGCGTTTTGCTATACTGTCATTTTCTTAGCACTCGTCAATCGGCTTATTTCATAGGATATCCAAAACATCCTTATGAGAAGTAGCCTATACCGTATACTTTTTTGACAACCACAGGTTGCAAAAAAGCGCCTCCCGTTTGGGAGGCGCTTTGATTGTATCACTCAGAATTTTTCCATCTGATCCACGGAGAGGACAAAGACGGTGGCGCCGCCGACGGTGATCTCTTCGGGGAGGCTGTGATTTTTCAGACCTGCGCCGAAAGAGGTGGTAGACGAATTCATGCGCTTGCGGGTAGTACAATGATGACGCAGGATTTCAATGGCATCCTTGCACTTGTCATCCTCGGTCCCGATGAGAAGGGTGGTATTGCCCACCATCAGAAACCCACCGGTGGTGGAAAGACGGGTGACAGAAAAACCGGCTTCGGTGAGGGCGGAAGAGGCTACGGTGCTGTCGTCGTTGTTTACGATGGCAAAAATCATTTTCATAGTATATTTCCTCCACGTTATATTATAGGAATGCATCGATCATGGCGCGGCTCTTGCGGTCAAGGCGGTCAAGATCGGGGATCTCATAGCGGTTATCGTTGTTGTCCCGAAGAAGGACACGGGTTCCGTAAAGAAGCTTCAGACCGTGCAGAATGTTGCGGATCTCAATGCTCACCTCTCCGCGGTCGGTCACCGCCTTGATGGTCAGAACGCCGTATTTTTCGTGACAGGAAAGGATCTCGGAGATGCGGGGAATGAGATAATACTCATTCAAGCAGTCCTCGATAATCTTGCGCTCCTCGGCCGGAAGAGTACGCAGATCACGAATCACCGCTACCTCTTTCCCTTCGTTGTCCAGAAGTGTGATGTATTTCTCCAGACCCGTCATGGGGAACAGGCGACGGGGTTCCAAATTCTCGAAGCGACGGCCGTCATACAGCTCCAGATCCACTATGGTAATATCCTTGCGGGTAAAGCGGGCCATATCATAGTCAATATAAATCCGTTCCATCACTCCAACCTCTCTTCCTCTTTGGTCTTCCGAATCTGATCGGACATGGTTTGAATCTGGACCAGTTTATAATATTTGCCCTTCTTCTCCATCAGTTCCTTGGGAGAGCCCATTTCCAAGATCTCGCCCTTATCCACAACGATGATCTTGTTTGCCTTACGCAGGGTGGAAAGGCGGTGGGCGATCATCAACGTAGTGCGGCCGCGGATCAGATTGTCGATAGCATCCTGAATGAGGCTTTCGGTCTCGGAGTCAACAGAAGCGGTGGCTTCATCCAGGAACAGAATACTGGGGTTGCGCAACACCGCACGGGCAATGGAGAGACGCTGACGTTCCCCGCCCGAAAGGCCTGTTCCACGTTCGCCCAGAAGGGTATCGTAACCGTCGGGCAGACGGGCAATAAACGCGTGGGCATTGGCAACGTCCGCTGCGTGCATAACCTGCTCCACGTGGACATCTCCGCAGCCGTAGGCAATGTTGTTATAAATGGAATCGTGGAACATCATGGGTTCCTGTTGTACGTAACCGATCTCGGAACGGTAGAATTCCAGGTCAATGTCCCGAATGTTGATGCCGTCCATCAAAATCTCACCGTCATAATGGTCATAATAACGCATCAGAAGGTTGATCAGTGTAGACTTCCCGGCACCTGTAGTACCGACGATACCCACAATATCCCCCGGTTCAATGGTCAGAGACACATTGGAAAGGGTCTTCTTGGAGCGATCGAAGGAAAAACTGACGTTGCGGAATTCGATCTTACCCCGCAGGCGATCGGGATGCTTGCCTTCGGCAAAATCGGCTTCGGGCTCGGCATCAATAATGTCCAGCAAGCGTTCTGCGGAGTTCAAAGCGTTCTGATAGGAGTCATTCAGATTGGCAAAGAAGTTAACGGGACCGTAGAACATGGACGTATAAGAAATAAAGGATACCAAAAGACCGGCGGAAAGGGTTGCGGAATCACTGATAACCCAGTTGCCCCCCACACCCCAGATCAACAGCGATCCGCAGGAAATGACGAAGCTGACAATGTTGGGAAACAGCGTAGTAATCTTAGAAGCGGAGATATCGGTCTTAAGCCATTCGCCGTTATAGTGCTCAAAAGTATCCACACTCTTCTTTTCATTGGTGAAGGCCTTGATGACACGGATCCCGGGAATGGTATCGGTCAGGATGGAAGACACCGCAGACCAACGGCGCCAGATGCGGCGATAGAAGGGGGCGATCTTCCGTCCGAAGATGCGGGCACCGTACACCACAAAAGGTACGGGAATCAACGAAAGAAGGGTCAACTGCCAGTTGAGGGCAAACATAATCACAACAATACCGATCAGCAGGAAAAACTGCACCACCACTTCCTGGGTAATGCGGAGCATAAAGCTCTGCAGGGTGGAGGTATCGCCGCTGATACGGTTGATGACCGAGCCGGTGGAGGTGCGGTCATAAAAGCGCATGGGAAGCTTTTGCGCCTTGGCATAAACGTCGTTACGAAGATCCGCAACAATCTTATCCCCGCATACCTTCAGGAAATAAGAGCGGATGGCGCCGATGCCATACTGGATAATATAGGAACCGAACAGTACTCCCACACAAACGAGAAGCATATCCCGCTTGCCGTTGGGAAGAACGTCGTCCACCAAGGTTTTGGTCATGAAGGGGGGCAACAGGGAAACCGCCGTTGTCACAACAGACAAACAAACGCAGAACAAAAGGCGCCATTTGTAGGGGGCAACATAGCCAACCAACTTCTTGACCAACTTCCCCTTGGATTGACAGTTCATACAGGGCGCTCCGGGACGGATCAAATTCCGTCCGCACTTGGGACAAACGCTGAACTGCTTTTCGAAGGAGGCTTCCACCGCCTTCATTTCTTCCTCGGGGTCCTTTCCGGCAGCTACGTTCTCAATGAAGTGCGCCGCCGCATCATACAGAGAGGCCACGCGGTAAGAAAAGCGCAGGAAATTCGTATACTTTTTGGAGAGATCCACGTATTCCTTCCGACTGTCATCCTCGGAAAAGATCAACATGGCGTTACCGTAATACCGCTTGACATAGGCACGCTTGATGCCCTCGTAAGGATGGGTAAGAACCCCGCCCTCCACGGAACGGTCAAAGCCGTACAGCTGCCGATCGGTTACGGCAAGAAAGGATGTGGCGTATTTACTTTTTACATCCAGATCGCCCACCACAACAAAGCGCACCGTCTCATCCTGAGGGATGCCTTTGTCCAAGCGATCCAGATCCTCGTTTGAAAGAATCTTATTGACCAACAGACGCTTGCCGCGGAACTGCACGTCAACACGGTTTTCCGCATCAATGCTGCCGGAAGGTCGATCTTTCGGGTCGGGATTCGGATTTCGATTCGTCTTCGTTCCCATTTCTGTATTCTCCTCTTGAATTGCATGTGTAAATTCGGAAAATGATTTCTTTGGGGCGCGTATTGGAATCCGGTGTTGACCTCTTGCCTCACCGCAGTCCCCGGACCTCCCGCCGAGAAACTGGAAATGCATTGTTGCCTGTAGTATATCATGAATAAACAGGAATTGCAAGACTATTTTTCAAAAAAGAGTTTGAACATTTTTTGACGTAAAAGTCCCGTCGAACCCAAGGTTCGACGGGACAGCTAAAAATCAGGATTCAAAAGGGCAAAACTTATCCTCTTCGGTCAAATCCAAAGCGGAAACCATATCCTCAAACCGCTTCATAGCCCCTTCCAAAGCGGCGGCGGAATGAGCATCGGAGCCAAGGTAGAACTTGCAACCGCATTCCTTTGCAATAAAATAAGGGCGAAGGACCGATTGCAGTTCCTCGGGCGCATACTTGGCAAGATCCATATTCAACTCAATACCGAAGTTCCGTTGGGCGGCACGGGAGAATTCATAACGGAACACATCGTCCGGGATCATCTCCAGAAGACGAATATGATCGGTCCATTGGGCACGGGCAATGAGAGGAGTTGTCATGTGAGCAATTCCTGTTTTTCCGTCGGGAAGATCGGACCCCATAAACACGTCCATGCGTTGCACGTACAGATTGGCGCGCTCCTCCACGGGAGTCTCTGTGGGAACAAATTCCTTCATATGCATATGGGTGAAGGGTACCACAAGAAGCTCCATTTCTTTACGAACCTCTTGGCCGATGCCGATTATAAACCGCTCGTTCATATCCCCCTCGCATCCGAAATGAAACCGCACCTTATCCGATTGGGGCAACGGACGGGCCGAGGCGATGTGGGCAAAATTCTGCGGCGCATACCATTTGGTGGGCTGACACACCGCATCATCCCAAAAATGATTAGTCAGGCAAATATCCCGAAGGCCGTTTTTCTCCGCATACCGAAGAAGACGCTCGGTGGTCTGCTCCTCTTCGTGACAGCAGGAGGAAAGATTGGTGTGAAGATGATAATCGTGATCAAGAACAAAACGCATAATTAAACCTCCCCGAAGGACGGATGATATTTTTGATCCTCACTCAAATCCAAGGCACCTACCATCCGATGGAAATTCTCCATGGCCCGGTCCAACTCGGCATGGGTGTGGGCATCGGAACCGAGATAGAACTTACACCCGCATTCTTTTGCGATCAAAAAGGGTCGGAGCACAGTTTGCAATTCTTCAGAAGAGTATTTCTTCATTTCAATATTCAACTCCACACCGAAGTTCCGCTCCTTCGCCCGACGGAATTGATGATAAAGCACCGAATCGGGAACCATTTCCAGAACTCGAAGATGATCCTCCCAATGCTCAGGAGCAATCAAGGAACAAACCAAATGGGCAATCCCGGTCCTGCCCGCAGGAAGAATGGGAGAATTCAGAAGCGCATTGAACCGATGAGTGAAGAGCACCGCCCGTTGCTCCAAGGTGATTCCTTCGGGAACGGTCATGCGGCGCATGTGCATATGGGTAGTAGGAATGATAACAAAGGCCATATCCTTCATCCGAGCAGACGTAATCCCGATGCGGAAGGCAAAATCCATCTCCCCTTCGCATCCGAAATGAAAGGCGGTTTTTTCCGATTGCGGCAAGGGAAATGCCTTGGAATTTTGGGCATATCCGTTGTTGCGATAGGTTCCGCTGAGATAGCCGTTCAAGGGCTTAACATCCTCATCCCAAAAATGATCGGTCAGACAGATCTCCTTCAGCCCGTTCCTTTCCGCCCATTTCAGCATGTTTTCCGGGGTCTGCAGGGGATCCTGAGCGCAGGGAGAAAGGTTGGAATGAAGATGATAATCGTGATCAATAACAAAGCGCATGAAAAAAGCCTTCCTTCCGTAATTCTGACTACAGTATAACAAATATTTGCCGGAATGTCAATCAAATGAAGTTTTTTGTCATAAAAAAGCAATCCTCCGAGGTTCTCGGAGGATTCTGAAATCATATTTTATTCTACGGTAACGGTGCCGTCTTCGGAGACAGTGATTTTGTCCCCGGTCTTGACCGCTTCCAAAAACTCATCGCCCAAGCTATCCACGGTGGGCATGGGATTGTCCGACCAAACCGAGGAAAGCACGGCCCCTGCGGCGGCAAGAGAATCGATGGGTTTGGAAAAGAGAAGGCATGCGGGATTACGCCCCATGGCGTTGGCACAGTAAAGCACCAAACCGCCCGTGGTGGAACCGATGGTCATAGGCAGACAAAGAGCCTTCCCCGCCATCACCTGACCGTACAGATCAGGATTATTCTGATCAGCGCATTTTGCGGTTTTGTCCCCAAACAAGAGACTTTTCTGGAAGGAAGCCAAGGTATTGAATCCACCATGGGAAACCAGCGCTTCCGCAGTGCAGGAACCGGAAATTACAACACGTCCTTGGAAGGTTTTCATTTATTTGGCCTCCTTTGTAATAATATCAAGAATCTCATCGTCGGTGTAATAGCGGGAGGTGGTATAGGTGCGAAGCTTGTTGGAGTTGGTGATAACAGGCTTCTTCCCGCACAGGGGATTGTTCATGTACATCAAGGGGCAGATATAACTGAGTACTACACCGGCAGACTTCAGAGCTTCTGCCATTTCGGTCTTATTGAAAGCCTCCACAACGGCGGGAGCGGCAGTAAACACGGTGGGAACAGACACCTTCTTCCGACCGTTTTCCGCCAACTTGGCAACCACCTTTTCGGTCCATGCGGTCAGCTCCGCATAGGTCAAATGGGGACATCCGATGAAACACAGTTTAGGCTGAGCGGCGGGATCCTTCCAGATCACGGGATAGGACGCTTTAATGCGCTCCAGCTCTGCATCGTCAATTACATAGACCTTTGCATTTTCGCAGATCAAATCTTCGCCCTGCTCCACAGCCTCGGGAGTCAGATGCTCGATATGATACAGCCCCACGGCACCGTTGGATGCGGTAGCGGCACCGAAATTCTTCAGATATGCCTTGGCATCGTCATTCAACTCATTACCGATCCATTTGTCCAGCCCCTTCACATAAGGAACGTCCTCCATGACCTTCATGCCGATGGCGGAGCCCAGCAGCTGGGCTTCGGGCTTTTTGGTGGTCTGAATATCCACAATCCAAGTAGCCTTACGTCCTTCATCGGTGAGAAGACCGAAATAAGGAACATATCCCAAAATGGAGCCGAAAAGATCGATAATTCCCGAATTACGGTTACAACGGGCGCCCAACACAGAGTTTGCATACACCACGGCACTGGATTCGGCCCAGGAAAGAATATCGCCCTTCTTGGGCGTATTGCCCACCTCATCCAGATAGCAGGTACAAGTGTAAGCATCGCTTCCCTCAATGCCCATCTTCTTCAGCTGAACATCGTAGGATTTCTGAGCGGAGTACATAAATTTCTTAAAGACAAGGTCTTCAATCAGATTGGAGGGAACATTTTTGTCCATGGGCTTGGGGTCCACCGTAAAGGATTGCTTGGAGACGGTGCCCGATTCGATCAACTGATCCATCAATTCAAAGACGGGCTTCATCACTCCGAAGCCGAAGCTGGTCACCAAATGTCCCATCTTTCCAGTCACGGGAACCATCTTTTCCGCGCCGAAGGTTTCACCGTAGAGCACCAGCGTTTTCATAACCTTGGCGAGCATTTCTCCCTGCTTGCCCTCAAGAATATCCCGCTGCTCTTGGGTGAGCTGCATTTTGTATTCAGACATAGCACATTTCCTTTCCAAAAGAATGACTCTGATAAGTTGATTTATCAACAATAATTATTATAGCACAGACTTTTGTCCATGTCAAGGAAAAAACCGTAAACTTTTCAAAAAAAATGATCCGCATCCATAATGAATGCGGATACAAGCAATTATTCAATCCTCTAAATCTTCCAACAAATGCTTTCTGTTCGTCTTTTCCAAAATAGTCCGAATCTCAATTAATTCTTCAAGAATGCCAGAAAAAGCAAGAATAAAGATAAAGCCTAACAAGCCAATAATCGTACCACAAACGAATACAATCAACCCGATCTCAATAAAAGATTTTTGAATCAAGTATAAACCCAAGAACATCGAACCAAAAAGGAACAAACAAAAAAACACTGTTGCTATAATATTTAATACTTTGACAACATTCTTGTTTTGCATGACATCCTCCAAGAAAAATCTATTTGTGTGTCGCCTTCGGCAATTCCCAACGAAAATGGGCGGCTAAAAAACGGAGCACCACAACCAAAGAAGCTCCTACGGTCATGGCAACCGCCTCTCCCACGTTTCCGATCAGCGCAACACAGACCGCAGCACCGATCAAAGACGCACAAGCATAGAAGTGCTTGACAAAAACATAGGGCGTCTGCCCCGCCAATACATCCCGCAGGATACCGCCTCCAACTCCGGTAATCACGCCCACAAAAATGAGCAAAAACCATCCGCGATGTCCCGCATCATAGGCGGTACGGATCCCAATGACGGTAAAAATTCCCAATCCGAGGGAGTCCATGACCAGCATCAGCAAATCATACAGCCGATGTACCCGTTGAAAAGCACGGCGCACAAAGGGCAGAAACACGATCACGGAAACCGCAACGGCAATCAGCGCATAAATGGGATTGCGGAAGGTATTCGGCGGCGTAATTCCCAACACCAGATCCCGAATGGCACCGCCGCCTACAGCGGTCACCAAGCCAAGAATCGCAATGCCAAAAATATCCATCTCCCGCTTCAACCCAACCATCGCCCCCGAAACGGCGAAGGCCACCGTCCCGACGATTTCAACGGTAAAAAGCAACCATGCGGGCATAAACAATCTCCTTACAACGGAAGAATTTTACTGTTCTTTGTTCTCCTCGGAGGAGTTCTCTTCTTCTGCGGAAAGGATTGGAGTTCCCTTGGGCTCATCAAAGCCCTCGGTGCTTTCCTTCATAAACATGATCTTCACCGTAAGAAGAATCAGGCGAATATCGAGCAAGAGGGAATAATTCTGAATATACATCAGATCCAACTGCAACTTATCGTAAGCGGAGGTGTTGTATTTTCCGTAGAGCTGAGCATAGCCCGTAAGCCCACCGCGAACCTTAAGACGGTAAGAAAATTCCGGAATCTCAGCGGTATACTTCTCCACATGCTCCACACGCTCAGGGCGGGGCCCGACGATACTCATATTACCCATAAGAATATCGATCAGCTGAGGCAACTCGTCCAGGCGGGTAGCTCGAAGAACCCGTCCCACAGGGGTAATACGGGGATCCCGATCCTCAGCAGGGTGAGGTGTATTGTCCTTCTCCGCATCCACAATCATGCTGCGGAATTTATGAATCTTAAACACCTTGCCTCCGATGGTACAACGATCCTGCAGGAAAAACACAGGGCCACCATCATAAAGCTTGATGGCAAGGGCGCTGATCAGCAGGAAGGGAGATGCAATGATCAGCATAATCAAAGAAACAACAATATCCATCAGGCGCTTGAAAAAGCGCTGTTCCATGGTAAGCCCGATATTGCGATAGAGAAGCAGGGGGGTATCAAAGACATGGATCCGTTCCGCACCGCGAATCAGAATATCGGAAATCTTAGTGGTGGAATAAGCGCGGATATCGTTCTCAAAGCAAAACTTAATCAAACGATTGCGCATTTCCGAATGAACGTCATAGATCAGCACACTTTCGGCGTTGAGCATTTTTTCGGAAAGAACCTCCATCCCCTCGGAAACATTAACCACTTCCTGAGGAACATACTTATCCCGACGCCCCCGCATCTTGCGTAACAGCTGATCGGGGGGATAGTTGTCGCAGATCACCAGCATCTTCTTTGCGGGGAATAAGACACGAATGATGCCGTCGCTGACAAAGGTAAACACAATGCTGACGACAATATTCACCAGCACCATACAAACAATAGGAAGCACGGCCACAAAGCGAAGGGAAAGCAGACTGATCTGCAGGTAGGTAATAAAGGCCGTCCCAAGGGTAGCCAAAACCTGCGACAGAATAATATTCGGTCTGCGATACAGTCCGTATTTCAGCCCGTCAAAGCAGAACAGAAACACAATAAACAACAGGGCATACACAGCATAGAGCAGCCAGTTCCCCCGTTCAAAGAAGGGTGCTGCCATCCCCTGAAAATAATAGTTCAGCCACACGTAAGCAAAACTCACCGTATGAGCCGCAATCAAAAACAACGAAAACAACACCCGCAGGGAGCGTTTGTACAATTCCTTTCTCTTTTGGCGCAACGCCATTAAAATCACATCCTAAATGTTCAATATAATGTAAAACTATGAGTTTGTTCGGGTAAGAGCCGCCTTCTCGCATGTTTTAATCCGGAAAACCAAAAGAATTCCCAACACAAATTCGGAAAGGGCAGGCGCAATCGCCGCGCCAAAGCCACCGAAGAAGTAGATCAAGACCAGATTGAGGATTACGGTACAGATCACGCCCACTTGAAAACACTTGCTATATTCGGCATCATGACCGCTGCCGAGGAGTGTCTGAATTCCGAGGAAATTATTGTTAATCGCAAGAATCATCCAAACTAGCAACGGGTAAATCCAATAATAGAATTCCGAATATTCACTGCCGAACGCAAGGTTCACGATAAAATAGCCGAACAGGGCTATCAACGCCGCAAGACAAATAAAAGGAAGGAGGAAAATAGCTCTCATTTTGGAGACAAAGGCCTTCCCTTCCGCAAACGAGCCCTCATTCATGCGTTTACTTGTAATGGGATACAGTACTTGACTGATGGGAGTCCAGGCAAGCAACATCATTTGCGGGATTTTCTGAATGGCAGAATAAACACCCACAACGGATTCTGCGGCAAAAACGCCCAAAAACGTAACACCGATAGCACCGAAGACCTTCGAACTGAGAGAGGTGGTAAACACATACCAGCCGCTTTTTAACTCCTCCAGAAGTTCATTTACGGAAATCCGGCAAAGGCGAAGTTTGTACTTCACCTTCACAAGGACAAACCCCACAACACCGCTCAGGAACGGTGATACCGCATACAGAAGGCTGTAAAGAGCCACGTCGTCCCGATCCTTGACAAAGATAAAAATCAAAACAACCGAAACAATTCTTCCGATGATGCTGATCAGGGAAATATATTTCATATCCTGCAGGCCCTGGAAAATCCAATCCTGCTGAAGCACATAACCGATCAGGCTCACCGACAACCAAAGGAGACACAAAAGCTGAACCAAATCGTCCAAATGGAAGAGTGTATATCCACCGATGACCAGGGCGGAACATCCGAACAATGCGATTCTCGCGTACAAAACCGAGGAGTGTAATTTACTCAGCTTCTCCACATCGTACCCGCAGAGCGCAACCTTTCGCGTGGCAGACATGCCGAACCCGTACTCCACTGCCACCTGCAGGTAACTGATTAAGTTTAACGCAATGGAAAAAACTCCGAAACGGTCTTCACCCAAAATACGTGTGATATAGGGGAGAGTAAAGAGGGGAATCACCGTATTGAATGCCTGCAGAAGATACATCCAAACGCCGTTTTTTACCGAAGATTTTTGCAAAAGCGCTTTGAGAGAAAACTTCATCTTCATTCCGCCGCACTCAAAATATCCGCAATTCGCTTACACGCAAAGCCGTCGCCGTAGGGATTACTTGCGGTGCTCATTGACTCATAGACCGAAGGATCTTCCAGTAGTGCTTTGAAATTGCGGTAGATCACCTCTTCGTCAGTGCCGACCAACTTCAGCGTACCCGCAGCCACACCTTCCGGACGCTCGGTGGTATCCCGCATGACAAGAACCGGCTTCCCGAGGCTGGGTGCTTCCTCCTGGATTCCACCGGAATCGGTGAGAATCATAAAACTGCGGGACATGAAATTGTGGAAATCCAAAACATCCAAGGGCTCGATAATATGAATTCTCTCATTATCTCCGAGGATCTCGTAGGCGGCCTCCCGAACCACGGGATTCATGTGAATGGGATAAATCGCCTTCACGTCGGGATGCTCTTCCATGACCCTGCGGATGGCGCGGAACATATTCCGCATGGGTTCCCCCAGATTTTCTCTGCGGTGAGCAGTAATCAGAATCAACCGACTATCACTACACCACTCCAGTTCCGGATGGGTATATTCCGTGCGAACGGTGGTTTTCAGCGCATCGATGGCTGTATTTCCGGTAACATAGATTTTTCCTTCATCTTTTCCTTCGGAAACAAGGTTCTGCTTGGCCTGCTGCGTAGGCGCAAAATTAAACTGACTGACAATAGAAACCGCCTGCCGATTAAACTCCTCGGGGTAGGGGCTGAAAATATCATAGGTGCGCAACCCCGCTTCCACGTGCCCCACAGGGATCTGAAGATAAAAACAAGCCAAAGCGGTAACAAAGGTTGTGGAGGTATCCCCGTGAACGAGAACCACATCGGGATGTTCTTTCAAAAGGACCTCTCGGATCTTATTCAGAATGGACACGGTAACATCAAACAGGGTCTGACGCTGCTGCATAATGGAAAGGTCATAATCGGGAACAACCCGAAAGGTCTCCAGAACCTGATCCAACATCTGACGGTGCTGTCCAGTGACGCAGACCACGGTCTGCAGTTCTTCACGGGATTTCAATTCATTGACAAGAGGGCACATTTTTATCGCTTCGGGGCGGGTGCCGAATACCAACATAATCTTTTTCATATACATTCTCCAATATAATATTTCACAAAAATGGGTTACCGTTCTTCCAAAAGAGACACGATGGCAGACACTCGGCTATCCCATCCGTTCTCCCCAAGGAACCGAACCCGTTCTTCGTTGCTGTATTTTACCGTATTATCCTGCATCATACCCTTGATTTGCGCCGCAAAGGATTCATAACTGTCATAAAAGAAAACAAAGGGATCAAAGCGTGCAATCTCGGGATAGGAAACAACTAAAATATTCATATTGTAATTGATATACTCGTACAGTTTTACGGGATCAACCGAAACGATAATATCATTCACAACAAAAGGCATTGTCAGGCAATCTGCATCCTGAATGGCATCATACAACTTGTGATGCTCAACCGTCCCCACAAAATCAAGCCGTTCCGCAGAGGGAATCTGTGTTTCCACAGGCCCGATAATTTTATACCGCAGATTGGGAAATTCTGCAAGACTTCTGAGGACAAAATCAAAATTGAACCAGGGGCCCACAGTTCCGATATACGAGATCACAAACTCCTCACCGACCTTGCCTGACTTGGGTTCCACGGAAAGGATCTCCCCGCTGTATCCGTTGCGGACAAGGTTCATTTTGGCTCCGTATTCTTCCCCGTATCGGGACAAAAGAACGTTGCAAAGATTTTCGCTGGACACAAGAACAATGTCCGCCCGCTTCACCATACGAGCCTCCGCCTCTCGCAGCAACGCTTTCCGCCCTTCGGGTGCCATTGCAACATGGTCATCCATACAGTCATAGATCACCGTCCCCGAAAACTCCTTGGGGACCAAAGATTCCTGGGTGGGGTATGTCAGGTAGATGTACGCAGGTTTCACCCGTTTCATCTGTCTGCGGAACTGGAACCGCAAAAGTCTCTCGTTCAAAGCACGGGTAATCCCTGTCCGTCCCGCAAAAGGAATGGAAAATATAGGGGAAACATCTTGTCCTTCAAAACTCCGCTTCTGAAGCTTTTTCCGATTCCTATTCTGAAAGGCATATACAACCGAAACATCAAAGTGTTCGCCCAGCCCCTCCGCAAGGAAATGGGGGCGCTGTTTGATCCAATTCCAGTCCACGTGGGACATGTAGAGCATTTTTTTCTTCATGCCGATCTTCTTCCTTAAAACGTAAATGTATCCTTCAAGCCCAGCCATTTTTGGTCTTTGTCGCTGAGGTTGAGGGGGGTGCCGTCGGAGAGGGTGTAGCCCTCTGCGGAGGCGGTGCCGTTGTATGCGCCCGTAAGCGCGGGCCATTCAATGCCGATTTCGGGATCGTTCCAGGCCAGACCGCCCTCGTCACCGGGATGATAGAAGTCGGTCACCTTATAGCAGAATTCCGCCGTGTCGCTCAGCACCAAAAAGCCGTGGGCAAAGCCTTCGGAAATATAAAACTGCTTTTTATTTTCCTCGGTCAGCTCCACGCCGTACCATTTTCCGTAGGTTTCGCTCCCCGACCGAAGATCCACGGCCACGTCAAAGACCTTTCCTTTGATCACGCGAACCAATTTCCCCTGAGGATATTCCTTCTGGAAATGAAGTCCCCGCAGAACACCCTTGACCGACATAGACTGATTGTCCTGTACAAAGACCATATTCAAGCCGTTTTCCTGCATATCCCGCTGATTGTAGGTTTCCATAAAATAACCGCGGTTGTCCCCATGGACGGCAGGTTCAATGATATAAAGCCCTTCGATGGGGCACTTGGATACTTTGATCTGACCCATAGATATTACTCCTTAATTTCATTCAGATAACGGCCGAGGGCATCCTGCCATGTGGGCAACGGGGTAAACCCTGCGGCAATCAGCTTGGATTTATCCAAACGGCTGTTGAAGGGGCGGGCGGCCTTGGAAAGACCGTATTCCGCCGTGGTCACGGGAACCACGGTGGTGGTATATCCCGCCTGACGGAAGATCTCGCAGGTAAAGTCATACCAGGAGATGTAGCCGCCCTCGTTGGTGGCATGATAGTAGCCGTATTTCTCGCTTTCGACCATATCCACCAAAAGACGGGAAAGATCGAGGGTATAGGTGGGGGTACCGATCTGATCGTTGACCACCCGCACGGTATCGTATTTTTTGCCCACGTTGAGCATGGTCTTGATAAAGTTCTTCCCATTAAGACCGAAGACCCAGGCGATGCGGACGATGAAATACTTTTCCAGCGTTTCTGCCACCGCCAGTTCGCCCTCCAGCTTGGTTTTGCCGTAGACGCTCAGAGGAGCATAGTCCTTGCAATCGGGATCCCAAGGCGTTTCGCCCTGACCGTTGAATACATAGTCTGTACTGATATAAAGCATCTTACAATCCAATGCCTTGCAGACCGAAGCAATGTTCTTCGTTCCGTCTGCGTTGACTGCTCGAACCTTTTCGACATTTTCCGCATCCTCAGCCGCATCCACCGCTGTCCAGGCGGCACAGTGAATCACCGCATCGGGGGAAAGATCCTCAAGCACTGCTCTGACTGCGTCGGCATCGGTAATATCAAGGGACACATAGGGCAAGGTAGCAACCGCCGTTTCGGCCCCTACGTAGGAAGGAGCAATATCGCTCCCAACGCAGGCATGCCCCCGACGGGACAACTCCAGCATAACGTCATGGCCCAGCTGACCGCAGACTCCCGTGACAAAAACCTTCATACGAAATCTCCTCTGTCATAAGATTCCCCTGCCTTTGTTTCGTTACAAAAAAAACCATTACAGGGGACAAAAAAAAACACTTCATTCGCACGACCGCCCGCCACGGACTACATCCGGTGCGGGCAAAATCGGATTCACGACCAACCGATCAGCGATTGCCGTACATTTTTTCGTAGTAATTGCGATATTCGCCGGAGATAATGGTCTCCCACCATTCCCGATTGTCCAGATACCACTGAATGGTTTTCTGAATTCATCGGCAAATTTGGTTTCGGGCAGCCAGCCCAGCTCACTGTGGATCTTGGTAGGATCGATGGCATAGCGCATATCGTGGCCCTTACGGTCGGCAACGTAAGTGATGAGGCTTTCGGGCTTTCCGAGAGCCTTGCAGATGATCTTGACGATGTCGATATTCTTCATTTCGTTGTGACCGCCGATGTTGTACACCTCGCCCACGCGCCCCTTGTGAATGATCAGGTCAATGGCCTTACAATGATCTTCCACGTAGAGCCAGTCGCGGACATTCAGCCCTTCGCCGTAAACGGGCAGGGGCTTGTCATTGAGGGCATTGGCAATCATGAGAGGAATCAGCTTTTCGGGGAAATGATAGGGCCCGTAATTGTTGGAGCAGCGGGAAATGGTAACGGGGAGCCCGAAGGTGCGATAATAGGCCAAAACCAAAAGATCCGCGCCCGCCTTGGAAGAGGAATAGGGAGAAGAGGTATGAATGGGAGTCTCTTCGGTAAAGAACAGGTCGGGACGATCGAGGGGCAGGTCTCCGTACACCTCATCGGTGGAAACCTGATGATAACGGGTGATGCCGTATTTGCGACAGGCATCCATCAACACCTGTGTCCCGAGGATATTGGTCTGCAGGAACACTCCGGGATCTTCGATGGAGCGGTCCACATGGCTTTCCGCGGCAAAGTTGACAACGATATCGGGATGCTCTTCTTCAAACAGCTGATTTACCGCCTCGCGGTCACAGATATCCGCCTTCACAAAACGGAAGTTGGGATTGTCCATGACAGGCTTGAGGGTGGACAGATTTCCCGCATAGGTCAGCTTATCCAGGCACACAATGCGATAGTCGGGGTACTTACCCAGCATATGGAACACAAAATTGGATCCGATAAATCCGGCGCCGCCGGTAACGATAATAGTCATAATTTTTTCTCCTTAGTGAAGCACGTCAATATATTTTCCGTCCAGAACATCCTTCAGATACTGGCCGTACTGATTTTTCTTCAGAACCTCGTACACCCGCAGAACATCTTCCTTGGAGATCCAACCGTTGAGATAGGCAATCTCCTCCAGGCATGCGATCTTGCGGTGCTGATGGGTTTCCACGGTCTTGACAAAGTTGGTGGCCTCCACCAGACTTTCATGAGTGCCCGTATCAAGCCAGGTAAATCCCTGTCCCAGCAGCTCCACATTTAACTCGCCCTGCTCCAAATAGATGCGGTTCAGGTCGGTAATCTCAAGCTCGTTGCGGGCAGAGGGCTTCAGATTTTTAGCGTAGTCCACCACTCGATTATCGTAGAAATAGAGACCCGTGACACAATAATTGCTCTTGGGCTGCTTGGGCTTCTCCTCGATGGAAACGGCACGGCCGTCCTTGTCGAATTCCACAATACCGAATCGCTCGGGGTCGTCTACATAATAACCGAACACGGTGGCGCCCTTACCGCCTTCCGCCCGTTCCACAGCGGCGCGAAGACGCTTTTTCAGGCCATGTCCCGCAAAAATATTGTCCCCGAGCACCATGGCTACGGTATCATCTCCGATAAATTCCTCGCCGATGATGAAGGCCTGCGCCAATCCGTCAGGCGAAGGCTGAATGGCGTAGGTCAGATTGACTCCGAACTGACTGCCATCTCCCAACAAATCCCGAAAACGGGGCGTGTCCTGGGGCGTGGAAATAATCAGAATATCACGAATTCCCGCATTCATCAGAACCGACATGGGGTAATAAATCATCGGTTTATCGTAAATGGGAAGCAACTGCTTGGATGTAACCTTTGTCAGCGGATACAACCGCGTACCGGACCCGCCGGCGAGAATGATGCCTTTCATAAAAAACACTCCTTACTTTTTGTTACAGCACCGAATCATTCGGGGAATTCGTTGTTTGCTTTCAAAGCATTGCGCAATGCTTCAAGATATGCAAAACCATACTTTTCATCCGGTTCCATATATCCGCCTTCCGCCCATTCATTCCAGGCAAAAAGAAATAGCATATCTTGGTGATAGACATTCTTTGCCCGAAAAATCTGTTGCGTCATGTATTTTTCAAATTTCTCCGGTGTAGCGCCGACAAACACACTGCCTCGCTCTTGTCGGCGGGGTGTATTGTCCCAGTCAACAAATGCGCCGGGGACGCTCTTTTCAGACGACGGGGTACGCGAAAGAACCGCATTCCACACTTGGTCATAATCCCGCTTTATCAGCCCCTGCGCTCTGACCTGTTCAATGTTGATTCCGATCTTTTGTAGTTTCGGAGTAAGCCAACGCTTGATCTTGCGCAATACAGAGAGTTTCCCCTGAGACAAATCGTGATTTGCATAGTTTGGCTGATACTCAATGTTATAAGTGAATCGGCTGTCGTCTTTGTTTTTCTGCAAATCCAGATGAATCTGTTGATAGCCGAATTCCAATCCGGAAAATCCGTTTTCTTTCGCAAGTTCTTGCCAACAATCCAGCATATCGTTGAGGCAATCAATCAGATCCGGTCGGTACAGAATAACCAACGGCTTTCCATCATTCTTGATATAACGAGGATCCTTAAAGAAAGGCAGAAAATAATTAAAATGCTCCGTCCACTCTCGTCGGTCCCCGTAACGCTGTGCAATCAAAATATTATCGTGTTTTGAAACCCATGCTTTTGTCCAAGGCTCATTTGCCCAGCATACACAAAACGGAAGGTCAATATCCTTCTCCCTCAAAAGCAACTCCATGGGTTTTTCCAAAAGCATATGTCCGTCAAACCAATAGTGGTAAAAACAAAATCCATAGACCCCGTACTCCTTAGCAAGCCCCGCCTGCCACCGAAGAGTCTCGGGATTCAGCAGATTGTAATACTTCTCACCCATAGGAATCCGAGGTTGATAATGTCCCTCATAAAGAGGAAGCGCCTTTTTCACATTAACCCACTCGGTAAAACCTTCACCCCACCAGGCATCATTCTCAGGAATCGCATGAAATTGGGGTAAATAGAACGCAATCGTCTTCATCTATAACCTCCGGTTACTTTTTCAGTTTCATAAATGCACGAAGAAAATAATAATACAAGCGAGGTGAAAATATATACATCGCAGAAGAAAGAGAAATCCTCTTTTCGGGATAATCCAACAGTTTCCTCAATTCTTTTCGCATCTCAAAATGTCTGCAATATTCACAGAAAGCTTTAAAACTGGGAAGCCGAATTGCGGCTTGCCACAAAATGGACCAATGATGACGCGCCACCGCATATCGATTGAATTCGGGGGAAAACTCAGGAGCGGCTTCCGCCAAAATTCCTTCCAGCTTCTTCATCAGAACTATCGCGTCCATTCGCTCAAGATCCAGCCCTTTATTCATCGCAGACGCAGGATTGTCGTAATAATAATAGATCTTTCTCTTTATCTCTGCGATGCGCTCTTCGGAAGCAAACAGTTGCCACAGAAGATAGACATCTTCACTATAGCGGAAACCTTCGGGGAAAGAGAGATTCTTCTCTTCAAAACATTCTCGGGCAAACATGCAGGCACAAACGGAAAAACGAATCCCTCTGTACAAAAATTCTCGCAGGAACTCCACAGAAGAATATTCTTGCACCTCGGCCTCTGCGGGCGACAAATCTGCCATATCTCTGGTAATATTTCCGACTGCCACGCGAACCCCTGCAGATTGAAGCGTTTGACAGAGAACCTCCAAATAATCCGCCGAAATCATGTCATCTACATCCACAAAACAGATGTAATCACCGATCGAAGCCCTTAACCCTGCATTTCTTGCAGCACTGACCCCGCGGTTTTCTTGATGAATCACCTTGATAGGGAAAGAATATGCCTCCTTCATCAACCCGTCCAATACAGAAATCGTATCATCCTGAGAACCATCATTTACAAACACAACCTCGAAGGATGTCATTGTTTGTTGATCCAAACAATCTATAATACCGGGAACAAATCTAGCACCATTGTATACGGGAACAACAACTGACACTGCTATTTTTTTCATATTGCTCGCTTCCTTCGATCACATTACTGCTTTTTTAAAAATCTATGCAAGATATTGTAACAACTCAAAAGCCGCCGATTTCCAAGAATCTGATCATTGATCTGGGATACAAAACCGAGTATAATCCAAAAATACATGCAAACCGAAACGTTTGTCAAACACAATACTCCCAAAAACATACAGGTCATACAAATATGGGTTGCCAAGTATCCAACTGAAACACCATACCCCAAAATTTCTCTATTCTGAGTTGCCGGAAATTTTTTCGTAAAAATAACCCATAGCGTACGAACAATCTGGAAAATCAAAAACGACAGAATCAGTCCAAGACCCAAAAGCCCGGCAGACACTGCTATATCAAAATAAGCATTGTGGTAGGTAACAATTCCCACACCGCCGTTCTCATGAAAGTAGGGAGTATCCCCGTATTCCAATGAAGTAGCTTTCATATTACCGGTAGTAAAACCAAAAACAGGCGAATGCGGAATTACCTGCAATCCAATTTTCCAAAACTCATTTCGAGGATAAAAGAAATTTGGCAATCGATCAATCTCGTCCCGAATCAAACCCGTATTCACGTTTTCATCGACAATGATGGTCGGCCCGTCGTTTTCACCATTCTCAGAACTGAAATCATCGGAGAAAAACACGTCCAACAATGTATGAGCATTCAACGTTGGCAATTGCTCGGCCGTTTCCCGAATTACAATCTTTCCAATCTCAGTGCCTCCCACAATGCCCGCAGTAAGGACCAAAGATGCACACACAGCTGCCCCCCATTGGAGAAGCCTTTTTGAGCACGTTCGAGAGCACAATTGAAATATTGCAACAAAGGAAGCAATAAACACAAAAATGTACAACCCATACACGTAAGTCCTAGTCAGAGTAGTGTTGATACAAAGCCAACACACCGTAAAATTAGTCACATAGCAGACAATCGCACCCTTTGTCCTCTTTTTAGGATAAACAAGATTAAAAAGAGAAGCAACACAACCCACAAACATTGCATTTGCACAGGAAATTGGATTGTTGAATATTCCAGAATTTCGTCCGGTAACAACCCCAAGAAACCAAGTACCGTTAATCCCCTCAAGATCAGGGATAATTGCAGAAACCTTAAAGAAATAACAAAACATGCAGAGAGAACCTGCAACCAACGTAACAACGCAAATCACTCTATTGATAAAATGCAAATCACGGAACATCGTCTGCATTGTGACAAATTTGTCCTCTTTAATCGTAAAGAGCACAAAAAACTCAACAATCGTCCAACAATACAGATGGAAAGTAGAAAACTTATCCTCTCCCGCATAAAGAAGGATCGTTACTGCGTACCCAATACAAAACAACGCAAGAAAAAGACTCCCCGCCTGTCGCAAGAACATCCTTTTGGTAAACAAATCTTGAACAAGAATCAAAGCTCCCCAAACAAGAAGCAGAGCACTTAGAGGTTGGGGGAAAATACAAAATGGATATGCTGGAATCAATAAAAAAACACAAATACAAGCTGCCTTATACACAGTTGTGTTCCAAAGAACAGAAAACAGTTTATTCATTACAGTCCCTCGTTTCTAAAGTTTGACAAAAGGTCTTTCCAATCTAACCTTCGCTATCACAAAATTTCTCTCTTGCTGAAATATAAGCAAAAGGACAAAACTCTTTCTCGCTTATTTTTGACAACTTCGCCTATGATACGGAGAGAACTCTGCACAAAATCTCTTCGCAGTGAGCATAATTGTGGGGAGCGGAAAGGCGGGTGTCGAAAAGGGTCGAGGCGGCAGCCTTGAGCGGAGAAACGCCGTCTGCGATCCGTGCGGCAACCTGCTCCGCAGCCACGTTGGGGTCGGTCATATGAACGCCCACCCCATAGCGAGCAATCATTTCCGCTGTATCGGCGGGAATGGTGTTGACAATGGGAAGTCCGTGGCGGAAATAATCCACGGATTTCATGGTCAACCCCACACAAACAGAATCCTTCATCACGTTCAGCCCGAAATGGCAACGGGAGAGGATGCGATGCTTTTCGGTCTCATCAAAGACCTTCCCGCAATAATCTACCGTAACGCCTGCGGCACGGACAGAATCGCAGAATTCCGTACACTTCTCACCCCCGCCGATGACGTGCAGGGTCGTAGGAATCCGTTCGTTCAATGCGGACAGAAAGGCAACGATGCGAGGGATATCAATAATGTTGTTGATAGAGCCGAGATAAGCAATATCCGCCCGATCGGAGGGCAGAACCACATCTTCACAAGGGCCGACGTAGGGCTCCAGGGAGAAATAAACCGTTTCGGAACGGTCCTCCGAAAATCCGAGGCGCTTGCGGAACATATCGCACTCCGCCGCCACAAAATCCGCCTTGGGGAGATGCTTGTCCCGCAGATTTGCCCACACGCGAAAAACGGGAGCAAGCAACTGCTTCACCTTGGAAGAGGGGAAGGTTTCGGGCCAGAGATCAAAAATATCAAAAATCAATTTCGTTTCGGGGTGCCGTTTTTTGTACACCGAAAGATATTTCACCAAAAAATTGGGAGGCAACAAGGAGACCACCGCATCGGGGCGGGCTTGCTCCAAATAATGCAACACTTTCTTTGCGAAAGCACGATGGGAAAGGATCCGCTGCACCGAAAGATTCTTACGATATTCGGGAACATGGATCTGCACACACCCCTCCACGGGGCAAACATAACGCTTCTTCTCCACATGGAGAAAATCCGTGGTGACATAAGTGGTCTCGTATCCCAAGGCTTCAAGGCTTCTGTCCCAATAGACCATGCGGTGACTGTAATGATCGGAACAGCTGATAACAATCGCCCTTCTGCTCATAGCTCCAACTTCCTTTGCGCACATAATCTTAAATATTATTTTGTATTATATCATATAAACACGGAAAAGTCAATAGAAAGGGAGTTTTTTCGAAGAATGACAGAAAAAAGAACCGTTTGTCACACAAACGGTTCATAATTTCCTCACTTTTCCAAGGGCAATATTCGGTTGAGCAGGCGATAGACGCCCCAAAGCAGGCAGGTGTAAGCCACCATCAACCCCAAATAGAGATTACTGTAAAGAGCGTTGATGTAATACGTGGGCGGAAGCAACAGATTCACAGAAAAGACGCCCGTCAACTCGAAGAATACGGGGCACAAAGCAATCATCAGAACCACCGCAGGAGGCATTACCGCACCAAGCCCGATCATACTGCGGCAAAGAACCCTCATCAAACAGGAAAAGACCGAAACACAAACCACATAAAGGAGTAAAACCAAAATTTCCCGAAGAAGCGGTCCGCCAAGCCCCGAGAACATCAGCGCCAAAAGACAGACGATCCCGACGGTCAACACCGACACCGTCTGATACCCCAGCTCCACATAGGGCAGCCGACGGCAGGACACCCAGGAAAAGAGGCCGATCCGATGATCCTGCATATAATACATAGCCGTGGCAAAACCCGCCAGAACAATCACAACGGCCAGCAGGCCGCGCAGAGGTGACATCAGATAATTGGTCTCCCCTTCGGCAGGTGCACCGCCGCCCACCAAAGAAAAATCAAAGAGATGGGAGGCCGGCGTAAAGGCGTTGCGATAGAACTCCAAAAGAGCCTCATCACTCCACTTCTGCGCCCCGGGAGACTGAGCACGCACCGAATCCAAGAACATCTGTTGAGAACAACATTCAAACAAAATACCGCTCAGCTTTTCCCGTGCAAGACGGAGAGGCACGGTGCTCTCCCGTTCCAATACAATAGCAAGGGGCTTACGCCGATAAGATGAATCAAAAAAATCCTCCACCCGTTTCTGCAAATCGGCAGGAAAAATCCAGGCCCCGTCAACCGTTCCGTTGCGAACCAAAGCCTCTGCCTCGGCAGGGGAATCACAGGAAACAAAGCGCATCAGGCCCCTCTCCTGTAAGAGACGGTCGGTCATGGAGTTTGCCAAGGGGTCGCTCGCATCCTCCGCCGCAAGCACAACGGTGACAAATCCGCTCTGCTCCTCCGCAAGAATCCCGAAACCGAACACCAAAAGGGGAATCAATCCGAGGATCAGAAGGAAGGTAGCTTTTTTCCAAAGACGCTTGCAGAGCATCCAACCCCAGATCAATACATTCACAGCCTCACCCCCGTCCCTTCTGCAGACGAATCCGCCGCACAAATACCGTAAGGGCGAAGAACACGCCACCGTAAAGACAGAGCATCAGCCCGCTGAGCAGGACGCCCTCGCCCGTAATACAGGCCGCCAGATGGGAGCGGGCAATCCCCGTGGGAAGAAACACGGAAAGACGCTGAACCGATTCGGGAAAGGCAAACACAGGGTAGAGACACCCCGAAACATAACACAAAGAAAGAGTCAGAAAGAAATGCAACAAAACACCGCTGACCAGATCCCGACTCAACTCAAACAGAAGAAGACTCAAAGCGCCGATCATTACAAGCACGGGAATCACCCCAAAGACCATCAACCACGAAAGCTCGGTTCCCAGAAGGGCAATCAATCCTCCATCTGACACAAGATTCATCCCAAAAAGCCCGAGTGCAATCACCAAAACAGGAACAAAAAGCCCCAAAAGAAGCGCAAAAAGCTCTCCTGCCGCCTGTCCAAAGCTACCCAGCCGCCTTGCGCGCAGCACCATTCCCAAGGACGAATCCCGCCGTACAAACAACGGCGCATAGGGAAGAACGATCAACATAAGAAGAACCACAGAAATTCCGCAGAAGAAATATCCGCCCAATCCCAAGGAGTCGGCAATCCCCAGCTCCTGCACCTCATACAGATCGGAGCGACGGAAAATCACCTCCGCATAACGGAGGCTGAAGCGCCCCATATAGTCCCCGATGCCCTCTGAAATCCCCGTAGCCCGCAGAGCATCGGCGGCACCGTAAACGCCCTTTTGGGCATGGAGAACATAATCGGAAATCACCGAGGTAATCTCATTTTTAAACATGGAGGTAAGCCCCTCTGCATTGTCGGAGGAAACAACCGTCAGCGGATGCACCTTTCCCCGCATGGCATCCTCAAGAAATCCATCGGGAATGATCACATATGCGGCAATGGTCCCCTGCTCTACTGCAGTACGGGCCTCATCCTCCTCCATACGAATCACCTGCAGCGCAAAACGGGAGGTGTCAAGAGTTTCCAGCGCAGTGATGCCCATATCCAAATAGGTATCCTCCGCATTTCCCACAACAGCAAGACGCACTCTCGTTTTGTTTTCGCTTTCACTGTCGCTTTTCATGGTTGAGAAAAACACGAGACCCAATCCCAACAATAACGCCATCAGAGCACAGAGCAAACGGGGCAACAGTTTCCAAACCCGCTTGCATTGCAGTTTGAAATACATTCCCATATCAAAGACTCTTCACAAGACGGGAGACATCCCCATCGTATTCAAAGGGCACAAGAACGCCGCCCCGCAGAATATACCATTCGTCGCAAAGGGGCAATTCGTACACGTCATGGGTGGTCAGCAGAAGGATTCCGCCCTTCTCCTTGTAACGGCGCAGATATTGGGAAATCCGCGCCTTGCAATCCAGGTCCAGTGCGGCGGAGGGTTCGTCCAGCAAAAGCACGGGTGGGCGCTTTGCCACGGCACAGCCAATGGACAGACGCTTCTTCATTCCCCCCGACATTTTACAAACGGGGGTCTTGAGAAACTCATGAATTCCAAGCATCCGCAAGACACCGTCGGCCAGTTCTTTCTCCATGGCCTCACGATCATACCACAAGGACAAATTGTCCTTAGCAGACAATTCTTCGATCAAAGGAGTTCCCTGGGGAACATATCCCACAAGAGTGCTGCGCAGAACAGAATCCCGAAAAAGATCCTTTCCGTCACAGAAAAAGCTTCCCTTGTCGCAGGACTGCACCCCCGCAAGAATAGACAGAAGGGTGGATTTTCCGCTTCCGTTGCCGCCGAGAATCCCAATACATTTCCCCGCTTCTGCCGCAAAGGAAATTCCATCCAGCACCTGCTTTCCGCGAAATCCCTTCCGAATGTCCTTCACTTCGATCCGCATAACCGTTTCTCCCGAAATACCGTATAAATTTTGGCGCCGATATGAGATCAGCGCCAAAACTCTGTTATTATTACTTACTTAAAAAGAATCCCATGCGCTTTCAAAGGCATCGCCGATCATATCCTCGATAAGATCGGTCAGACCGACGGCCTCCAGACGGTCCATCAGTTCTTCGGTATCGATCTCGGTCGCCCACCGTTGGAGCGCCGTCTCGTCCAGAGCACTGACCGCATCGGAGGGAACCGCAACGTCCTTGCCTTCCAAAATCTCAGAGCTGCATTCCAGTGCAAAGAGCGCCTTCTTACCCGAGAGCAGAGAAAGCTTCATGTAAACATCACTCATGGACATATCAAAGGTAATCTCAAAGCTGACAGCCGCCATACCCATAGAGCCCATACCGGAGCCACCCATTGCTTCCTCGGGCAGTTCAAAGCGAAGGGTACCCTTCATTTCGCCCTTTTCCAGGTTGCTCAGATCCAATCCTTCCACCTCGAAGGCATAGATCTCTTCGCCATTTTCCAGAAGAGCGAATTCTCCGGTCATGGCATCTCCGTCCATACCTCCTTCACCGCAAAGGACCTCTTCGCCCTCCACTTCCATGGTAAAGGCAAACTTTCCGCCCTTTTCCACCAAGGCGTAGTAGAGAACCTCTTCCTCTTCCACAGTGATACGGCGTCCCACAACATTGTGAGAGGAATCCACGTAATCCTGCAGAACAAACAAGGTTTCATTGCTGCTCTGAGAAGCCTGCTGCTTCAGCATTTCCAAATAGGAATCAATTTCATCTTCAAAGGTATCGACCAGGTTCACCGTTTCGCCGGATTCCTTCATGATGTCTTCCAAAACAACCAGAAGGTCTTTGATCTGCGGATCATCCTTGGCCTCTGTAAGAACCTCTTCCACAATCTTCATCAGCAGTTTTTCGTCCACTTCAATGGTGACGCAGGTGACCGACTGAGAAACGCCGTTGACCTTAAGCTTCACGTCTTCCATTTCAACGTCTTCGATGCAACCGATGATGATATCAATATACTTAGAGAGAAGATCGTTCATGGCATCCTCGGTGGGGAGCACCTCCAAAAGATCTTCCATCATATCAAAGGTAAGGTTCAACTGAGCGATATCATCCTCGGTCATTCCGCCTTCCACCAGATCCATCTTCAGATATGTGGGATTCAGACCGGGAAGTCCCATGTACATAACGCCGTCTTCCATGTCAAGAATCACATGAAGATCGACAATCTCGGTAGCGGAAATGGTCAGACCGAAGACATATTCCATCTTACGATCCTTCATGTTGGTCTGAACGCCGACCCCAACCTCATTGAGCCATTCCACATCAATCTGTGCCATGGAGGAGATCATGCTGAGAATACTTTCATCCACCTGCAGAGACACATCTGCCTTTGCACCGGTAACCGAGAAATTCTTGGCCACGCTTCCGTAAAGGGTGGAGAAGCCCTGGGTGGTTTCCTTGAAGGATTCTCCCTCCACATAAGCAAAGTATTCTCCGGGGGATCCGAAGTTTTTCACCATATCACCCTTCAGCGTTCCCCAATTAAAGACAACAAGAACAGCGGCGACCACAAGAACGGCGGCCACACTGCCCAAAGCAATCCATTTCCCCATCTTACGGCGCTTTTTGGGCGCTGCGGGAGCCGTCGGGGCAGGCTGAGCAACGGGCTGAGCAACGGGAGCCGCAACGGGCTGAGCAACCGTCTGAACGGGTGCTGCCTGAACGGGAGCTGAGGGCTGAACAGGCTGAACTACGGGAGCAGCCGCAACGGGAGTCGAGGGCGGTGCAACATAAGCAGCCTGAGGCTGTACGGGAGTTTCTACGGGTTTTTCTGCTACAGGCTGTGAAGCAACGGGTTTCCCGCAATGGGGGCAAAAAGCACCGTTTTCCTCTACCTGTTTTCCACAATTCGGACAAAACATACGCGTTTTCTGATGCGGACAAATCCGCACCAAACTCCTTTCACGGTTATTTTCGGGGAAAAAACTGTTTGATCAAAAGCAACATCCGACCGACGGATTTCGCTTTCTCTGTCTTCATTATATCATAACTATGAGAAATTGTCAAGAGAAATGCTGAAAAAATCCAACATTTTTCTCTCTCGGAAACCCTTTCCTCTCCGACCTCTTCTCAGAAAAGATTCTTACAGGCATCGTACAAAGCCTCTGCCCACAGAGCACTTCCCTCCTCATTGGGATGACCACCGTAAATCGCCTGCGCGGGCCGATCCTTCGCTCCCAGCACAGGGACGGTATCAAACACAAACGCAACCTTTGAGGATAATACGGTTTTGATATGCTCATTCACCGCATTCCAGCGCTCGGTGCGCAATTCATCGTAATTGAAGGGCGGAACGGTCTGCAGGATAATTTTTTGTCCCCTCACAGAAAGAGTATCCACAACTGTGGTCAAGTTTTTGATAATCTGCTCCGCAGTAAAACCCCGATTCAGATCGTTGACCCCTGCGCAAAGCACCGTAATATCGTTCTGCCGCGCCTTATAAAGCCAGGCGCCGTCGGCCCCCAAATCGTCGGCGCGGCCATATCCCAGGCCCAGATTCCAAAAGGCATAGTCCTGTCCCAGCATGTCGGACAGGAGGGCATTCCAATGCTTGTAGGAATTAGGGACAACACCGATGCCCTGGGTAATGGAATCCCCCAGATACCCCACACGGGCACGAACCGGTCGATTGCAGCCGATCATGCCTGCAAAAGGCGTGGTCTTGCGGTATTCCCACCCCGTCGCCGTCTCAACAAAAGCGGGCAAAAGAGATTCCTGATGATAGGGAATCATGCTCCCCGAAACGGTCATCTCAAGACAGAGATAATCCCCCTCGGCAAAGTTGAGCGACAAGGGATCTGTCGTAAAAAATTCCCCGGGCGCCACCGTTTTTTCCCGCACCCCGTCGAAGGTCAGGGGCACAAGACCTGTCACGGCACCGTTCACCGCCGCTGCAACCTCGGGAGACGTAAATCCCGCGGGAATCCCGTCGGCCGCCAATCGTCCCACCCGCGCAGAGTGAATCGTCCACTCGTCACAGATCAGATTCTTATGGCTCTTTGCCCCGTCAGCAAAGGTGCTGTCGATGACATTGGAGAAGAGCAAAGAATAATCATACCGTCCCCCGCAGGTGATTTTATAAAACACCCGTCCCGTCTGCACACCGTCGGCAACAAAGTATAACTGGTTCCCGCTCCCCGCCACAGTGTTGGAAACATAGGTATCAAAATACTTCATACAAACCTCTTTAAATTTCTTATTTTTTATACCGAATAGGTTTATTTTATCAACAATAACATAAGTAAAAAACGCAGAAATTGACTGCTATTATAAGAAAAATTGGCATTGAATCAATCTCGGTTTTCGCTCGTCGCATTTTCGGGCGGCCCATAAAGGGTCACACCGAAGGAAAGCAACCATTTTTCGGAGGGGCGCTCCTCCAGATGAGAAACAAAAAATTTGAAGTAGTCCTCCCCGGAAAACGAATAGCCCGTAACCGAAAGCGGAACCGTCTCGGAAGTTCCGTAAAAATGACGACTTTCCCACAAAACATACTTTTCTTCTACAAAAACCTCGACCGAACCGTCCGAAACAGCGTAAAACTTAAACCGATATGTATAATTGCCATCATGCACATCATACACAGCGGCCCCTCGCTCATCCGATTCCAATTCGGTTACCGTAGCGCGGGGAAAAGTTTTCCGGTACTTTTCCGCAAAGGTGTCAAATCCCGCAACAGCCTGCCGATACCGTTCTTCCGAAAGGAACTGAAAAGCCCCCCTCGCCTTACCGTTTTTTATAGAAAAAGAACATTCCAGGCCATTTACAGTCAGGCCGGAAATGA
Organism: Clostridia bacterium; assembly: GCA_017623595.1. Classification (GTDB taxonomy): domain Bacteria; phylum Bacillota; class Clostridia; order Oscillospirales; family UBA644; genus RGIG995. Next base: position 33,582 of record JAGAOU010000034.1, read on the forward strand.
GATACTCTTCGGGTAACTTTGGGATTTTAAAAAAATAGGGATCTATAACCGAATATCTCCCATTGTCATCGCAAGCATTGAAGGTGCGGATCATTTGAAGCGCATGGAAATCCAAAGGCCCTTTCGTAAAAGCTTGAAACATTTCATCCAATGAGGAAAATGTAAAACTCCCCGTCTCGACAACACATCCGTTACCCTGTTCCCATTTTCTAGGTTCGTACCCCTCGGCAAAGGTGAGATAACACAGTCCACCGATGCGCTCAATGGTGTAAGTGTCGGTTTGGGAAACCACACCGTCCGGTGGCGGAACGACCTCTCCGCACCCGACAAAGGACAAAAGAAGCAAAAAAAATCCCAAAAGCAAAGATCCGTACCGTACCTTTTTCATAAAAACACCTCTTTCCGAAAAATTGTTTTCACCTCTTATACACGTAAAAAAATTGAAAATGTGACAGGTTTTTGCAAAAATTCACAAAAAATTAAAAAAGATCAAACACAGCGATAGCGAACAATTGCCTCAGTAACGGAGGAGAGTACGGTTTCCCCCCGTTGATTGACCGCATCAATCGTGACTTCCGCGATGCCGTTGTAGGGATTACGACGATTGATGGCAGTGACTCTTCCCTGCCCCTTCAGCACATCCTCGGCAAACACGGGCTTGAACCACTCAATTTTGGTGGATTTCCCGGCAACGAGCTCATCGCCGAAGATATCCTTTTCCAAAAACTTTGCCCACACCGCCATAAAGGACATCACACCGGGGGCAATCAACTGACCGAACTTGGTGGTCTTCGCATATTCTTCATCGCAATGCAGCGGAATGGGATCGTAAAGGCGGGCAAAATCCATCATTTTTTCTTTCTCGATCACCGCTGCGGGAATGTCGATCTCCATCCCTATATACAAATCATCCAAAAACATGTGCCGGTCTCCTCAAATCTCAACCACAAAGAAGCAATTCTCATTTTCGCACATGGCAGGAAGGGTCACATAAGAAATTCCGCCATGCTCCGACATGAGTCCCGGATGATAATGCCCCTGATAGACCGTTTTGACCCTGCCGCAGGCTTCCAGAATCGATCGAATTTCCGCCGCATTGTGCAGAATATGCCGAGCCTCCACCGAAGGATCCAGATTCTGATGTAAAAACAGACAGATCTCCCCCTCCGCCCTCTGCAACCGATCCTTCAACTCAGTCACATGGGGATAGCAGACGTCCTTCCAATCGGAACGCCCGGGATGATAATGCTCCCCGTCGCAATGATAGCACGCATCCACAAAAATCAACGAGGTTCCCCCCGAAGAAAGATCACGGGGACGGCGGGATTCTCCCAAAATCCCATAGAACTCATCCTGATCAAAGCGAAATCCGTCATGGTTTCCCATAAGGCAAAAGGTGTCGATTCCGTATTGATCCAAAATCTCTGCCACCGCCCGCAGATTTGCAATTTCGGTTTCGTGCTCCGGCTCCGAGTCAATCACGTCTCCAAGGCAAAGCACCAGATCGCACTTCGCCGCCGAAAAGGCCTCCATGGCCTCCTTGATCTTCCGCAAGGATTGATTGTTGTACCGCTTCTTGCAGCTCAACTCCTTGGAGGAGTAATGGGAGTCGGAAAAAAGCCCAATCTTCATAAAATTCATCCTTTTTCAAACCAAATCGGTATAAAATCAATGGTTATAATCGAAATCGCAGTGTTTCAAAAATTCCCGTGCCATCAGCGTGGCGCCCACCTGATTGGGATGGACCCGATCCCAGGCCACATAGGAAGAATGACGAACCGAGCAATACTCCTCATACATCCGCTGGAAATCCACAAAAATACACCCGTGCTTTTCCGCCAATTTTTTGCAAACAGCCACATATTCGTCCATACGCTTGCGCATCATGTCTTCCCGATTGGGCTCCATATAGTAGGGCGAAAGGAGGAAAATTCCCTTCACGGAGTCCTTCACCTTCAGGATCATCGACTCCACGTTGCGCTCGTATTCCTCAGGCATAATCTGCTCGTCGGGAATGGCAGGAGAGTCGAATTGCCGCCACACATCGTTGATTCCGATGCAGATGCTAACCCAATTCGGTTTAAGATCCACCACATCCCGATCAAAACGCTGTAACAGGGCGCGACTGGTGTTTCCGGAGATCCCCGAATTGGTGATACGCACCTTAATTTCGGGATAACACACCGCCAAAAGGTTTTCGATCACACGCACATAACTGCGTCCCACATTATCAAAAAGACCTTCTCCCACAGGGTTCTTGCTTCCCATATCGGTCACGGAATCCCCCGCAAACACGATCCGATCCATCGACTCAAAAATCATATCGTTTCACCTCAAAGAAGTTTTTCTTTATCATAGCACAAATTTCAACACTTGTCAAGTCAAAACCCCGAACAGAACAAAAAAGAACGTGTCCTTTCTTTTTTCGGAGGAAAAAGAAAGGACCAAAGAAAAACCTCTTTCAATCCCGACGGATTTCATCCGTCGGATGCTTCACAAAAGCAGATACAAAAACAGGGTACCGCCCCTCACAAAGGCGGCACCCTCATATAGAACAATAAAAGAGCGGAACAACTTCTTTTGTACAGTCCTCTCAGCAAATGCACAAAAGCGAAAATTGTACTTCACAAGTCTTTCCCTTTCCTACAGCAAAGAAGTTGTAGAATAACAGTATCAGCACATAGGAATCAACTTTGCAGCATTATACTCTCCCCGATAAATATTGCGATTGCCAATGAGCGCAATCAAATCCTCACGAACAATAAAGGTTGCTGTTCCTTCCGCTCCGTCATAGAGGACATAAGTATCATCGTACCAACGAGTTGCCGTCATACCGCCGTCTGAAAACACTTCATAAACCCAAACCGTCTTGATAACACCGTAGACCTTTCCATCAACCTTTGCATACCAACCATACAGGCACAGCGTTCGGAGATTTTTTCCTTCAGGATCCACGCGGGGAGGGGTGGGAATCTGTTGCCTGTACTGATCTGCTGCTTTTGCAATATGAAACCCCAAATCCTCCATAGAGGAAAAATCCTCCTCAGTGTACCTCACTTCAGAATAGGTAACCTCCTCAGTCACTAAATCAATAATGACAGTCTCTTCTGTTTGACAACCGTTAGCATAACGACAAAAAACCAACTCTGTATTTCCTTTTGGATTCACCCTTCGCGATTGCGAAAATACCCCGTTGTCAAAGGGTTTCACGTATGCCAAAGCGGCTCTCGCATCCTCGTCCTCAAAATCCGCGGAAAGAAAAACGGGAGGCACATACGCTTCTCCGGTTGTAGCAATCCGCGTCGCAATACACCGCTGGAGGATTTCTACAGTTTCGGTTTCAGAGCACCCACGGTATGCCACCAAATCTCCGTTCCACATATCCTTCAAACCGCGGGAAAGAAAATCACCGCCTCGCCATCCTTTGTTTTGCCAAAAGGTTTCATCCAACACCCCATCACTGAAGGCTATAACATTCCCCAATTGGGGATTATGAGATGAAAATACAGGAAGAGAAAAGGACTCCATACGATTTTGCACTTTGTTTCGCAATACATAATAATCCGAAACCCCTACATGGGACAAAGAAATAATCAAACTGTCATACTGCGTAAAATCCACATAGAGATAAGACGATATTTGAAACAAAAACTGCGATATTTCCAGTTCACCATGAATTACCTCAAGAACATCGCATACAACCAAACGATAGGCCGTGGGGCTTTTTTCAGAAGACACATCCAACTCATAATACTCATCGGGCAACGCATCCACCGCTTTCACCCTTACCACAAAGTTTGCGGAATTAAAGCGATAGAGAGGCGGACTAGAGGATGTAGAGGAAAGCGAAGTAGAACTGCCCTTTACATACGCCAAAGAAGATCCGCTCAATTGTCCAAAGGCCGCAGAATGATCCAACGGAACCGGTGTATGATTGACAATCACGGAGGTTGTGGGGGAACTGTCTACAGGGGGTTGAGGAGAATTTCCCGGAAGAATAAGAGCTGAAGACAAGGCCAGAATACAAAGGCATGCCGCCACAGCCCCCCAAACAATATAAAAATTCTTTTTTCGAACCGGCTTTGCTTCCAACTCGTCGGCACGAAGAAGCAGATCATCGTCAAGCTGATTCATCAATTCAAAAAACCGTTCTCTCTTCATAAGGTATATCCCTCCTCTTCCAGATAACGTTTCAGTTTTTGCCTCGTGCGAGAAAGGGAGCGCAAAACCGCATCTTCACCCATCCCGTACCGCACGGCAAGTATTTTTGTGGTATCTACATAAAAATATCGTCGGACGAACATGTCACATTCCCGTCGGGGCAAAGAGCGAAGAAAAACATGAATCAACTGCAAAAGGATCTCTTCTTCCAAGGAATCTTCTACACGGGTTCCATCGGAGAGAAATTCTCCGATCTCCTCCATAACAGAACAAATCTCTCCACCACCTCTCTTGAGACGCTGCGACGCCTTAAATCGATTAAAAGATAAATTTCGGGTAATACGAGCAAAAAACAGTTTCAAAGAACGGGGTTGTTGGGGCGGAATGGCATTCCAGGCGTTGAACCAAGTATCGTTGACACATTCCTCGCAGTCCTGTCGGTCGGAAAGGATGTTTTGCGCCACAGAATAGCAATATCGCCCATATTTTTCCGCAGAAGCAGACAACGCCTCTTCGTCGCGAGCATTATAAAGCTCAATGATACGGCAATCGTCCATTTTTTCATCTCCCTTCTTTCAAAATCAGAGCCTCTACCTTATAAGACAACAAAAAAACGGATTTCGGACAAAAAAATCCTATTTATTTCATCGTGCCATCAAATAATTTTTATCAAATCCCCGAGCAGTAAAGAAAAACCTTCCCGTCGGAAGGCGCCGCCTCCGATACAAAGACGGATAAAACGTCACCATCGGTAAAGTAGGTCACAGTCTGCCGCACAACAAGGCCGTCCGAAGTCGGCAGAAGATCAAGACGGAGTTGAATGTTGTGCCAATTATTGGGGTTCATAAAACAGAATTCAATCTCATATTCCTTCAAAGAAACAACGCCGCACAATTCGCCGTAATCCGAAGAAAAGCAATATCCGTTCTCTGCACTCCGAAAGGACAATTCCGACACAACAGAGTACTCGGAGGCCTCCACAGGCACCCCGTCCTCAAAAACGGTCAGATACATTACACCCGATTGAAATCGTCGCTGCACCGCTGCAACACCGTCCAAAGCGAAAAAAGCAAGCAATAGCACCAAAAAAACGGAAATCAAAATAAAAATCCGACTGATTCCCCGACTGCGTCGCGCTTCCGAAACCGATTCGCCCCAAAGCTCCTCGCTACGAATCTCTAAAACAACAGACAATTTTCGCAGCATTTCCATGTCGGGAAGAGTTCTTCCCGTCTCCCATTTGGAAACCGCTTGCTTGCTGACCGACACTGCAACCCCCAATTCTTCCTGCGTCATATTTTTCTTTTTTCGGTTCTCCCGAATCAAATTTCCAATGGAATTCATATCAATCCCCTCCGTTTCGTTCCCATTATAACATATTTTTCGCCATTTGTACACCCCAAAACTTATTTTTTTCGGTATCTTTTCGGTTGACAACAGCATCTTGCAAAAAATCCCCGAACCGAGGTTCGGGGATGAGGGGAATATCAATAAGTATGTGTCAAAATTCTTTCTGTGTCTCTGTCGTAAGTGTAGGCGATATGGGCGGTCTCCGGAACATTGTCCACCTTTTCCCACCCGAACATTCTGCACAGAAGTGCGGTAAAATTATCCGAATCTCTGTCATACAGGGCTTCAACCGCACGGATTTGTTCTTGAAAATCGGAAACCGAAACATGCTTCCCGCATAAAATACAATCTCCGCCGTAAAACTCAATTTCTACAAACACGCATCCACCACCTTTTCATTGAATTCGCACATAGCCGTTTTCTTCGATGAGAGTCTGCCCCTCAGGAGACAGAATCCACTCGATCAGACGCGGAATGTTCTTATTCGGATTGTCGGCGCGGTAAATGGCATAAAACTCCGCAATGACGGGATAGGTACGATTGCGGATGTTTTCCTCATTGGGATAAACACCGTTGAGAGAAATCATTTTTACATTCTGATTTCCAACAATTCCGTCCAGATAATAACGGAAGGAAAATCCGATAGAAGCGCCAAACACAGCAAAGGGAGATTTCGAACCGATGGCTCGATCCCCCATAAAGGCGTTCATGGCAGATTGGCTGCCGCTTCCCTCCAGGCGGGTCACGGGATTGATAACACGATTCGTGCCGCCCACCTGATTCCAGTTGGTATAATCGCCGCTGTAGATACCCCGCACCTGATCCACCGTCAGATTGTCCACGGGATTGTTTTCGTTGACGAAAAACACAAAGGCTTCCAAGCCCACGGGCACATACACCAATTCCACCCCCTGCTCCTCGGCATAGCGCTTCTGGTCTGCAGAAGGCGCAGCACAGAAAAGGATATCGGTGGATCCATCCACAATGGCCTGATAGCCGCGGACAGTATTTTTGTACTGCATTTTACTGTCCGAAGCAAAATTTTCGCCGTAAAAATTATCGTCGGAAAAGCTTCCGCCCTCATAGGTTACGGAGCCTTCGGGATAAACGGCGTTGACGATGGCAGCATACACGGGAACCAAAGCTGCAGCGCCGTCCAAAACAGGGAGATTCTCAGTCAATTTCAGAGAGGAATCCACCCGAGCAAGATCGGATTCGGGCTCATGAGGAAGATACCTGCGGACATCAATCATCTTCGCCTGGTCGGTTCCGCTGAAATTGTTGGACAACCGCTTGGTAACAAGGAAATACAACGACAGATTAAACGAAATAAAGAGGAACAAAATAAATGCCAGATATAAAATCTGCTTCACCAATTTCATATCACCATAGCTCCTCTGCGATAAAATAGATTATGGAACTGTTGTGATAGGCCAGAACATCGTAAATCACGTGGGCGACGGTCAACCCTACTCCCAAGATCATCAGAAGCACAACAAGCCTGTAAAAGTATTTCTGTGGCATCGCACACACCTCACATAAATCGGATTGCACTTAAAAATGTCACAACAACGCTGACACCTATCAGAAAAACAACTCCAAGCAAAACCGAAGACACAACCAAATGGAGGAGCCATTTTTTGCTCTGCGCCGAGTTGCGCATTGCGGGATGAACCTGTTCCTCCTTCTTCTGAGAACAAAAGGACACAAGGCTGACAATAAAATAGATCAAAATCGCCAAAACAGCAGCAAAAAACCAGGAATACACGGTATATTTCTCCTTTCTTGAGCCCGAAAAAACTTCCCGGAATAATTCTCACATATAGCGAAGAGCTTGAGCGAGCAAAGCCATAGGAATAACAATCAAAAGAAACGCAATTATGAAAGAAACCGAAGCGTAAATCAAATGCCCCCTCCAAACATTCTTTTCACTCAAAGTCCAGTCGCAAGGCTCCTTGCGATATTTTTTTCTTTTTGACAGAAAGACAATCAGACTCACCGTAAAATAGACCGCAGAACAGACAGCGGCACCTAAAAACAAGGGCATCAGAAGGATCAAACGAGACACCACCTTTCGCAGAAATTACACACCAAAGGCAAGCCAGATGTAGATATAGGCGGGGATGATGGCTGCGAGGGTGAAGGGGATGTCGATCTTAAAGAAATCCTTGTTTTTCACCTCGTAGCCCTCTCTGCGAAGAATGCCGATACCCGTAATGTTTGCAGAGGCGTATATAAATATAATACCATATACCGTCAAGATTTGCAACGATTCGGAAAAATTTTCCGTTTTTGTTCAAAAAACGCAAAAAAAAAGCGCCGCCCTCGCAAAGGCGGCACCCTCATATTCAACGTGCAATAGCAATAAAGGGGCAAACTTGTTCCTGTGGAATTGCAGTATAAATGGTCATAGATAATTAACTGCCAAGATCACGATGCTCGTGACAATCATAACAACACCAACCGCTCGGTTTAACGTTTTGGCATTAGATTTGTTAGCAATTTTTGCAGCAGCTCTTGCCCAAAGCAGAGTAAACACAACGCACAGGACGAGACACAGAATGTCGGGAAATCCGCCAATCATAAAATGGCTAATCCCACCTGTAAGAGCCGTAAACGCCATAATAAATACGCTTGTTCCAACCGCCAAATGCATAGGGTAACCGAGGAAAGAAGTCAGAACGAGCAAAAGCATCATTCCACCGCCGGCTCCGGCAAAACCGCAAATGAATCCAACGAATATGCCACCGATGATTGCCTTGATCAATCTGCTTTTGGGAGAAACTGCTTCTAATTGCTCCCTCGTTTTGTTGACAGGCTTCAAAAGAAAGCGCAGTCCAATAATAATCAACGCTATCTGCATCGTACCGCTCATTGCTTGCTCAGGGAGAAAGCTTGCAACAAAGCTGCCGACCATAGTTACGACAAGAACACTGACGAGCAACGGTAAGCTGTTTTTAACATCTAAGTTTCCGCTTTTTTTATAGGTATATGCACTGACAAGGCTTGCCAAAACATCGCTGATCAGCCCGATTCCGACCGCATCATAAGCAGGAACACCCAAAAAGGTTATTAGCATAGGACCTACAACCGCAGCAG